>CAZGDE010000198.1:0-11816 GCA_964524315.1 uncultured bacterium
GTTGTTCTGCGTCTACCGTGGTCACTTTGCCTGCCGCCACTACCTGCTTACCATTGATCCAAACACTATCGACTACCTGGGTTGGCCTACCCAGTACCAACAATTGCAGTGGATCTGTCAAAGGCTGTAAGGATGGATGGGTCAGGTCGTACAGTACCAGGTCAGCTTTCTTACCAACGGTTAATGAGCCTGTTTCCGTTGCCAGGTTGACTCCCTTGGCACCTCCTAAGGCTGCCATTTGCACCGCTCTAGCGGGCGTGAGCCAATGCTGGTAGTCAATATCCGTAACTGTATGCAGAATGGTTCCCAGTTTGAGTGCTTCAAATAGGTTTTGGGCATCATTACTGGCAGACCCGTCGCAACCAAACCCGACATTTACCCCTGCCCGGAGATACTTCAAGATGGGCGCAATGCCGCTACCCAGGCGCAGGTTGCTCACGGGGTTGTGTACTACCGTTGCTCCGGTCGTTGCCAGAATTGCAATATCGCTGTCATCCAACCAGACGCTATGGGCCAGTGACGTGCGGTGATCTAGAAACCCCAACTGCTTTAAGTGAGCGACAGCACTGCCACCGTAGCGCTCCTGGGCCAGCAGTTTTTGGGCTCTGGTTTCCAATAAATGGGTATGCCGACAGAGGTTGTAGCGCTCACTCAACGCAATGCAACCCATCAGCAACTCATCCGAACAGCGATGGAAGCCAGTGGGTCCAACGGCGATTTGGATGCCAGCATCCGGTTCATGAAATTGCCGGACGATTTCCTCCATTAATGCTAATGTTTCGGCTGTGCCAGTAGTAACAGAATCAGGGGTATGGTTCACACCAGTGGGTATCCCGGCCAACATGGGCTGATCAAAAATCAAGGGGGCAATAAACGCACGAATGCCTACCTCTTTATATGCCCGCACGATCGCTGCAACCGTTTCGACCTCTCGCCCCGCAACAACGTAGGCATGATCCATGAGGCAGGTACCGCCGGATAGGAGGGTATCCACGGCTGTACTCATGGCTCCCAGGTAAAAATCGTCCATACTGGATGATTCTGTGGCATCAAATACATTAGCCAGCCACAACTCCAGGGGTAATTGGGGCACTAACCCCCGTTGCCAGATTTGGGAG
Source organism: uncultured bacterium (assembly GCA_964524315.1). GTDB lineage: Bacteria > Cyanobacteriota > Cyanobacteriia > Leptolyngbyales > Leptolyngbyaceae > CAZGDE01. The sequence goes on from CAZGDE010000198.1 coordinate 1,119, forward strand.
GAATGGGTGTGACCATTGACAAAACCCGGTAGTAAGAGTTTGTCTTGTCCATCAATACAGGTGCTGGTCGATGGTAGCTGGGGAGCAATCTCACTAATGCAAGTGTCCGTGATTGCGATATCGGTAACGTGGTAACCCGCTTCATCGGCAATCAGGACATTCTGAATCAGGCAACCCATGCTTAGAATCCGCCTCGTATGATTGTGTATATGCCCCAAAGCGCTGCAATGGTGCCCAGGATGGTAGACCAAACTGGGTGATTACCCCGGTTGGTACGGCCACCAATTGTCCGGAGTGTATCCACATCCAACCAGAGTGTGGCACCCCGCCGAAACCAGCCATTGGCGGTAACGTCTTGATTGATCAGGTCTGTAAAATGAACATCCCGCCGAAACAAATTGCCAACTGGCCCTAATGTTGATAAGCAGTGCAGCCGCAGTAACCCGGTTGCAGTTTGGAGCAACAAATCCTGTCCCAACATGTTGCTGACCCCAGGTCGTCCCAGCAGTTTACCCTCCAAACGCACGGTCGCGCTGTCAACGGGCGTTGCCAATGGATTGCTGAGTAAGGTGGGCAGAGCCGATGTCGTGGCCGCTGAACGGAAGGATGGCAACTTGATATCGGGAAAGAAAGGATTAATGCGGATAAAGGTTCCCAGGCTGAAACCCACCAATGGCAGGCCAGAGAGGATTGCCGGGTCGCCATTCATCCATGCCAGCAGGTTGATTCCTACCTTGGTACTCACCCAACCTAGTATCCAAAACGTTATTGCTACTACAATGCCAAAACCACCACCAAAGAATGGTGCCCCCTGTAACAGTAAGGCGCGCCATTGAGCGGCAGTAAACCCGGATTGTTGTTGACGGATTACTTTGGCCTGAAGTGTCCCATCAAAATTGAGTTCGCCAGGTAATTTCCAGTAGCGAGCATAAAACATTAGTACATTCAGACGATCGCCCGTTGGGGGGTGCGAGTTGCTCAGGGAAAACCATTGTCGGTAAGGGTTTTGCCATTCCCAGGCCAGCACGGTTTCTAACGGTGCATGGAAATATAGGCTCCCTAACGTCGTGCCCAGATAGTGCCCTAATGGGGTCAGCAAATCAAAGCCTTCCAGTAAGTAGCTGGTTTTGCCCTGTTGTTGAACATCTCTAGCCGTACCGATCGCGATCTTCACCAGTGCCCGGGCAAATCCATTTGGGTTGCCAGTCAGTTCCGCCGCCACGCGATCACCATAATAGGTGCGCTGGCGTGAGAACCATAATCCTAGCCAGCGCAAAACCACATAGATGCCATAACTTAGTGCTGCGGTGAGGGAGGCGATTTCCTGCCACACTTTAGATGTCTGCTGATTGCCCCACTCGGCGATGAACCAGTATAGAGAGTAGGGAATTTGTAGCACCACCATCACCAGCGACATCAAGGGCACCGTGCGGTAGGAAATTTGCCCCACTTCGTAGGCATAGACACTGGCAATTTCATCGTCCGCCAACTGTTCCAGCAATCCCCGGCTGACGACGATCCGGGTAAAGCGAGGCAAAACCCCATAGCTGAGGGATAAGGGCGCACTAACGGGGAGTATTCCCAGCGCGGGTAAAGGAATTTTTTTCTGGCGGCAAAAGCGATTCAACGACTGCACCGTTTCCGGGCTGTATTGTGCCATCTGGCTTAGCGACAGGGGCTGTAGCCCATAAACGAATCGCAACAGTGTATCCAGTAAGCAGCGGGAAGCAATGCCGCAAATCACCAGCAGGATCACAATTGACCATACGGGTGGGCCAAACAACTCGCGCGGTAGCCGCAGGAAGGGAATACTGCTGATGGCAATACTGTTGCTCACCTGCACAAAGTACACCATTTGTTGAATCACCCAAAAAAGGGCGATCGCCGTAATGACCTGAGCCGCGAGCAATTTTGTGATGTCTACTTTTTTCAGGGGGGCCCACTGTTTGGCACGATCGGCCAACTGCCAGGAGGGGCGATAGGGCTCACTCGGTTCCGGTTCGCTACTTTCCGGTTGGTTGGTTACCTGGGGCGAATCTGGCTGGCTGGCCGGAGTCCGGGGATGGGGATGGGGAATAGCCCGTGAGGGTAATGGTGATGATGCGGGAAGATCAGCCGCACTGCTGGATGCTGCGTTGGGCGGTTCCGTTGGGGGTTGTTCTAAGGGGACAAAACCTGTGACATTGCCAGAATCTGGGGGCGTGGCTGAACCATCAAATGGCACAAAACCGGTCAGATCAACATCACCACTCGGGTGGGACTGGATGGGCGGGACGGCTTCAGGGGCACTTTCCAGGTTTGGCTCGGAAGCGTTTAAGGTCGCTGCCAGTTGAGGATGACGACGGGCTAAATTTGCCAGGGTGCGGGCTGCCCACTCCTGCACCTGGGGGTTGAGGTGCTGAGTCAGGGCATGACAGAGCGTAATCGCTTGTTGTGGATCGCCATTGCGCGTATAGGCAACGACTAATCCCATCTGTGCCTTGACATAGAGTGGATGTTTCGTTGGCAGGGAGGTATTTGCCAGTAAGGCGATCGCCCTGGGATAGTCACCTTGCTTAAAGGCAGCCAAGCCCGCTTCGACATCAGCAATCTCGTTGGGATCGGGCAGCGGTGATTCAGGGGCAGGCATAGGGCGGTTTTCCTAAACAAGGGAGAAAGGGGCGGGGATAGGGGCAGTGGCAGTGACACAAAGCTGGTTGCCACTAAGTTTTCTCACTGCCAGCTTCCCGACTCCCTGATTAAAATTGACCGCTTTCTAGGATAGCCTTACAGGGATGCTGGTTCTTTCCCAGAAACTACGGGTGCGATCGCATTTAGTTTTAACTCCGGATGGTCTGCCTGTACCTGGTTGACGTTCCATTCGTTACGAAACAGTAAAACGGGACGGTCGTAACTATCCTTAACTGTCACGGTATTAAATAGGCGGCCAACCTTTTGCAGGACTTCCCATCCCCCCTCAACCCAGCGGGCGACACTATAGGGTAAGGGATCAAGCAGGGTTTCCACCCCGTACTCATTGCGCATACGGAACTGCACAACCTCAAACTGAAGTTGCCCCACTGCCGCCAGAATGGGATCCCGACGGGAATCATCAGCGGAATACATAATTTGCACAGCCCCTTCCTCGCGGAGTTCCGCCACGCCCTTTTGAAATTGCTTGAACTTGGAGGGGTTAGGGTTCTTCAAGTAGGCAAAGAGTTCGGGGGAGAAACTGGGTATTCCTTCGTATTCCAGTTTTTGACCAACGTAGATGGTGTCACCGATCGCAAAGGCACCTGGATTGTTCAAGCCAATCACATCGCCGGGATAGGCTTCTTCAATCACTTCCCGATCCTGGGCAAATAATTTTTGGGGTCGGGATAACCGCACGATCTTACCCGTCCGGGCATGGTTAACTGTCATATCCTTCTCAAACTTGCCCGAACAAACCCGCACGAATGCCACCCTATCCCGATGGCGGGGATCCATATTGGCTTGCAACTTAAAGATGAAACCAGAAAACTCTGGATAGGTGGGGGCGATTTCGCCCTGGTTGCTTTTGTGCGGGCCAGGCTTGAGGGCATAGTCCAGGAAGGCATTGAGGAAGAGCTCCACCCCAAAATTGGTCATGGCACTGCCAAAGAAGACCGGTGTCATCTTGCCCGTATGTACCAGGTTGAGATCCAGCTCAGATCCCAATTCCTCGACGAGTTCCAGCTCGTCTTTGAACTGGTAGTACAGGTCTTGTTCTAGTAAATCCTCGATACCGGGATCACCCAGGTCAACGACAGTGTCGATCGCCTCCCGCTGCCCATGTTCACTCCGTTCAAACAGGTGGATCTGCCGGGAACGGCGATCGAATACACCTTTGAAGCGATCGCCCATGCCAATGGGAAAGTTCACCGCATAGGTCTGTAACCCCAGTTCTTTCTCGATCTCATCCAGCAGTTCCAGTGGTTCCCGCCCAGGTCGATCCAGCTTATTGACAAAGGTAAAAATGGGCAGACCCCGCATCCGGCAAACCTCAAACAGTTTCCGGGTCTGTGGTTCTAGACCCTTTGCTGCATCGATTAGCATGACGGCATTATCGGCTGCGGCCAGCGTCCGATAGGTGTCTTCACTAAAGTCCTGGTGGCCAGGCGTATCCAGCAGGTTGATCTGGCTGTTGCGGTACTCAAACTGCAACACGGTCGACGTAATCGAAATCCCCCGTTGTTGCTCCATTTCCATCCAGTCAGAGGTGGCATGGCGTTGGGCTCGGCGGGCTTTGACGGCCCCTGCTTCGTGAATGGCACCCCCGTAGAGTAGGAGTTTTTCCGTCAGGGTTGTTTTTCCGGCATCCGGGTGAGAAATGATGGCAAAGTTACGTCGCCGCTCAACCGCTGCTTGTAATTCGGCTTGAAGTTCGCTGGACATGCTGGCTGTTAATCTGGGTATTACTTCAGGATAGCGAGAGGAATGGATGATTGAGAATAGATTGCCGGAAATGAAGACAGGATTAGAACTAAAAGGGAATTGTTGATCTGGATGGGTTGCCCTTCGGTAAACCCTGCTTTAACAGTCGTAGTCTCACGAACCTGGCGTTGGGGCGATCGCTGTATATTAGCAGTTGTAGTCAAGCCTTGGGATGTGAGGCTCGAACATGCAAAGCCCGAATACATATGACGTTGATAAGCGGAAACTGCTGTCCGCCTTAGCACATGGGTCTATTTTTCTCAGCGGTCTATTTATTTCCGTTGGCATACCAATCGCGTTGTTGTTTATTTCGGACGATTCAGTCGTCAAAGAGAACGCTAAAGAAGCGATTAATTTCCACTTCAACGTCTGGTTGTATGGCGTCATCTTGATTCCGCTATCATTCATCACGTTTGGATTAGCGGGTGGAATTTGGTGGTTAGTCCATTGGGGATTAACCATTTGGGCGATTATTCATTGTCTAAAAGCGCCGAATCAGCCAGTACGGTATCCCTTTATCTTCCGTCTACTTTAGTGGTGAAACATACGTGGTGAGGAATACCGCTCGGTAATTTACATTTCCCCAAAAGCTACCTTGAGAGAGAGGCAAATTGATTCAGAACCCATTTTCTGTGGTTTAATGTGAACGAGAAATTTGCCTCTTTTTCTCTTGGGTTTAAAATAAAATTGCCCTACAGGCGAGACTTCTGCAGGGCATCGTAAGACAGTTAAACGCTTAGTTAACTATTAGTTTCCTGGATTTATCCGGATTAAGCATCCTCCGTTGTGACGGTTTCTCCAGTGTCCTTTTGAAGGTTATACCTGGGGCTGTATCAAAATCTGCAACCAGAACAGAACAAGGTAGAGCGAAACCTAAACTAAAAGCTACACCTCATGCACTATGACAGGCAGCCCAACGGCTGCTTTTTTGTTGAGCCGTTTTGCGGGCGTGGCTCATACGGAATACGAATTAGGCCCTGGATGTTGGAAATGAAGTTTCACTGCATACTGCTACTTAGCACCACTGCTATTTTGTGCGATGGCAGCCTATCTACAACCGAGTGATATCATTGACTGGCCCAATCCAACCATTCTGGATCTGGCCCAACGGATTGCCCGCAACCATGCGACCCCGATCGCCCAGGCTTGTTTGAGTGGGTCAGGGACGAAATTCATCATCGTGTTGACGATCAAATGAACCCAGGCACCTGCTGTGCCAGTGATGTCCTGCGGTACAAAACGGGCTATTGCTATGCCAAGAGTCACTTGCTGGCGGCCCTCCTGCGGGCCAACCACATTCCCGCTGGATTTTGTTATCAGCGCCTCAGTGATGTTAACCCATCTGCCCGATATCCCGCCTGAATCGTGGGAAGAGTCCGGTCTTGTCTCCACTAAACCTTCCTTGGTGCCATAGCTGAAAGGGCGTAACGAATGGTAAAGTCCTGATCGGAGGGTCTTGAGGATTTTGCCATGAAAGCGCAGGTGTTTCGCGGAGTGAACCAGCTTCAGTACGAAGAAGTACCCATGCCGGAACTGTTACCGGATGAGGTGCTGGTGCAGGTACGAGTGGTGGGGTTGTGCCAGTCAGATATTAAAAAGATTCGCTATCCCCTGTATGAACCACCCCGGATTTTTGGGCACGAGACAGCCGGAACGATTTCAGCCGTTGGGTCAGCGGTGCAGGGCTGGCAGGTGGGCGATCGCGTTGTCGTCTTACACCACATTCCCTGTATGCGGTGTGCCTACTGCCTGAACGAAAACTACTCCATGTGTGATGTGTATAAGAACATCACGACGACTGCCGGGTTTGCGCCCAGTGGAGGTGGCTTTGCCGATTATGTGAAAGTGCCGGGGCACATTGTCCAGAATGGCGGTTTAATTCAAATTCCTGATGATATTACCTTCGAGCAGGCGAGCTTTGTCGAACCGACCAACTGCTGTTTGAAAGCGGTCAAGAAAGCTGACGTAAAACCCAGTCAAACGGTTCTGGTGACAGGTGCTGGCCCGATCGGACTCATGTTCATCATGCTGGTGAAATACTTTGGTGGACGGCCGATCGCCACAGACCTCATTTCCAGTCGCATTGAAAAAGCGCTCTCCGTTGGTGCCGAAGCAGCCTTTGATGCCCGTGACCCTGACCTGGTAGCGAAGATCCACGCCATTACGGATGGGTTGGGGGTCGATACCAGTCTGCTGGCCGTTCCCAGTGATAAGGCATTTTTCCAGGCGCTTGATTGCACCCGCAAAGGTGGCAAAATCCTTTTCTTTGCGGAATTCCCGGATGAGGTGGAAATTCCCATTAATCCTAATATTCTGTATCGACGGGAAATTGACCTGATGGGTAGTTACAGTTCTTCTTACCGGGTGCAGGCATTGGCGGCAGATATTGTCTTTAACAAACGGATTGATGTCGATGCGCTGGTGAGCGATCGCTACCCCCTTAAAGATCTGGCGGCGGCTGTGGAGCGAGCCGTTGCGCCGACTCCCGAAACCTATAAGATTCTGATTTATCCATAGAGATTGGTAAACACCCGCCTGAAACGAATGATTTGGGCGGGTTTAATGTAGCTTGAGACGTTGGCATGGTGGTTCGTCCCATTACTTTTGCACCTCCTGGTTGGGAAACTGTGCGTCGCTGGTGTGGGCGATCGCTCCTCTGGGTAACTGTCGCTATTCTGACCGTCGGGTTAATGGGGTGTCAGCCGTTTCACCTGAAAACCCAGGCAGCCCAGGGATCACAGCTGGTGTTGGGCGTTTTGACTGACCCAAACACGTTTAACTTTGCCAACAAAAACACGTTTCCCAATGTGTTTCTGTTTACCTATGACGGGTTAACCACGGAAAACGGTCAGACCGGGGCAGTGGAACCTGCTCTGGCGGAATCGTGGCAAATCTCTAAAGACCAGCAACACATTACGTTTAAACTTCGTCCGGACTTGAAATGGTCGGATGGGGTGCCATTGACGGCCGATGATGTGGTTTTCACCTTTCGCGATGTCGTGGCAAACCCTGACATCCCAACCGATGCGAAGGAAGGTATCCAGATTGGTGAGAAAAAGCTGTTTCCCACCGTCCGTAAAATTGATGATTTAACGGTTGAATTCATTCTGCCAGAGCCGTTTGCCCCCTTCCTGCGGGCAGTCTCCAGCCCGGATGGTGTGCTAATTATGCCCAAACATGCGCTGGCAGAGTCATTAAGGACTAAAGGCGCAGATGGCAACTTAAAGTTTCTTTCCACCTGGGGCACAGACACCGATCCGACAAAGGTGGTAGTGAATGGCCCGTTTGTAATGGAAAGTTACACGGCTGGACAACGTTTGATCTTTCGCCGCAATCCTTACTACTGGCGTAAGGATGCGGCAGGTAATCCCCTGCCCGCTATCGATCGCATCATCTGGAAGGTGGTGGAAAGCCCTGATACACAACTGCTCAAGTTCCGTTCCGGTGATATGGACGTGATGGGGGATGCTCGACCACTGCGATCGGAATATGTGCCGTTGCTGAAGCGAGAGGAAAAACGAGGCAACTTTCAAGTATTGGATGGTGGCCCCTGGTCGGGGACGCTCTATCTCACGTTTAATCTCAGCAAAGCGACGGATGCAAAGGGGAACCCCTTTGTTGATCCAATCAAATCGCGCTGGTTTAATACGCTGGAATTTCGGCAGGCAGTCGCCTATGGCATCGATCGCGATCGCATCAACAATAACCAATTTCGGGGGTTAGGAGTTATCCAAAATTCCCCCATTTCGGTGCAAAGTCCCTATTTTGCTCAAAGCGGGTTGAAGGTGTATGACTATAACCCCACTAAAGCGAAGGAGCTATTGCAACAGGCCGGTTTCCGTTACAATCCCCAGGGGCAATTGCTCGATGCGGCTGGTAATCGTGTCCGGTTTACCCTGCTGACCAATGCCAACAATACAACGCGAGTGGCGATCGCCTCTCAGGTAAAACAAGACCTGGAGAAAATTGGTATGCAGGTCGATTTCACGCCGCTTAATTTCAACGTTCGGATCAACAAAACCTCCACTACCCGCGATTGGGATGCCCACATCATTGGCTTTACGGGGGGAATTGAACCGCATCAAGCCGGTAACCTATGGATGAGCAGTGGAGCCTCCCATTCCTTTAATCTGGCTCCCCAAGTGGGGCAACCACCCATTAAAGGCTGGGAACCGACCGAGATGGAAAAGGAGATCGATCGTCTGTACATTGCCGGAGCCAGGGAACTGAACGAAGCCAAACGCAAAGCCATCTACACCAAATTTCAACAACTGGTGCAGGAACAACTACCGGTGATTCATCTGGTCAACGATCGCGCCATCATGGTTGCCCGTAACACTATCTCTGGCTTGAAGTACACAGGCTTACCCAGTTGGGGGCTGTGGAATATTCATGAGTTACAGATCCGTGATTGAGTTTTTCTTGTAGGGGCAAACAGTTGTTTGCCCTGATCCCACCATTACCTTTTCAGAGCGCTTCTACGGCACCGCGATCGCAATCAGTTGATTTTCTGGTAAGTAACTCCGATACCGCCCCCCATCGGATAATACTAATGCCAATGCGATTGCTTCGTCGGGATCAAGTTGGAGGTCTGCCCAGGGCACCGAAATTTCCAGGCACGAATCGAGCCCGATCTGGGCCCGACTGGCGCGGGAATGCCAGCGGAAGCTTTCCCCGGCTTCCTGAAACCAGACCGTACCTGTCAGCAGATTAATCCCTAGATGGTGATGGAACAGGTAAGTCAGGGGTTCTGCCGCTGGCAGATCTACCAGTGGAATTGGGCTGTTATGCATCGTCTGATTTGGGTAGAACCAGAACAGATTCAATTCCGGGGCAACATCCACACCTAACTGAACGCCGGCACTAAAATCCAACCGCAAATAAAAGTTGAGGTGGTCAACCCCATACCAGAGTCGTTGAATCGCGCTGGCCCGGTGCATCGTGCCACGGGCACCCCCAATTTCAATTCGTCCGGCGCGCTCCCAATCCTGCTCGTCCCCGCGCCCATCAATCAGGGGATGGATAAAGCCTTCAGGTGGATGGTCGCCCCTCGCTTCATGGGTTTCGACAGGCTGGGTCAACTCGGCGGGAACGGGTTCGTTTAATGCTTGATAGATGGCAATCAGGTGTTCCCGAAACAACTGGTCGAAAATGGCATCCTGGTTCGAGGAATGACCTTCGCCAAACCACCAGAACCAATCGGAGCCTTCTGCAGCATAGAGGGCGTCCCAGACATCGGGATTGGTCTCTGGGGTGGCCTCCGGATGGTTGGCTAATACCTGGCGTGCCTGGGTCAACAAATCCCAGGCGCGATTTTTCGCTGGGTCGCCAATCCAGGTAGTAAAGCTGCCATCGACCCAGGAGCCGCTGTGCAGCTTATCTGCCGGAATGGTTTCAGTGGGCGGAAATTGGTCAAGAAATTCCGAAACCGTGACCAGCTTGATGTCTGGATCATGGCTCAAAATTTCGTAGAGATTTTCCAGGAAGGGTTTGCCATCTAGTGGGTAAAACTCCCAGCAATTCTCGCCATCAAGGGCAATGGTCACTAACCAGGGATCTTCTAGTCCTGTGAAACCATCTTGTTGGCGGGCTTTTAAGGTGCGGGCGATCGCCTCCAGGTGACCCACCAGATCGGTTGCTGCCTTTTTCGGCTCCATCGCTCCGTAGGTAAAGCCAATCAAATCGGATAAACGGTGATCGCGGAAGACGATCGCCAGATCGCCCGCTGGCGTTTCCAGTCGATAGGGCTGGTACAACAACTCTGGTTCGGTCACATTACCGGAGGCATCCCGGTGGAAGAAATGCTGCAACGTCCAGCCCAACACCGCTTCGTCTGAACAAATCCAGCGGAAGCCCTGTTCCTTGATGTAGGGCAGAATTGCGGGACTGACGGATTGCTCCGATGGCCACAAGCCACGAGGAGTGCAGCCAAACCGCTCCTGATACATGTCCCAGGCTTTTTGTAAGTGGCGGGGAATGTCCTCGGCCCATTGAAACCGTTGCTGTGGCAGGATCATATCTGGGACTGCTACCCGGCCAGAATCGGTATCTGCCAGTAGCGGCAAGATGGGGTGGGTGTAGGGTGTGGTGGTAACTTCCAGTTGTCCCCGTTCCTGCATTTGCCGATGTTGGGGAATAATGCGGCGCATGATTTCCCGCTGTTTGGCAACGATACGCTGGCGATCGCCCAAACTAAAGCCTTTCTGTTGCTCCAGCCAGCCGGCGATTTCCGGGTCATCCCAAAAGAGAGGATCAATCCATGAC
>CAZGDE010000198.1:11826-12409 GCA_964524315.1 uncultured bacterium
GGTTATGCCATGCCAGCAGATCGTCATAATCATGGGATTGCCAGTTAGCAAGACACCACAATTTGCCCTTGTCGTGACGTTGTTCAAACAACTCGGCGTACCGAGGATGGGGGTCAACCAGGGTATGGTGATTCCCATCAAAGAAATGGTCGATAATAAATTCTTTATCGGTTTGACTCAGTTGCTCAACAGGTTGAAGTGCAACTGCCAGATAAGGGTCAATGGCTGTTCCTGCAACGTAATCTTCAATTTGCAAAATCAGCGATGGTACGAGATTGACCGTCTGGTGCAGGTTGGGATACTTCTCTAGCAGCAGTACCAGATCAAGATAGTCCTTTGTGCCATGTAACCGAACCCAGGGCAAGCGGTATTGCCCGGTAGCAGCATCAGCAGGCACAACCCGGCTTTTGTAAAGCGGTTGGTGCTGGTGCCAGATGACCGCAACATACAGAGGGTGAGGCATACGCTACAGGGGAAGGGAAGTGGGGAGATATACCAAGGCATTATCACCTATTCCTTCTCACACTTCGCTGATCCCCGCTTGCTGGAAAAATATTCATGTCTGAGCAGGGATACACAGGCC
>CAZGDE010000199.1:0-8103 GCA_964524315.1 uncultured bacterium
CACCACAACCTGTAATTCGCTCTTATTGTCAAATGGCAGCATCTTGAGAATCACGAGCTTCAAGCCTGCCAGTCCCCCCACAACCAATACCAAAGCCAGGACTGTTGCGACCAGGAATGTAGTCCCGCGACGTGGGTAATGCACCAATGGATACATAAACCGGCGATATAAGCGAGTTAGCATGTCTTCCCCCTGCTCATGGGCATGGGAGTGACTCGACCCACTCAAGACCCGCATCGTTGTCCAGGGAACGACAATGAACGCGACCAGTGCTGAGAAAATCATGGCAGCAGAGGCACCTAGCGGAATGGGCAGCATATAAGGTCCCATCAAACCACCAACAAACGCCATCGGCAGAATCGCTGCGATCACCGCTAAGGTTGCCAGAATAGTGGGATTACCGACTTCATCCACTGCTTCTAGCACAATTTGTTGCAACGTGTGCCGTCGATTGGAAGACAGTTGCAAGCGCGTTTTATTTTCGGGCAATTGAAGATGACGACCCACATTTTCGACAACGACAATTGCATCATCGACTAGAATTCCAATAGAGAAGATCAGCGCAAAGAAGGTAACTCGATTCAACGTGAAGTCATAAAAGACAAAACTGGCAAGGGTGAGTGACAACGTAACGGGAATCGATACTGCCACCACCATCGCCTCTTTTTTGCCCATGACAAACCACATGAGAAGTGTCACAGAACCGACCGCAATCAACATGTGAAACAACAACTCATTTGATCGTTCTGCGGCAGTCTCACCATAGTCCCGCGTAACGGTTAGATGAACATTGTTTGGAATATAGTTTCGTTTAATTTGATCGAGTTTATGCAGTACATGGTGAGAGACCTGAATGGCATTGGCTCCAGCGCGTTTGGCGATCGCGATGGTGACTGCTTCAGTTTCGTGAGAGACGGGGTGGGTGGGAGACGGGGTGGGTGGGAGACGGGATTGCTTACCCTCCTGCCCTCGCCCCTGCCCGAAGAACATATAACTTGCAGGTTCTTCTGATCCATCGGTGACAGTCGCCACATCACGCAGGTAGACTGGCTGACTATTAGCAACCGCAACGACTAATTCTTTCGCATCTTCTGCTGATCGAATAAAACTTTGGGTTCTGACTAAAAAGGATTGGTTATTTTGATTTAAAGCACCACTGGCAAGCTCAGCATTTTGGGATTGTAACGCCTGTGATATTTCTAGAGGTGTGAGTCCAAAGGCATTCAAACGGACTGGATCAAGATCGACTCGCAGCTGTCGTTTTTGCCCACCAATAATTGTTGTTTCTGATACATCCGGCACTTGTTTAATCTGTTCATCTAATTGCGCTGCAATGTGCCGTAACTCGGCTCCCGTACTTTGTTCTCCCCATAAGGTGAGTGTCAGAATTGGCACATCGTCAATAGAACGAGATTTAATGAGAGGTTGTGATGCTCCTGGTGGGATCTTGTCAAAGTTTGCGTAGAGTTTATTGTAAAGCTGAACAATCGAATCTTCGGTGTTTTGTCCTACCAGAAATCGGACAATGACCAGGGATGAACCGGAGCGTGAAGTCGAGTAAACATATTCCACTCCAGGGAGTTCTTTAATCAACTTCTCCATTGGCGCAGTGACTCGCTGTTCCACATCCTTAGCAGACGCTCCCGGCATTTGCACGAATACATCTGCCATCGGTACAGTGATTTGCGGTTCTTCTTCCCGTGGCAAAATCAGAGTTGCGCCAATGCCTAATAGCAATGCCACCAGAATGATTAAGGGAGTCAGTTTGGAATCGATAAATTTTTTAGCTAAGTGGCCTACAAACCCCAACCTGTGCGGGTGAGAGGATGAAGATTGATGTCCATTCGGTTCGTTGTGCATCATTTCTTGTCTCCCCTATTCCCGTATAGCGATCGGTTGCCCATCACTGAGTTGCTCAGTGTTGCTGGTAATGATGCGATCGCCCTCCATCACCCCTGATACAATCTCAACTTTTCCATCTCGTTGTTGCCCTGTTTTCACCCAACGCAAAACAGCAATAGATTGGGCATCATTTGTATTCACCACATATACCCCTTGCAATTGTCCCCGTTGAATGAGGGCATTGGGAGGAATGAGCATCGTTTCTTGTTTGGCACCAAGTGGTAAAGCAATACGACCAAACATCCCAGAGATTAATCTGCCAGAATTGGGTAGCGGAATTTTGACCAGAAAACTGCGTGAGTTAGGATCGGCGGTTGGAACAATTTGGGCAATCCTGGCATTGAGGGTTTGGCTGACCGCATCAATTCTGACCGGCACGGGTTGACCGACTCGCACAAACCGGAGGTTCTCCTCGGGAACAGAAATCTCTAGCTGCAACCGCCCAGGATTCTCAACTCTCAAAAGAGCTGTTCCAGGAGATGTCATCTCTCCTTCATAAGCAAGCTTTTGGACGATCACGCCATCAAAAGGAGCAATAATGGTTCCATAGCTTTCGCTAACCGATGCGGCAGTTAACCCAGACGCTGCCCGTTTGACAGATGCCCGCGATTGGGCGATCGCTGCCTTTGCTTGCTGCATCCCTGCTTCAGTTTGGGCAACCCGTGCTCTCGCTTCGTCCAGGGTCGTATTTGCCTCATCTAACTGAGATTGAGCAACGGCCCCTTCTGCTTGCAGTTGTGCCATGCGTGAGCGATTAATTTGGGCCAATCGCAAGGCAGCTTGTACCTCCAACCGCTGCGATTCTAACTGATTAAGCGTTGCTTGCGAACGGGCAACTTCTGCCTGTGCCTGAGCCACACCTGCTTCTGCCTGACTGGTTTGGGCAGATATATCCATCACATCAATACGGGCAAGAACTTCCCCTTTCTGGAAGCGATCGCCTGCTTCCAGCGATAATTGAGTAATTCGGCCCATAACCCGTGTTGACAAGGTTGCCTGCTCAACCGGACGAATCGTACCGGAAAGTTGCAGGGTATTAGCGATCGGTTGCGCCCGAATGGTCAATGTTTCAACAGTGATAGCAGGAGCTAAGGTCGTTTCTGGTGAGTGGGTTGAATGGCTGAATTGCAAAGCACTCCAGGCTCCTCCCACCAGCAATAATGCACCTCCTAATACTATTCCCCACCCTTTCTGAGACAGCCTTGGCGCAGAAGGTTGTTCTTGCGTAACTGCTCCATCCATTGTTGCATCGTGCGGTTCATTCAGTGATTCATCTGAGATGCTGCGAGTCATGGCTTTTCTCCCTCAAGGTTGGTTGCCGCGCTGCACAGAATAACCTGCCCCTTGCCATGCCATTAATCCCCCTTGCAGGTTATAGACGTGTTGATAGCCTTGGGCAACTAACCAATGTGCAGCGATCGCACTGCGATGACCCGACAGGCAAGTAATGGCAATGGCTTGATCTTTAGAAATAGTTTTCAAAATACGATTTTGGTTCATCCGTTGTGCATCTGGAATGTGTCCCATCCAGTATTCAAACCAACCCCTAACATCAACGACTAAAAGTTGTTTTTGTCTCGATTTAAGTTGAGCCGGAGTGAGTAAAATCGGATTCTCAGTTTGTTTCTTAGTGGATTTCATGTTGCGATTGTTAGCCTTATTCAAACTCGACTCATGACAGCAAATGATTTGATGAAGGGCCCTGCCATACGTGGATCTTTAATCATGGAGGCATAATCTCCTACACGGAATTGCAGCTTACGGCTCATATATGCCATGCCCAATCCCATCATGTTCAACCCCTTGGTTTTCCATTGTTGCCAATGGTCGCGATCGGCGCGTAAATCCCAATTCAATGACTGTCCGTCGTAGGCTCCCGCAGCAATGACCCTTCCATCTTGTACAGTCAGGACTCCTGTCGGATTTGGTTCGTTCTCAAAACCATAACCAATGACTGAATTGAAATGAATCTTGGCAAGCGCATCAGCAAGTTCTGGTTCAGCATTCCATTGCTCACCAAATGCCTGCATCCACTCCGGTGAAAATAAATCTGCCATTGCACTCTCTCCAATTTAATAGGTACAAAGTAAATAAATAAAATTGCGACCTTGTTAACGATGCGCGCATGATTCATAACTGGCAACGGCTTGCCATTCTTTAACCAGCGCCCCAAAGTACGACCAGCACGAGTGTCCCGAGCAGGAGCAACCAGGAAAAGATTTTTCGGAGATGACATCCTATCATGACAATTCCTCTCTCACACCAATCAATCATCTGTAGATACACTTCCGTATCATTTTGTCTTCTCTAGTTTGAACAACCTTTTCTCAACCCATTAACCGTTGCCGATGGGAGCAAAGTGTCAATAATTCGGTATCAATTACTCGGTAATAGCGCCATACTCCTTCACGACGACAACGCACAACTCCAGCATCTTTCATCAGTCGTAAGTGTTTCGAGACATTGCCTTGAAGCAATCCTGTGCGATCGCAAATTTCCTGCACACTCCGCTCCTGATCACAAATTGCGGCTAAAATTTGCAGTCTCGCTGGTTCTGCCAGAATCTTGAATCGGCTTGCGAGAACTTCTAGTTCGCCAGGGTTAAAGATAATTTCCATATCCCTTACTTCACTTCAATAAATTTGGATGGCGATGGACACTCATAAAGTGACGAATCAGTCTCTTAAGGGCACGCCAATCGATGACAAGATAAATGGCAGTCAGACTCAATAAAAATAATCTTTACCCCTTCACCTGAACGGGTTCTACATTGCTGACAATGGGTTCTACCAATGGGAGACCTAGCATTCGTAGTCCTACCCGTTCAAACCAGGGCATTGTCCAGCCCATCCGCATTTTGTCCATAAAGTATTTCTCAAAGGCAGTCTTTGCCCACGACACCCACACACCTTTGGTGGTAAACGCACGGTGGCGCTGCCCCTTACTGTCGGGTAACAGTGGATCAGCCAGAAACAACGCCCCAGTATCGCCAAAATCAGCAAAGCAAATTGCTTGCAAGGTTGGCTTGATCGGCTGACCAGAAATGACTCCCAGATCAAGGGCGATGTTATGGGCAGTACAGATGACCATTTCTTCGGTCATCTGCCCCACTTTTGGCACACCAATGGGAATCGGTGTGGGTTCAACCGGTTTAAGTTGCGTCACGACTCCTACAGAGTAAACAGAGTCAAAGTCAGGGTGACGATAGGTCGGCAACACGGGCACAAACCCTTTAGCATCAGTTAATCCAGGGGCTTCCCGGAGAAAACGTGGACCTCGGAAAGGCGGCAAGATCATCGCGTATTTGAAGGGTAGACTACGCCCATCTGCTAAATACATAGTGTCTGGTTCAATCCGAGCAATAGCGGCGTTGTCAATCACATCAATATGGCGATCGGCAAGCATTGCCCGAATCAACCAACGGGAGTTTGCCATCCCGCCAATACCCAGATGCCCAGCATAGGGTTCCGAAGTCACAATCGTCATAGGAACGCGATCGCGCAACCCTTTCTGGCGTAAAACATGGCTGGCTAGCAGGGCAAACTCATAAGCAGGACCAAAACAACTCGCTCCTGGGGCAGCACCGACGATCATAGGCCCAGGATCTTGCAAAAACTGTTCCCAAGCTTCGCGTGCTAGTTCTGCATGATGGGGATTACACACGGATTGAGTATAACCACCTTCTGGTCCTAGTCCTGGTAAGGCATCTAAAGCCAGTTCGGGGCCGGTCGCAATCACGACGTAATCATAATCCAGGGTGCAATCCTGCAGCGTCACTCGCTTCAAATGGGGATCGATTGCCGTCACAGTATCGTGAATCAACTTAATGCCATGTTGAGGAACGATTTGAGCCAGTTCTAACTGAATACGATCAAGCGACCTTAACCCCAGTCCAATCCACGGCAGCGAGGGAACAAAAGTAAACTTGGGTTGATTAGAAACTAGAGTCACCTGATGGCAACGCGGGAGGATATGCCTCAATTCATAAGCAGCAGGAAGACCACCTAATCCAGCACCAATGACGACGACGTGAGCCATAATTACGACCCCTAAAGGTGAGTTTAATACCACTTAAACCAAACAATGAGAGAGGAAGAGGATAATTAGCGCTCTCGCATCAGCTTTATACCGCCTCTTTTACGCCCACTTTTTCAGCGATACCATCAAAGGACACCAGTTGGTAAACGCTGATTACAGCAGGCTCACCCCTACGAAAGCTATTAAAAATAGTCAGTTTGAACCAGTCAACGAACGCAAAGGGCTGATGAAAACCATGCCACCTGCAGCAAAGTCAATTCCCTGGCGTAGAGTATAGGGCTACCTACGACCACTTGAGGGTTTCAGTGTCATCCTCCACAGCATCATTCCACCAATTTAATACTATATTACCATACAGTTATTTAATTCAACAATTCAAATTGTTGCGATACTTCACATGAAATGCTGATTCACTTCCCAATTCAGCCGCTTCTATAGAAATGGTAAGTCTGATTGTTTAAGCCAAGTTAGTATTTTCCCGTAGAAGAATACTAACTTGGTTTATTTATTGGCTATCCTTGCTGACTGTCCGTCCGATCCCGTGTCACCCCTGTAACATCTCCGCTTATGGCCGTTGGCCAGGAAAACCTGGATTCGCCCCAATAAAAATTATTCACTGAGATCGTTGGTATCCCGGTTCTGGCACACCTCCTAAGTTGGATGCCTGCCAGCGACCGCACTACTACAGGAAGTTAAGAACTGGCTGGTTGCAGAAATCTAGTCGCCTGACGCAGTAAGACTGGTGAGGATTCCCATCGCGTCCCCCCGCCTTCGCGCCGCCCTGGAATGCCTTTCTTTGCTGCCAGTACTGGCTCCAGGCTCAATAACCAAACTGCTGCAACTACCACACAGCAAATCATTTGTCGAACCATGACCGTACCTCACTTTAGGACAATCATGGCTTTTCCTTAATCGAGAAATAAGGGCAAATGTACCAGTTCCTTGATGTTTATTTAATATCCGTAATCGAGTATTTTTACTCACGGTATAGGGCGAACTGCCGGTAGCGTCGGTAGATGGCAGTTGCCCAGAACTCCCGCACCCAAACCTTGCTTTGTGTCAGGAGCGGTGAGGGTCGGAGAATACCCGTTTCGTCAATGTATGCGTCCTGTTCGGCGGCTAAGAAGGCAACAAAACGACAGCACTCCACCGCAATATGTTGAGTGCTGTCCCATTAATCCGAAAGTTGAGCGATGCAGCGAACAATTCCTTTTCACTGCGATCGCGGTTGAACGCCAGTTTTAGCTGAATGTAATGACTCGGAACAATCGACTCATCCAGAGCCAGCAACGTGCGTAGATGCTTGTACTCATCCGTTCTCTTTTCTGCCTCAAGTAGTTTTGCAGCGATCGCTCGGCTAAATACCCGGCTGCGTAGTAGGTGGCTTCCGGGTGACGTCTGACGGCAGGTAAGGTAATGACGACAGATACGGTGAGTGGGCAAGAATGTCCTAACTGTGGCTCAGATGACATCATGAAAAATGGTACGACACAACGCGGCAAACAAAACTACAAGTGCCGGGATTGTGGCCGCCAATTTGTCGAAAATCCGCAGTGGAAACCCAAAGAGCAAGATACCTTTGCTTTGATTGATCGAATGCTGCTCGAACGCCTTCCCCTGGCAGGCATTGCCCGAGTCCTCCAGTTGGCAGAAAGTTGGTTGCAACAGTACGTGAATGCGTGCTACGCCGAAGTGCTACAGCAGGCAAAGTTCGTTGCCCAAACAACGTCCCGACTCGTGGTGCAGATGGATGAATGACGGTCATTCGTTGATCAATGGTTCGGACAGAATTAAGTAGCAATCACACCGTAATTACAAAGGCTTGAGTAGCCAGGATGGGATTTAATTTGACTTGGCTCCAGGTCTAATACCAATTTAATGGGAGGCGACATAGAAAAGGGCCGCCAAAATGAAGTTGTAGGATGAAGCAGATAATATCAAACCCCAGACCCTTTTGTAGTCAGCGGTACAACTAGATTTTATTCTCCAAATTAAAGTGCTGTAATTCAAGCGATCGCTTGAATTACTTCTTAGACTGGCGTTACTGATGTGTGGGCTAATCTACGGTGTTAGGGCAACCCATAGATGCCATTTCAATTGGAGTCTCTAGGTGATACTGGCAGTCGCAGCGTTTCCTGGCGTGAGTAACGCCATTTACTAGGC
>CAZGDE010000199.1:8113-8627 GCA_964524315.1 uncultured bacterium
ACTTCACCACAGTGATTTTGACAGGTTGCTTAAACCTGGAAAAACCAATTGATCGGGTTTTGATAGGTTTACAACCTATCAAAACTTGCATGGCAGACTACCAGGCTCCAAACTTTAGGTGTGGCTCTTCTTGCCATCACGATCATGACTGGATGTCGCCGGATATAGAACCGAATTTCTTTGCAGCTTTCCAAGCTTAGAGGGTGTTTGAAAAGTGTCTGGCGGTTAAAACCGCGACTACGTGAACAAAGTCCGCGTAGGCGGACTGAAGAAAATCAAGGGTTTCCAAAACTTGCGTAGGCAGGTTTTGTCTGTATAGCCGCGACTACCCTGCGGGAACGCGAGGCGAACAGTCGCCAGGGCTACATCAAATAGGGCTTTTTAAACACCCTCTTAGGCATCATTTTTTCTACGGTAAAAAATTACTCCAGACTGAAGGCAGATCTCAAACGGGGTAGATATGCTCAGTTATATTTCAAAACTGAGAGAAATTTTATTTAGATTCGATCTATTT
>CAZGDE010000199.1:8637-12407 GCA_964524315.1 uncultured bacterium
TTTGGTATATACGCAGTCCATTTTGAAGCATTTAGTTGCGTACTATCAAGCTGATTGCCCTTTTTAAGGAAAAAATGTATGAGTGGAAATGCAGCTCGAGTTCAGGCGATTCACCACATCACTAATCGCAAACCGATGACACCTAAAGCTCCTGAGCGGTTAGAAAAGATCTGGGCTGAAAATGTTTTTGACCTTAAAAAGATGCAGGCATGCTTATCAAAGCCCGTCTTTAAGTCGATCCAAAAGACCATCATGACCGGCGAAAAGCTTGATATATCCGTGGCAGACTCTGTGGCGACTGCCATGCGCGACTGGGCGACAGCGAAAGGGGCACTTTACTATGCCCACGTGTTTTACCCCATGACAAACCTCACCGCCGAAAAGCATGATGGCTTTATTTCGGTGCAGGGAGACGGCAGCGTCATCTCAGAATTTTCTGGCAAGGTGCTGGTGCAGGGCGAGCCAGATGGATCATCCTTCCCAAACGGCGGTATCCGCGATACGTTTGAGGCTCGTGGTTATACCGCCTGGGATGTCACCAGTCCGGCTTACATCATGGAGACGGATAACGGCTCTACCCTCTGCATTCCCACCGTATTCGTCTCATGGACAGGGGAAGCCCTGGATAAGAAGGTGCCCCTGCTGCGTTCAATCGCGGCAATGGATAAAGCCGCCAGAAAAGTCTTAAAGCTGCTTGGCAACAACGAAATTGCCCCTGTCAACTCAAGCTGTGGTGCCGAACAAGAATATTTTTTGGTGGATGCCAACTTCGCGAGCCAGCGTCCTGACTTGCTATTGGCAGGGCGGACGCTGTTTGGCAAAGCCCCGGCGAAAGGTCAAGAATTTGACGATCACTACTTTGGGGCAATTCCAGAACGGGTACAGGTTTACATGCAGGATGTGGAGGAAATCCTTTACAAGCTCGGAATTCCCGCTAAAACCCGCCACAACGAAGTCGCTCCCGGACAGTTCGAAATTGCGCCCTTCTTTGAAGCGGCAAACGTCGCCAGCGATCACCAACAAATGATCATGACAGTGCTAAAGCACACGGCGAAAAAGCATGGCTTTGTGTGTCTGCTACATGAAAAGCCCTTTGCTGGCATCAACGGCTCTGGGAAGCATGTCAACTGGTCGGTCGGCAACGCCACCCAGGGCAACCTGCTAGACCCTGGCGATTCTCCCCATGACAATGCCCAGTTCCTCGTATTTTGCGGTGCAGTCATTCGTGGGGTTCACAAGTATGGTCCGCTGATGCGGGCAGCGATCGCCACCGCCAGCAACGATCATCGTCTCGGAGCCAACGAAGCACCCCCAGCGATCATGTCCGTCTATTTGGGTAGCCAGCTCGAAGAGGTCTTTGAACAGATCAAGAGTGGCTCCGTGTCTGATTCAAAGCACAAAGGTGTCATGGATTTGGGGCTGAATGGTGTGCCGCCCCTCAGCAAAGATGCGGGCGATCGCAACCGTACCTCGCCCTTTGCCTTTACCGGAAACCGCTTCGAGTTTCGTGCCGTCGGCTCTGGCCAGTCAGTATCCGGCCCACTGATTGTGCTCAACACGATGCTGGCTGACTCCCTGGAGTGGGTCGGCAATCGACTGGAGAGCGAACTGAGCAAGGGCACCGACATCGATAGCGCGATCATCACCGTGCTCAAGGAAGTCATGGAACTGCATGGCAACGTGATCTTCGGCGGCAACGGCTATTCCGAAGAGTGGCACACCATGGCGGTGAAGGAGCGGGGCTTAGCCAACCTACCCACAACGGCCGATGCTCTGCCCGTCCTCAAAGAAGAGGCTATCGAAGACCTGTTTAAGAAGACGGGCGTGCTCACCCCCGTGGAGTTAGAAAGTCGCTTCGAAGTCTATGCAGAGCAGTACATCCTTTCAATTGAGGTAGAAGCGAAACTCGTCATTCAAATGGCTAAGACGATGATTTATCCCGCAGCGGTGGAATACCTGTCAAAACTGGCGACGACCATGACTAGCTTGGCAAGTCTGGGCGTGAGCTTTGAGAAGGGCAATGCCCAAAAAGTGGCCGACCTCGCTGGTGCCATGATGAAGACCACCAATGAGTTAAGCGATGCCCTGGAAAAGCATGACTTTGCCTCAACAGAGGAGCATATGAAGTACTGTGCCTTTACACTGCGTCCGTTGATGGATCAGGTTCGGGAGTCTGGAGATGCCCTAGAAGGGGAAATTGCTGACAGCTTCTGGCCCCTACCGACCTATCAGGAAATGCTGTTTATTAAGTAAGCCTCAGGTCAAATCTCGGACAATGGGAAAAGTGTCCAAGGAATCTTTGGGCACTTTTCTCTATTGTGTCAGCCTGTATGACCTAGAGTGGCGGGAATCGTAGTTCAAACACGGAATTGGTCAGTGGCAATATTAGAGGCATCGTTTTTCGGGATTTCAGATTTACAACCTGGGTGAGCGATCGCGATTCGAATATAGCAACTGTTTACATGCACAAGGGTCAACATACCCTATCTGCCATTGTAAATCCCTGTTGCAGTAAGCGGTCAGGAGTAAATAGGAGAAACTTTGCACTTACCCAATGTTGAGCAATATCTCCAAAATAGTTTTTGCTCCCAATTGAGTGATTTGCAATTTTGTTCTTAAGCTCAATCAAAATAATTTAGAATCCATCTTTCCAGTGTAGGAAAAAGTTTTTTCTACTACAAATCTCGACCGCTCGCCCCGCCAGATGGTCATTGACCGTTCATATTGTTGGCCCAATCCACACTGGTGCAAACCTTTAGCCAAACTGAATGTGAGGCTGAACTTCGCTTAATCGACGTTCCAGGAAGCGCCGCTCACTGTCATTCGTCACTAGTTCCAGTGCCTGCCTATAGCTCAGAGTCGCTGCTTCTAGTGCTCCCACACGTCGTAATAAATCTGCGCGGGTAGCATGAAATAGATGATAGCTGCCGAGTTCCGTGGCCAGTTGATCAACCAGGCCCAATCCCGCTTGAGGACTATCTGCCATCGCGATCGCCACGGCTCGATTCAACGTCACAACGGGTGAAGGTTGCCAGTGTTCCAACACCTCATAGAGTCGTGCAATCTGCGCCCAGTCTGTTTCTTCGGCTCGTGCTGCCTGACAATGGAGAGCGGCGATCGCTGCTTGCAGCGCATAAACACTCGTTCCTCCCCGTAGAGCTTCTTCCACCAGAGGCAACGCCGCCGCAATTTGGGAATGGTTCCAACGGCTCCGATCCTGTTCTTCCAGGAGAATCAGATCGCCCGCTTCATCTAAACGAGCATCTCGCCTCGAATCATGCAGCAACATCAATGCCACCAGTGCTGTGACTTCCGCAGGAGGTTCGGGTGACAGCAATTGCCGAACCAATTGCCCTAGCCGGATTGCTTCCGTACAGAGATCAGCCCGCACGATCGCACCGCCTTTGGTTGCCGCATAACCTTCATTGAAAATGAGATAGATTACTGTCAGTACTGCCTCTAGCCGAGGAGAGAGATCCGTTATCTCGGGGACTTTATAGGGAATGCCGGCAGTGCGAATTTTGCGTTTGGCACGAACCAATCGTTGGGCCATTGTTGCAGTCGGCAAGAGAAAGGCGCGGGCAATTTCGTCAGTTTCCAGTCCACCCAGCATTCGTAGGGTCAAAGCTACCTGAGTTTCAATTGCCAAGGCGGGATGACAACAAGTAAAGATTAATCGCAGGCGATCGTCTGGAATTTCATCACTGTCGTAGGTCGGCTCTTCGCTCGCTGGAATCAGTCCCGAAGCTGCGTACCACTCCAGTTTTTCG
>CAZGDE010000200.1:0-12337 GCA_964524315.1 uncultured bacterium
ATCCGGTGGGGTAGCACTGGCGTCTTCCGTCGGGGACTCAGAGGAATTCCGTTCCCTGCGCGACTACCGACCAGGTGATTCCCCGCGCAAAATCCACTGGAAAAGTTGGGCAAAAACCGGAAAGGCGATCGTCAAAGAGGAACAGGATGAATTCTTTGTCCGCCACGCCCTGATCCTGGACACCTTTCAGCCAGAAGCGGACAGTGACATTTTTGAGGCAGCCATTGCGGTGGCGGCATCCTTTGCCTGTACGGTGCAGACCCAGGAATCGTTGCTGGACTTGATGTTTGTCGGTCTGGAAGCATACTGTTTCACGGTTGGTAGGGGACTGAACCACACCAGTAAGATGCTGGAAATTCTGGCTTCAGTGCTTGCCTGCCGGGACAAACCCTTTGATGAATTAATTCCGCTGGTGCTGAATCGAAGCCATCTACTCAGTGGTTGCATTTGTGTATTTCTGACCTGGGATGCCGATCGCCGGGAACTCGTTCGCCAACTGCAAGCAAGGAGATTACCCGTTCTGGTTCTGATCATCACCACAGACAATGCCCCCCCGGATTTACAGAATGCCAGTGGGATGCAAAATGCCCTCACCCAGGTTCGCCCACTCCGGGTAAACCAGCTTCAGGAAGACCTCATGCAGATATGACGATGCAGGTAGGAGTATGCCGAGATTTTTATTAGGAGCAGTGGTTCTCTTCTGGGGATGGCAAACCGGACTCTGGGTATTCGCCCTTCCGATCGCCCTCATTCTGGAAGCCCCCCGGTTCGTTGAGTGGCAATGGGATCTGAAAGAAGCTGATTTCCGGCGTCTGTTCAACCTGTCTTTCATCCTGTTGGTCATCCTCTTCATTTACTTGATGCGGACCGATCGCTCGATGTACTTTATCTATGGGTTAATGCAGTGGCTCCCCGCCCTGTTTTTCCCGCTAGTGGCAGCTCAGAACTATGCCACCTGCGATCGCATTAACCTCTGGTCACTACTGCACCGAAAATCGACCAAAGCAGCGACCAAAGCAGCGGCAACCCCGGTACGCCCCTGGTTGTTAAACCTGAACTATCCCTATGTGGGTCTTTGTATCGTGGCGGCCAGCGCGGCAAATACAGAAGGTTTTCTGTTCTATAGCGGCATGGTGGGATTGTTCGCCCTGCTCCTGTGGTCGATTCGGCCCCGGCGATCGTCAGTGGCTCTCTGGGCTTGCCTATTCCTACTGGCAACAGGCACCGGATTTGTCGGACAGTTGGGGCTACACCATCTGCATGTAACTGTCGAACAACGGATCATCAATTGGCTGGGCACATGGGATGGCAAGGGTTCTGATCCGTACCGCAAAACAACCAATATTGGCGATACGGGGGTATTGAAACGGTCAGATGCCATTGCGTTTCGCGTGGACGGTGCAGACAGGCAACAGTTT
Organism: uncultured bacterium; assembly: GCA_964524315.1. GTDB lineage: Bacteria > Cyanobacteriota > Cyanobacteriia > Leptolyngbyales > Leptolyngbyaceae > CAZGDE01. The sequence goes on from CAZGDE010000200.1 coordinate 1,419, forward strand.
CCAATGTTGCTACGAGAAACCACCTTCAACAAATACCAGGCAAAAACCTGGCTGGCGATCGCGAGTGAATTTACCGTCGTATCACCGGCTGACAATGGCACAACCTGGCAGTTAGACAACCCGACCGCCAATAGTTCCGCTATTACCGTGACAGCAGATGTAGATCGGGGGCAGGGCTTTCTTACGTTACCGGATGGCGCTTTTCGGCTTGATCAGTTATCCGTCTCCAAGCTGGAGCGCAATCAGTACGGCACGTTTAAGCTGGAAACCAGCCACAACGACCTCAACTACCAGATTCAGTTTGATCCCAGGCGATCGGCGGATAGTGCGCCTACAGACGCGGATTTGCAAATTCCCCCCCAGGAACGTCCCGCGCTGGATACCATCGTGAAACAACTGGATCTCATCGGCAAATCACCAGAGGAAATCCTGAAGCGGGTTGATCGCTTCTTTCAAACCCAGTTTACCTACTCTCTCACTTTGAGCCGGAGTGACCAACCGACGACACCCCTCGCGGACTTTCTCCTGGTGGAGCGATCAGGGCACTGTGAATACTTTGCCACTGCAACCACATTACTTCTAAGAGCCGCCGGAATTCCGGCACGTTACGCCACTGGTTTTTACGTGCATGAGTTTAGCCGTTGGGAAAATCAATATATCGTCCGTAAGCGCAATGCCCACGCCTGGACGCTAGCCTATGTGAACGGTCGCTGGCAGGCTTTCGATACCACTCCCCCCAGTTGGCCCAGTCAGGAAGATGGAGCGGCTTCGGGCTGGCAATGGGTTGCCGATTTCTGGTCTTTCGCCAGCTTTAAACTGTCCCAGGGGTTACGGCAACTTGGTAATTTCATCCGTTCCAGCCAGTGGTGGTGGTTTGTTGTACCCGTTGCCCTGCTGATGTTCCGGCAGTTCCGCCAGACCAAACGGGTACAACGTCTGGACAAACAATCTCTACCCCCGATCGCGATCGCCCCCAGTATCACGCCTGGTCAAGATTCGGCCTTCTATCTAATTGAACAGGCGATTGCGGATATGGGATTAGCTCGCGATCCGGCTGAATCTCTCAAAACCTGGGTTACACGTCTCAGTCAACATTTATCCGCAACGCAGATTGATGACTTACAAACGCTTATTGAACTCCATTACCGCTATCGTTTCGATCCGCAAGCGACTGATGCAACAACAAAAACCAGATTAAAAGAATTGAGCGAGTCCTGGTTGCAAACAGTACGCCCTTGAACCAGGACAGTCATGGCCCCCGGAGATTGCATCAGCAGATTGCACCAGTAGAATGGCAATATCTATCAGCGTCTATCAGCCCCAGGCAAGCCTCCAAGTGTCAACAATGAGTTCATCGCATCAAACTAGTTCTGAAATCAGGCAGTTACTGGCACAGGCCGTGGAGGGTTTGTTGTGGCTCAGTGAGTCAGAGTCTCCCCTGGAGCTACACGAATGGACGATTCCTGCGGATCAAGTGCTTGCACCGGATGTCATTCTTCAGTGTAGTGGTGATTCTGGCGATCGCCCCATTCAGCAAATCTCCCTGGAATCCCTGTTCCAACCCATGATGCAAATGCAAGACTGGCAAAGTCAGGCAGAGCAGGACATCGTGGCGCGGTTTCAGTCACTCTACCAACTGCTCCAGCAATGGTTGGAGGATGTGCAGGTGTATCGTGTAGGCACTGTAGAGGTCGATGTTTATATTGTGGGTAGAATCAGTCCCACCCAGGTGATCGGCTTACATACGTGCCTGGTGGAAACATAAAACGATGGATTACAGGTCATCCACTTTTGCCTCAATCACAGCCTGTACCGATTTTGGCACGTTCGTGAAGAAGTCATAACCCGTTAACGCCTCCACCTCATCCACGGAGCGCCGATACGTTTGCCAGTCCTGGTTTCTGATACCCTGCTCATTGGGCATGACGACGGCGATCGTTCGTGCCGTTTTGGGAACGCTCCGGGCCTTGACCCCCAGCTTGTCCAACACTAGAATCACTTTCCAGGTAACTGCTGGCACAACAACCGCACCGTTGGCCAAACTTGCCATCTCCCCTTTTTGCCCGATGCCCCCAAAGCCAGCACCACCAGCCACGATGTAGAGGTCTTTGCCCTGCGTCGCTAACTCCCGACCGTAGGTCTCCAATTTTACCCACGGCCCCCGATTATTGTCGGGCGACTGGGGGATGATATTGGTCATGAGAAAGGTAGCCGCATTGGCAGTCACACTAATACCCCGATCTTCCGATGCGGTTAAATGCCCCCGGTCAAACCCACTGTTCGTGTAGAGGGTTGGAGTAATGGTGGCCCAACCGCGCGGCAGAGTTGGATCAGGACGGAAATTATTTTGGCGGGGCGCATCTCCCAACCAGGAGGCATTCAGTTGCCAACTGACCCAATTAGGAATACCCCGTTCCCGGTTGTAGGAGAGGGCATATTCCGGTTTGAGCATCAGATAATTACTGGGATTGGTAAGCGCCAGGGTTGCCTGACTGGGATTGCCCATTACCAGATGAATGTTGCCATAGTTGAGGTCGGCCCAGGCAACGACGGCAAACCAGATACCCACCAGGAGGATGGCACAACTCATTAACAGGCGGATGAACGCCCATTGCTTTGGTCGTTGTAAGCGGTTCATTGCCCTGCTCCTCTCTACTCCATCCTTCGCCTTTCCACTATAGGCACGGATCGCATAATTGCAGCAGTGACATAAAAATTGGGTAGTACTGCATAGCAGTATCAGGAACACCAAAAATTGAATGTACCTGGCGTCGGGCAAGTTTTGCCCAAGCCCTTCGCCTAACCAGTCATGCTGTTACTAAATCTGACCTGATGGGTAGTTTGTTCGCCAGCAATCGCTTAAGGGATGAGAATTAAATAACGGCGATATTTTCTTGTAAGGGGGCGCACGGCCGTGCGCCCCCTACAGAAGATTAAATGCCCGATCTCAATCAATTCACAATCCCAAGAATCATGGATTTAATAAATTCGCGAACTGTACGGGCGAATTTAGCCGATCAATCTGCTCCCGGTAATGACTTTGACGACAAAACCCACCCCTAACAAATATCGAACTTATTTAATTCCCATTCCTCAGTCATTGATGTATAGGACAGAACCGTTTCCGATTGGGACAGGTCTCTGTCAACCCGCACAAAGAACAAACCACCGTCGTCGCTCCTGTGTCTGGGGAGGGTACTGAAGCTAGGGCTATAGCAAAAGTGATCCTTCGCAAATCGATAGTCTCCGATATCACAATAGCCTGCCAACCCATAGGCTTCTTCGTTATAGGACTGGATCATCATTTGCCGCCCATCATAATGGGGCAGAAGCGCCAAAAGCCATACACCGCCACCGTTTTCTGTTTTGCGTAACCATTTCTTATTGGCGGTGATAAATTGCGTGGTATCTGTTCTACCCCACGCCAGCAACTTACTATCCAGAACCGGAATGAAATTAGCCATTCTGGCCCTGGGATGATTAGGTGCATCCTGGTATTGGAGGTGACTGTTTGCCATCCAAAGAATTTCGGCCGTCTCTCCAGTCAAAACTTTCCAGGGGCCAACTCGTACCCCTGCCGGGATGAACGAGTAGCTATGTTGACGGAGTTGCCACTCCCCCACCTGCAGAACACCACGCAGCACAAACAGTTCCAGATCCGCCGTAAATCGGCCAGCCGGAATTTCCGTTGGCGAGGGCAGGATAACCTTTGCCGTAAAAGCGCCGTTGTCATGCCAGGAAAGCAACTGCCGAGTTGCCATCACAGTCTGTTCTGGGACACCGGGAATTTGCCACATCTCCGACGGAACAGTCCGGCTGTCAAACAGATGATACTGGCGTGGAGCATACTCCGTAGCGATCGCCGTCCGTCGCCCAGACAAATTCATCCGGCTGCGGCCATCCCCACCCCAGTCCTCCGGAGTGGGAACGACCTCGAAAAAATCATCGGTGGCTGCGGCTATGGCCGGAAGTGATTGATTCGATTCACCCATATTGCCGCCTCTAAATGGATTTGGAGTATGTTCTCTATGATAAGATCGCCATCCAATTAAACACCCCATCGTTCCGTTGGGTTCATAGCAAATGCATTGTAGAACCTACAAAAAACTGATCGCTAAACAATTGGGTGCGGACTTTCAATCCGCGATCGCCATTGCAGAAGTTCCCCTGCCCACACCCAAGGCTGGGGAAATCCTGATCCGCAACAAATTCGCCGGTGTCAATGCTGGCTTTGATACCCTGATTTGTCAGGGAAACATTCCCTATGTAGATCTGACTCCACCATTTGACCTGGGTGTCGAGGCAGTAGGTGAAGTCGTGGCGATCGGGGAAGCCATACAGGGCTGGCAAGTTGGCGATGCCGTAGCAACCACGGGACGGGGAGGTGGTTACCGAGAGTATCAGGTGATTCCCGCCAGTCTAGCGATCAAAGTGACGGCAGCAATACCTGAGATCCTCACATTAATGCCAACTGGCATATCGGCACTGGTAGCGTTGGAGCAGGCTGGCGAAATGGGCAGTCAAGAAACAGTCCTGGTCACGGCCGCCGCAGGTGGCACTGGCCATATTGCTGTCCAGTTAGCCAAGCTGGCAGGCAATCATGTCATTGGTACCTGCGGTTCAGCCGCAAAAGCACAACTGTTACGGGAGTTAGGGTGCGATCGCATCATCAACTACCACCAGGAGAACCTGAACTCCGTTTTACAGGAAGAGTATCCTAACGGCGTGAATCTCGTCTTCGACTGCGTAGGAGGCACCACATTTGATACCTGTCTTGACCATTTAGCAGTAAGGGGACGGTTAGTGAGTGTTGGCTTCATTGCAGAATATGCTAGAGTTCCGCCAATCGTGCCCCAACCACGGATTTATCACAAACTGTTCTGGAAAGCAGCATCCGTGCGCGCATTTCTCATGCCCCATTACGCGGAACATATGGTCACTGCCCGCGAACGGTTGCTCAACCTGTTCAATCACCAGAAAATTCGTGTAGCCATCAATCCAACCCCTTTTCACGGGATCGAATCAATTCCCACCGCAGTTCAATATCTTCTAAGTGGTAAGAGCATTGGTAAAGTTGTAGTTCAGTACTATTAATCGCACCACTCATGCCAATAGAAATCAAGTGAATGGAGAATCATTCAATGAAATTCTAATTTTTCTCTTCTACCAATCTACTGGATACCAACAGTTAACTTGAATCCACCTGCACCGTTGCGCCGTGCTTCTGCCCGCACCAATCCCACTCGCACCGAATAATCACCATTACTGGATAACGTGCCAACCCAGTTTGTTCCCACATAGACGGTCTCTCCCGCCGGACTGATGACAGCAAATTGCATAAAGGAACTATTACTTCGCAGATTCACAGTCATGCGTTGATTCCGTCGTGCCCGCAACACATAGTCGCGTGTTTCATAACCCCGGACACTACCATTAACCGTGGCAGACGTTGCGCCTGGAGCGAAAGAGATGCGTTGTGTCGGATTGTTATTGCCACTGTCGGGCTGCAACAAATCACTTCTCACCCATCCCCTGACTCTAGATTTGGGAAACTCCACATAGTACCAGGCATAGCCATCTGCACCACGAGTCTCACGCAAAATATTAACGCGATCGCCCGGTATGCCATAACTGGGTGAAGAGGCACTGGTGGAAGGTTGCGATCGCACATTAATTCGACTGCCTGAGCTACCCCGCAGGGTACCCATTTCGGCCAGTGCTGGCAACGCTAAACAGAGACTTAACAGCACACTACCTGCTATAGATGCAATTACTTTCGATTTCATCGTTAATCCGCTCCTTGGTTCATTGCAAGGCTTCAACAAAACTCAAATCTTTTTCGGAAAGTGCTATGACATCGCAATATTATTTACAAACTTTGTTGATAGAAATTATTTCCAGAAATCAATTGATCAACATCAAATTCATCAACATCAATAGCTATACACCTGTTGTAATACCCCACCCAAAGCGATTCAAAACCAGTTTCAAAATCTGCAACCGCTCTGTATTGATGGGGTGGAAAGCAGTGGAATGTGTTGCCGAATGCTACACCCATAACCAGCCATAGTGCTTCTTTATGCAACGGATTCCGCGTCAGAAGCCGGGAACAGGCAACCATGCAAGCGCACAAAGGGTAATTCAAGCGGAACCATTTTGCTCGGAACGCTCCGTTATACAACCGGATACGTCATCGGTGTCTTCAGCATTGATAGGTCTTGATAGGTCAATGCAGGATTTGCCCAATCAGTTTCTTCAAGAAATTGGGTGAAGGTAGTCAACAGGCCCGGAAATGCGGTTCGCAGGGATGTTACATCTGCTTGATAACCATGCTGACGATACCACTGGATGAGATCAAACAGTGATTTGCGAAATAGCAGCAGAAAAATCCAGGGAGGCATTTCTTTATAGACCACTGGTTTTCCCTGGACGCGCGAAAATGCTGCTGCCATTTGCAGTGGAGTCAGTACGTCACCAGCCAGTTCAATCGCTTGACCAACATACTGGGAACGGTGCTTCATCACATAGGCAGCAACCCGTCCCATATCTTTTGTAGTAATCAGGTGAAGTGACCGATCAGGTTGAACCGCAAAAGGAAACGATCCTTTGAGGATGGATGGGCGAGTGTATTGCTTCCAGAACTCCTCCATAAATAGGCAGGCTCGCAGCATGGTAGTTGGTAAATTTGCCTGTTGCAGAATTTGCTCGACTCGATGCTTCTGTTCAATGTGGGGAATCCCGGAATTGCGATCGACCCCTCCAGCGGAATTGTAGACAAAATGGCTGACGTTAGCTTGTTTCGCCGCTTGGGCAACCCGTTCTGCCCTGATCACTTCCCGTGGATCGGGCTGAGCCGAATCTGCGGCAGTAGCATGGCAGTAAACCGCAGAGACATCAGCTAAGGCAGCGCTTAAGGAAGACGCATCATCGAGATCCGCTTCCACCAGTTCAACACCGCTATGGTGCAGTCTGGCCAGGGAGGGGCGCTCCAGGTCAAGCTTGCGGGTGATGACACGGAGATCCGTCACCTGTTGTTCGAGCAATCCCTGCACCGCCTGACAACCAGTTCCTCCCGTCACACCAATGAGCAGTACTTTACCAACTGTTGTCGCTACGGTTATCTCTGTAGTCATATAGCAGTCCTAAATCATTTGTAAATATTGCTCCATTGCTCTGTCATGGTCATGAGTCGGCTCGCAGCGCCAATGACCAGTGACCGCCTTCTCCAGCTTGTCTGTGGGAGGCGTGGTAGGTAACCTGAACCATAATCTACAACCAGCAATATTTCATGAACCCTAACGCCTTCCAGAACAGCGGGCATCAGTCTCCAGGATTAATTCGTGCCAGCAGCATTACACCCGGTAGCAGACCAGCGAGATGAACCACCTGTTAGCGAACAATAACCACTATTAAAATTGCGACGGGTCACACGGGCATTCAGCCTCCTGACATGGCCGCCCAAAACTGTAATGCATCCAATTCAGAATTTCCTCAAATTGAAACTTATCTGCCAGTTCAATGAGCTGGTTGCTCAGACGCGCAAATTCTGGTGGGAGTTGCATGGCCAGTTCTACGATCGCCCAATCCTTACCGCACAGAACCGCATCTTCCAGTTCCTGTAACCAGTCCGTTGGGAGAACGGCAAGCAACGCATCATCCAGCAAACTGGTTGCATCCTGATGGGAATGGAACGGGGCGATCGCGGGATGTTGCGTACCGCTACTGGGGTCAGCATACACATACTCTAAACCGAGGTGTTCTGACAATTTCAGAAAAACCGTCTCCTCTCGAAATGGCTTGCTGATGTAGTCATTACAACCAGCGGCCAGAGCCAGGGTGCGATCGCTTTGCGAGGCTTGTGCCGTCAGGGCAATGATGATGGCAGGCGCAGGTAGGGACGGCAATGGATGCTTCCCATCGGCAGAGTGGTTGATTCGTTCACGTTCGTAATCACGAATCCATTTGGTCGCCTCATACCCATCCATACCAGGCATCCGAATGTCCATCCAGGTCAGATCCGGTTGCCACTCTTGCCAAAGTTGAACCGCTTCTTGCCCATTCGTTGCTTCCCTGACTTCCAAGCCTAATTGGGAGAGCAAACGCACCATTAACAAGCGATTTTCGCGTTGATCATCCACCACCAATACACGCCGATGGGGTTGACCTGGAACCATGCCAATCACGGTGCGATCGCACGGTTCTGGTTGCACATCAATCCTGTTGGCTGACCGCACCGGCACTGTAAAAATAAACCGACTACCCTCATTGGGACTGCTTTGTAGGGCAATGGTGCCATGCATGAGTTCGAGCAACTTGCGGCTAATGGTTAGCCCCAGGCCAGTCCCACTAACTGATTTTTTGCCTGCCTCTGCCTGCACAAACGCATCAAAGATCAGGTCTTGCTCACTTAATGCAATACCAACACCCGTATCAATCACCTCAAATTGGAGTGTCATGGAGTAGTTGAGTAATGGGGGCTTCTTTTCCCCCTCAATCTCATCACCCACACCAACGCGTAACGTCACGCGTCCCTTCTGGGTAAACTTGATAGCATTACTCAAGAGGTTGAGCAGGATTTGCCGGAGCTTTTGTTCATCCGCAATCACAAATTGTGGCACAGTTGGAGCGATGTCAAATATCAATTGGAGTTGCTTTGATTTTGCCCGTTCCATCATCATGGTACGAAGCGTGTACAGTAACGCGATCAGGTCAAATCCGGTTTCTTCTAAAAGACAATGCCCCGCCTCAATTTTGGACAGATCCAGGACATCGTTAATCAGGCTGAGTAGATGATCGCCACTGCGCCGAATCGTATATAAGTCTTCTTTCTGGCTGGGAGTCAGGGATGGGTCATGGGTCATTACCTGAGCAAACCCCAAAATGACGTTGAGCGGTGTCCGGAGTTCATGGCTCATATTTGCCAGGAACATACTTTTTGCCAAATTGGCCGCTTCCGCCGCTTCCATCGCCTGTTTCAAGGCAATTTCTTTTTGTTTGCGATCGCTAATATCCCGATGGGTACCAATCATCCGTAATGGCTTACCCTGTTGATCCCGCAATACGACCTTGCCATAATCAGCAATCCACTTCCACTCACCCGATTTACATCGCATGCGGTAGTCGAAGGAATATTGAACCACGTCATCTTTAAAGTGATTCTGCAACCGCTCCAGCACCCAGGGTTTGTCATCGGGGTGGATCATGCTTTCCCAGACGTTGCTATCCATCACTAACTCGCCCGCATAATACCCCAACATCTCCTGATAGTAAGGATTAAGATAAATCATGCCACTGATCAGATCCCAATCCCACAAACCATCTCCAGACGCTTCCAGAGCCATCTGCAAACGTTCTTCACTCAGTTGTAAGGCAAGTTCAGCCTGTTTATGTTCGGTGATGTCACGGACCATGACCAACACCTCCTGTTGCAGCAGTGGCACAATTCGCACTTCTTCATAGCATTGCTGGCCGTCAATGAGGATGGCGTGTTCATACACCTGGGGTGTATTTAACGTCAGTGCTTGTTGTGCATAGTGCATGCGCAATTGTGCCAACTCCGGGGATAGGATGTCACTCACATTGACATTTTCACGCGTATGCAGTGGATTAACGATGTTAAAGCGGCTGTCAGAAATGAAATCAACATAGCTACCATCCGCCCGCATGCGGATCAATAAATCTGGTATTGCCTGAATGATGGCCCGCTTAGTTGCCTCACTCTGACGCAAGGCTTCTTCCGCTTGTTTGCGATCGGCAATATCTTTAAACGTCCCAATCATTCGCAATGGCTTGTTTTCAGTATCACGGGCAACAACTTTCCCGTAGTCAGAAATCCATTTCCACTCACCGGACTTTGTCCGCACACGATATTCACAGGCGTAGGAAGCCGAATCATCCTGTAAATGGGCCGTCAGTCGCTCCATCATAGGTGGGAAATCATCGGGGTGAATCGCCGTTTCCCAACTTGCAAAAATGTCAGGAAATTCTCCCACCTCATAACCTAACAGCCTTAGATATTGGGGGCTACGATCAACCACATCCGTAGCAATGTTCCAGTCCCACCAGCCTTCTGCTGAAGCTTCCAGAGCGAGTTGTAACCGTTCTTCACTTTCTTGTAGCTTGGCTTCAAATTGTTGACGATGCCTCACTTCATCCTTGAGTTGCTGATTCATGCGCTGGGTGCACTGCGACTGATACGCCGATCGCTGGGCCAGGTAAACCACCAGAGCCAGTGTCCAGGCACCAGCTAAACCACCCCACAAAACCACATCGGGCAAGGGCGATCGCCCAGCGGCAATCACCGCTGACATAGGCGCAACCTGCACCCGCCAATCAGCACCATAAGCTTGCACCAGCGCAGTCTTTGAAAGAATGGGTGGTAGTAGATCTTCCTGACGATGCCGCTGGCTATAAAGTAGACCATTTTGACCAAAGACCTGCACTTTATAATCTGGTGAGGCAGGGATCACACTGTCAAAAAAGGTTTGAAACCGAAACACGCCAACCATAAACCCATCGAAGCGATCGCGTCGAGCCAGATTACCCTTGACAGGCACAAATAAGGGAACACAGGCAAGAAATCCGGTTCCTCCCTGGGTAAGCGAAATTGTCCGGGTCAAAAGCGGTTGCCGCAGGTCGCGTGAAACCTGCAATGTGACGCGACGGTGTTGCTCATGGTTCATATCGAAGTTTTGCGCCGCTTCATTGCCCTGAAGTGGTTCAACCCAACGCACATGAAACGATGGGGCTACCCATTCGATCGCCTGAAAGCCGTAGTACTGCCGCACATAATTAGCTGCATCCGCTTGCCAAAGCGCCTGCGGGGTACCGCTACTGGCACGCCAACGGTCGGCCATCCGCTGGAGTGCCAAAACCCGTTCTGCCAGTTCCTGATTGAGATCGGTGGCAATCGCATTGGC
>CAZGDE010000201.1:0-12301 GCA_964524315.1 uncultured bacterium
ACATTACCGGCATTACCGGCTTAACCGAGGCCCAGAAAGACACGCTAAAACTGTTAGGAGCCGTTGATCAGTAGTACACTTCGTTCCCGCCGATATATTTTCTAGCTCCGCTAGCAATGTTTACAAGCCGTTTCCAATGAGAATAAAGGGTGCCCAGTAGAGGGGATGGTTAAAAGACGGGCGGGCTGAGCGGCTAGGGGAGGTGGTACTAACAACACCAATGCCCCGTTGATCGCCTGAACCAGAAACATTTTCCGTAATCAGGGCAATCTGGGCCTGTTGTAGGGCTTTGTTCTTCGTCATCCCGGGTTGCTTCAGGGCATTGTAGAACGTGTTCATGAAAATTTGGGTACTGTCATCCCGCACAGACCAGAGCGAAGCGATCGCCGCCCTGGCCCCAGCCCGTTGGAATTGATAGCCCAGGCCCAAAATCTCTTCGCCATTACCCAGCCCCCCCACACCCGTCTCACAGGCACTTAACACGACCAGATCGACATTTGGCAGTGACCAGTTCTCAATGTCGCGCAGGGTCGCAATTTTGCCATCACCAAACAGAATAAACGAGTCTTCTGGCTGGCCGCTGACAAAGGCAGCATGGGTCGCAAAGTGAATAATGTTGTAGTCGTTCATTTTTGGCAATGTCACATCCCGGCTGAATTCGCGATCAACGAGTTTGGTTCCAGGGAGGGTAGCAACCAGTGCCTCGACTTCTTTGCCCGCATAGGGTAAACCACTGAAATGAAACTGGCGCTGGCCCAGTTGAAACTGATACACCCCCTGAGCAAATGCCCCTGCCAGAACTCGCGGATTCGTAGCGGTAGGGCTGTTGAAATCCGTTAGCGAACGGGCCGTGATGTAGTTGATCTGGTATTTCTGCACCAGCCATTGTTTGCCATTAAATAAGGCAGCCAGGGGAATGTACCGCAGGGCACCATCGGGGGCGTAGATGATGGTTTCGGTTTTGGCCTGTTGCAGATCCGTTTCAATGGGCTGGATGAGGTACTGATAGAGTTGCTGGGCAATCTTTTGGGGATTCACAGATGTATCAGTCATTGCCTGCCGAAATTCGCTGACGAGGCGGTTCAAATCGGTGCGTTTAACCATTACCGTTCGCCGCAAGGGTGGCGCGTTGGGTGTCGTTAAAATCAATTCCAGGCGATCGTCGAGGATCAACGGATAAAGTAACGCTGCTTTGTGCTGGCGCAAATTATCCCGGAGAGCATTCAGGTCTTCCAGATTAATATTCTGGCGACGGGCAGTCCGACTCAATTGTTCAATAAGTTGAACAATATCGGGGCTGGCAACAAACTGGTTAAACTGCCTACTCAGGTCAGATTCCAGTTGCACCAGTTGGGCAATGCGTTGCTGTTGTTGGGCCGTGCGATCGCCCACTGGAACTTTTCGCAGTTGTGCCAGTTCTTGCCCTAACTGGGTTGCCGTTTTTTGTAACGTGTTGAATTTCTCTAAAATTTCTACTTCCGAACGGTGATAGTCTAACCGTTTGCCACCACCCCGCATGTTCCGGAGATAGTCATCCAACTCCTGCAATTTCAACAGGTCGAGTACCTGCTGCGCTTCCAGCACCCGATCCTGTTGCAACAATAAATTAGCCAGAGAACGGTAGGTACTGGCAACCGTTTTGGTATACGACTCCTGCTGTTCGGAGGGAAGTTTGCGTAGGTCCTGCCGAATAGTTTCGTACACATCGACGGATTGTTTGAGAAAAACGATCGCCAGTTCGGGCTGATTGCGTTTGCTCAGTAATTCACCAATGTTGTTAAGCGTGGCACCTTCACCTTCGCGATCGCCAATTTCCCGCCGAATCCGAATTGCCTGCTGGTAAAAGTCTAATGCCTGGGAAAACTGCCCCAGATGAAAATGGGTTTTACCCAGATTATGGGTAGTAATTCCCAATCCCCGCAAATCGCCAATCTCCTGGGCAATTTTGAGGGCCTGTGCGAAAAAAGGCATAGCTTCAGCATGTTTTCCTAACTGGTTCTGAAGCGTACCAATGCTATTTAAACTGCGTTCCTGCCCGGTTAAATTATTAATTTCCTGATAGATCTTTAGTGCCCGCTGATAATGATCCAGGGCTTTCGGATATTGCTCCAAGCTTTCATAAATACCACCGATATTTAACAAGCTGGTAGCTTCACCGGCCCGATAACCAATTTGCCGCCGGACGGCTAACGCCTTCTGGTGAAACGTCAATGCCCGCTCATACTGTCCCAGATAGGTGTAGGCCAGACCAATACCATTCAGTGACGTAGCCGCATTCGGCATAATCGCCAGAGCTTTTTGGAATGCGGCGATCGCCTGGGAATATGCGCCAATTCGCAGATGAACAATACCAACGCCACTCAAGGCACCGACCTGGTTCTCTTTCTCATTCTTTAAGGTGGCAAAAATATCAGCAGCAGTTTGATAACTTTTCAGCGCCTCTGAATATTGGCCTAACACTTCATAGACCGCACCTAATTTTAGTAATGTATCTGCTTCACCATCGCGATCGCCCAATTCCCGCCGCATACCTAATACTTTTTGCCAGGTCTGCAAAGCATCTTGAAACTGATTCGCTTCAAATTGTTGAATTCCTTGCTTAAATAAATCCCTGGCTTCAGTTCGTCGTAATTGATTGGGTTGGTTACTTTGTTGCGAAATTAACTTGACTGGCGGTAACGCAATTCGATGTGACGCTGCCAATACGGGGCAACAGATAGGAAGCAACCATAGTGGTGACGTGAGAACGATCAAGGTTCGTTGCATACCATCCTCCCCAGTAAAAACAACTATTTACTTATCTTTGTTTGCATCCCTGCCCAAAACTACCTGGGAGATTTTTAGCAAATCAAATACCTGTAAGGACAGGTTTAGCAACAGAACTATTGGCAAACGCCAAATACTTTGGCAAAACCTGCCCCTACCCAAGGGTACATTTTTTGGGAAATTTCTTTGCAACTATGGTCCGCAATCGTGCGTGCTGCAATACTTATACTGACGAATTCGCTCTGCCTGGGAGGATTGTCTCGAAACCACGCTGAAATGGGCGATCGTGCCGTTGGTATAGTGCCAGGTTTCATAGTTGTAGAGTTGTCCCTCATACCAACGTTGAGTGCCTGCTGCGGTGTCCATCTCTACCAATTGAGCGGTTTGAAAATCATTTAGAATTGTCTGCCCCCAAACCGTTTTAATCAAATTAAGACTACCGCCGCGATCGGCCTGCTCAAACCGTATGGTGCCGGAACAGTTGGGATTCGAGTAACAACCGGGGCGATAATCAATTGTTTCTGACTCAACCAGACGTTTCTCATTCAGAAATACAGTCAAACTCACGGTTCCACCCGCCATTCGGGTGGTTGAGTCAAAATCAGACATCCCAGGTTCATACTTCTGGGTCTGCTCCAGTGGTGTAAGGGCAGTATTGCGGCTAAACCACCTTCTGACCTCAGTAGCAGTCATGTCAGGTAATGCCTGCGCCATAGTGGCAAATCCACCGGAACTTAGTAGAGCGAGAACGAGCGATCGCAGACCCGTGTTCACATCTAAACCTGCCGACACAGCCATTTCCATCAGAATAACTGAAAAATTCTTTGAGGCGGGAGATATCCCAACACCCTTTCTCAGATAGTGTAGACAACCGCACGAATCGATACGGCATTCAGCCCAATCAAAAATGAGACAGCCTTTAACATTTCGTTACAATAAGAACATGTAACGGAGTGAAGGCTCCGCGCTCACATTTCGGAGGTGCTGATGAACGGCAATATCCGTGTTGGTAACTTGTTTGGCATTCCCTTTTATCTCAATCCCTCCTGGTTTCTCGTGTTGGGATTGGTGACGCTGACCTATGGCAATGGTCTGGCAGCGGCATTTCCCTGGCTTCCCCCCGGTACATCCTGGGTGCTGGGATTATTCACGGCGCTGTTGCTGTTCGCCTCCGTGCTGGCGCATGAGTTAGGACATAGCTTCGTCGCCCTCCGGCAGGGAATTGGCGTGCAGTCGATTACGTTGTTCCTGTTTGGTGGTCTGGCAAGCCTGGATCGAGAGTCAAAAACACCCGCTGGTGCGTTCTGGGTGGCGATCGCGGGCCCACTGGTGAGTTTCTTCCTGTTTGGTCTGCTCACTCTGCTGGGTTATGGTACAGGTCTGACAGGCCCGCTGGGTGCCATTCTGGGGCTGGTTGCTTCGATTAACCTGGCACTGGGTACTTTCAACCTGATTCCCGGTCTGCCATTGGATGGTGGCAATATCCTGAAAGCCTTGGTCTGGAAAGTGACAGGCAATCCCTACAAAGGGGTACGATTCGCCAGCCGTGTAGGTCAAATCTTCGGTTGGGTGGCGATCGCCTCTGGGCTACTACCGCTCTTACTGGCTGGCAGTTTCAGCAATGGTTGGAATCTCTTAATCGGTTGGTTCCTGTTACAAAACGCCGGACGGGCAGCCCAGTTTGCTACGGTGCAGGAGCAACTATCTGGTTTAACAGCGGCGGATGCCGTTACAACTGACAGTCCAGTCGTCATGGCGGATCTATCCTTACGCGAGTTTGCCGATCAGCGCATTCTCACTCCTAACAACTGGCGGAAATATCTGGTGACGGATAGTGAGGGTCAATTACTGGGTGAGATGTCGGTAGACGATTTGAGGAGCATTGCGAGCGATCGCTGGGCAACGGTGCAAATCCGTGAACTGGTACAACCCATTGATTATTCCCGCACTGTTTCATCGACTCAGCCATTGCTGGATGTGATCAAGCAACTGGATGAGAAACAGCTAACCACTTTGACCGTCATTCGTGACAATAACATCCTTGTTGGACTGCTGGAACGCCCAGCAATTCTGCGACTGCTCCAGGGTCAGACACAACCCAACTTTGCTTAAATCGTTAGCTGGTAATCGTTGATTAAACCTCCGAGATTTTGAAAACCTCGGAGGTTTTTGGTTGCAGATAGGATATCTCCCCAGATGGACGCAGTGCATGGAACGAAATTGAACACTTGTAAGTGCAATGAATTGCAAGCAATAAGTGGAGTTATGACTTCAGACAATACGGATCAGCATGAGCAACTGTTTCAGACACCAAATCCGACGGAGTTGAAAGCGGCTGCTAAAAACGACCCAATTCAAGACCGGGAAACCAGCAGGGAAATGATTGGACTCGATGATGCTAGCAACCCCGATCGCGAGGCTGATCAAGAACAATTTGATCTAGATGATGAGACAGCGATCGCCAGTCCCATCGTAAAAGCCAACCTTTCAGGACATTGAGGCGATGCCGCAATTAGCGCAGATCGTAACCGAACAGATTGGGGTTCACTTCATCCAATTTCAGATCGGCTAAACCGTACTCTGCCCAGCGGCGATCGACCAGGTTGGCGGTATCCGGGTCAGAGGTAAGGGGGTCGCTCCAGGTGCGATCGCTCTCTGGATACATCTTGGTCGTTGCGTCGATGCCCATACGACTACCCAGACCAGGCTTTTCTGTCGCAAAATCTAACGAGTCGAAATGGTTATCCGGCAGAATGAACACATCCCGCACCGGATCGACCTTTGCGGTAATTGCCCAGACGACTGCCCGTGGATCGCGGATGTTAATGTCCTTATCCACAACCACCACGAATTTGGTGTAGTTGAACTGGGGCAATGCTGTCCAGAATGCCAGGGCTGCCCGCCGCGCATGACCAGGGTAGGCTTTGTCAATCGAAAGAACCGCAATCTTGTAAGACAATCCTTCCATCGGCAGGAAGAAATCCACGATTTCCGGTACCTGTTGCCGCAGGATGGGCGTATAGATGCGGTTCAATGCCAATGCCATCATGGCATCTTCCTTGGGTGGACGACCGCTAAACGTCGTCAGGTAAATCGGGTCTTTCCGGTGCGTCAGGCAGTGGAACCGGATCAGAGGAGCCTGCTCATTCACACCGCCATAAAAGCCCATGTGATCACCCGCTGGACCATCGACTGCTGTTTCGCCGGGAGTAATCGTGCCTTCCAAAACGATTTCTGAGTCTGCTGGTACTTCTAGATCGACCGTTTTACACTTTGCCAGACGCAAACCCGATCCCCCATACAGTCCCGCAAACAGCCATTCAGACATATCCACAGGTAAGGGGGTCGCAGCAGCCATAATCACTAACGGATCAACGCCCAGGGCGATCGCCACTTCCAGCTTTTGGCCCCGTTCCGCCGCTTTGCGTAAGTGACGGGTGGCACCCCGCACCGACAACCATTGCACCGTCATCGTATTTTTCGCTTGCAACTGCAACCGATACACACCCACGTTGATGGTCTTATTTTCGGGATCTCTGGTAATCATCAAACCGAGCGTCACCACCCGTTCGGCATCACCAGGATAGACGCGCAACAGCGGTAACTGGGTCAGATCAACGGCATCATCCTTCAATACCACCTGCTGGCAGACGGGAAACAGATCGCGATCGGGTTTTGCCTTGACCACGTCAAACAATGCCTGACCGAGGGCGATCGCCTGTGACAGTTGCTTCGGGGGCCGGGGTTGGTACAGTAACGCCAGCTTTTGCCCCAATGTTTCCAGTTCGGCGGGGTGTTCCATGTTCATTGCCCAACACACCCGCTCAACCGTTCCCATGAGGTTGACCGCAACCGGATAGGGAGAACCTTTCACATTTTCAAATAGCAGTGCCGGGCCACCCGACTGCAACATCCGGTTCGCAATTTCCGCAATTTCCAGATTGGGATCAACCGGAACGGTAATCCGGCGTAGTTGCCCCCGTTCTTCCAGCAGTTTGATGAAACCCCGCAAATCTCGCGCCATAGTAAAGTAATGTAAAGCGTCTATTCTGATTATGGAGCGAGGCGTACCTTTACTGCTACTCCAGCCAGGGTAATCAGGGTAATTAAGGAATAGAAATTCAATAAGTCCGACATTTGGTAGGGCGGGTTTTGTCGGTAAACTCATTGCACGTCCCAGATTGGACTGCTAAACCCGCCCGTACAGTTTACGGATTTATTAAATTCTCGTTCCTCAGGGGCGATCGCCGCAATTAAACCGCTTGCTTGGCTGCCAGGTGAGCACTCAGTTCAGCGGGGGCAAAGGCACCGTATTCGGTAATGATGGCAGTAATTAAATCTGCCGGAGTGACATCAAAGGCAGGGTTGTAAAATTCTGCCCCTGTCGGACAGAGCATAGTGTCACCCACCAGGTAAATTTCCTTGGGGTCTCTCTCCTCGATGGGGATCTGGCTACCATCTTGCATGGAAAAGTCAATGGTTGAGAGCGGTGCAGCCACAAAAAATGGAATGTTATGCGCTCTGGCAACGAGCGCCACACTGTAGGTGCCAATTTTGTTGGCAGTGTCCCCATTGGCAGCAATGCGATCGGCCCCAACAACAACGGCATCGATCATGCCACGCTTCATACAGTGGGCCGCCATACCATCGGTAATGACGGTGACGGGAATTTCCTCCTGCACACATTCCCAGGCAGTCAACCGGGCACCCTGTAACCGGGGACGGGTTTCATCAGCATAGACCCGCTCCAAGCGCTCCGCCTGCCACGCCGAACGGACAACTCCCAGAGCCGTACCATATCCTGCGGTTGCCAACGCCCCGGCATTACAGTGAGTCAATAAGCGCAAACGACCGGGTTGCTTGGGCAGAACATCTAAACCATGTTGACCAATTTGCTGACAGGTTTTAATGTCTTCCGCGTTAATGGCCTGTGCCGTTTCCAGCAGAGTTTGCTTCAAATGCTCAATGGGGCCAAGGGTTTGCACGGCTGTTTTCAGCATCCGGTCGATCGCCCAAAACAGGTTGACTGCGGTTGGCCGGGTAGCCCGTAACCGTTGGGCAACCATTTCTAACTGTGCTAAAAACTGAGTTCGATCGCTCGTCTGAATCTCTCTCGCACCCAGGTACATACCATAGGCAGCGGCCACACCAATTGCCGGGGCACCCCGCACAATCATGGTTTCAATGGCCCATGCCATATCTTCGTAGCGATGAATATCAACTACGGCATACTCATTGGGCAGACGATTCTGATCAATCAACAGAACGCGATCGTTGTTCCAAATAACGGGATAAACGTGATTACTGGAAGGCATAGATGTTAAGGACAGGAGGGCAGCGATCGCAACAACAGGAATAAGTTTCCCATACTTAGACATCTCCAGGGTAACTTTACCCCCACGCGGCGGAGAAGCCTTGCACAGGTGAGGGATGCGGGCAGGCAATTCTCATGCCCCTATCATCCCCTTCCTGTCGCTGCTACTGCCCCCTTACGGTAGTGCTGCATCACAGTATGAATTGGCCCAAAGTTTTAATTCAGCCAACACTCAATCCATGATCTAGCAGCAGCAATGGCCACCTACTTAGTCGGGTATTTGCTGAAAAAGTCCCAGATAATCTCGCTGGCACTAATCCCTTGCGGCTCTGCAGTCGCTGCGTTAGATGCCGCTGGCTGTGGAACAGGCCACACATGCTGCCCACCCTGAATGGTGTAAAGTACGACCATTGCCTTTTGTGAACAGGATTGATAGGTTTCTACGGTGATATTAGGTGCATTCGCCACAGCTTTCTTGGTCACCTGTTCATCACAGCGGTTGTGGGTACGCCAGAATTTTGCGGTCTCTGGAACAGTGAGTAACCCTTTCCCTGGAGTCGAATAGGGAATAGCAGGGTCTTCAGTACCATTGATGAGCAACATCGGAACTGGCTCAGAAGGTTTACAGCTACCGGATAGGTTTGCTGGCATTGCGGCAGAAACAACCGCACCAGCAGCAACTTTGTCGCTCAGCTCACAGGCCAAACGATGGGTAAACATACCACCGTTGGAAAAACCGGCGATGTAGACCCGCTGGCGATCGATAGGATACTCCTTCGCCAATTGGTCAATCAGAGTTGAAATAAAGCCAACGTCATTTGCCGTTTCAGGCTGTGTACTACGTCGAGCATCCCAGTGACCACCAATCGAATCAGGGTACGCGACGATAAACCCCTTTTGATCTGCCAGTTGGTTAAACTGGGTGGCTTGCTCCATTTCCTGACCATTCCCCCCTTTGCCATGAAAAGCAAGCACGAGTGGCACAGTTTTTTGCCCTTCAGTTTGGGCCTTAATTGATGCTGGCACATGCAAATCATAAAGACGCTTAAGATCACGAACTTGCAATGTTGCATCAGCATTAGTTCGAGGTGGTGTTGGCGTTTCAGACGGTTTTGGCCTGAATGGGTTTAATCGACTGGGGAGCATGCCGCAGGCCCCCAGTAACATGGCAACAGTCAGCGCACTTAAAACTGGCAATAGTCGTTTTTTGCTTGTCATATCGTACCGGGACAGTTTTGCTCAACAGAAAGGGCGATTAACAGAACAGGTAGACATTTAGATATTGAAGAAACATAGCTCTATAAACGTCACTCTATGCATTGACAACATCAAAGAAACACCCGATTCAAGAAACAACTACTGCGCTGTTTGACAATAGAGGAATTTATTACTCCTTAATGACATATCATCACTGGAATAATATCGCTCCCTCGTTTAATCACTTCATCAGCCGTTATCCCCACAATGCCCTTGCATAATGGCGAAGGGAAAGTATAACCTTCAAGCTTTAAATTTTCTTAACATTTTAGTTCATCGTCTTCATAAATATAACGGTCGCGATCGCTCAGTTGATTTAGCACCTGTAATTATGTCTCCCTTTATTATTTTTAATCCCATAGAAATGAGCCATCCGTAACCATAGAAAATAGCCATCGCTACGCTTGCAGATCGTTATGTTGCCACTATGTTGTTACTCAAGCAATCACCTTTCATCGACCCATTAATCATCGTGCTGTTGCTATCTATCAGCGCCGGTTGTAGTAGCCGTCTGTCCCAATCCAATACCGCAACAAATATTAGCCCCAATGTTGACGATGCTGCACCTAATAGCAGCCGGTTTCAAGCCAATACTGCTGATGTCGAAATATTTGGCGAAGCAAACGGATTACGTTGGGGGACAGCACGGTTAAAAGAATCCGGTTCACCCTGGAATTTGGGCACTGGCTGGCAGTCTTATTCAATTGCCAGTGGTCAGGTTGGCTATTTCTATCGAGAGTCAGGCAGTAGTACGATCACCCCCGTGTACTTTGCCAATGTTTTGCAAAATTCTGCCTGTGACACAACAGGTAATGCCCAACCGGGCTATCAGGGGTTTGCTGCCTTTGCGGAACTGACTGATGTCAGCAAACTCAATTACAGTAGTACGAACTCCATCCAGTTCGGCTCAGCCCGATCCGGTTGTTACACTGGCTTATTGGTATTTCGTCAGGGTGATTACTATGGCGTGATTGAACCCCTAGAAATGGACGAAGTTGGGACGCTGAGAATGCGCTGGTGGATCGGGCAGCCCAGTGTAGTCGATTTTTCACGAGCACCTGGGAAGGAAACGATTCCTGTTGTGACGGCCCCCCAATCAACGCTCGCCCCTGCACCCACCACTCCATATTCCAGGGGTGGCATCGTGGGTGGACAATAGGTGGAAACTTTTTGACTGATGTCACACAAGCACCTCGGAGTTACGACGGGCGCTAATCTCCAGATAAACCAGCAAGGCATTCATATCAGCAGGATTAACACCACCAATGCGGCTTGCCTGTCCAACGGTAAGTGGACGAACCTTGGACAGTTTTTCCCGCGCTTCTTTAGAAAGGGTATCGATCGCGTGGTAATCCAGGTCAGGGGGAAGTTTACGGTGTTCCTGACGAGCAATCTGATCAATCTGGCTTTGCTGCCGTTGAATATAACCCGCGTATTTAATATCAATCTCGGCTCCTTCTTTCTCTGCCCGTACCAGAGCGGGATTACCCAGTCCAAACCGATCCAGATCGACGTAGTGGAAACCAGGTTTACGGAGCAATTCTGCTAGAGTAATTGAGCCTTTAATCGCTTGCTGGGTGTGGGCAGCAATGGCTTTACCCAGGTCATCATGCTCTTTGACCCGCTGTTCATGCAGGCGTTCCTTTTCGGCCGCAATGTTTTCCTGCTTCTGGACGAATCGTTTCCAATGGCGATCGCCAATGAGCCCAATTTCTCGCCCCAGGGGAGTCAGCCGTTGATCCGCGTTATCTGATCGCAAGAGCAACCGATACTCGGAACGGGAAGTCAACATCCGGTACGGTTCCCGCAGGTCTTTGGTACAGAGGTCATCAATGAGGGTACCAATGTAACTCTGCTCCCGTGGAAAAACGATCAACTCCTCGCCCCGCACCAGTCGAGCCGCATTAATTCCGGCGACAAACCCCTGTGCCGCTGCTTCCTCATAGCCCGTGGTGCCATTGATCTGTCCGGCACAGAACAACCCTTTCACCTTCTTGGTCATTAAGGTGGGGTAACACTGGGTGGCTGGGAGGTAGTCGTATTCCACGGCATAGGCAGGACGCAACATGGCGCAGTTTTCCAGACCAGGGAGCGATCGCAACATTTGTAGCTGAATCGCCTCTGGCAAACCCGTCGAAAACCCCTGGACGTAGATTTCAGGAATATCTCGTCCCTCCGGTTCCAGAAAGATCTGATGACTTTCCTTGTCAGCAAAGCGCACAATTTTGTCCTCAATGCTGGGACAGTAACGGGGCCCTTTGGCATCTACCCAGCCACCATACACGGGCGACAGATGCAAGTTCTCTCGAATAATCCGGTGCGTTTCAGCGGTTGTGCGCGTGATGTGGCAGGGCATAGTTTCTTGCTCCACCCAAACCTCCGGATCAAAACTGAACCAGCGTGTATCGGGATCACTGGGTTGGGGTTCCAGGATATCAAAGTTAATTGTGCGGCGATCGACCCTGGCGGGAGTACCCGTTTTCAATCTGCCCGTTTCAAAGCCCAAACGGTTCAAGGTATCAGTCAGTCCAACGGCAGCAAATTCACCTGCCCGTCCTGCCTCCATTGACTTATTACCGACCCAGATGCGTCCACCCAGAAAGGTACCCGTGGTCAGAATGACTGCCTGGCACTGGAACGCTACGCCAAAGTAGGTCTGTACGCCAATGATCTCATCATGGCTGTTCAAGATCAGATCCGTCGCCATGCCTTCCCGCACGGTCAGGTTCTCCTGATTCTCCACAATCCGCTTCATAACGGCGGCATACTCGCGCTTGTCGGTTTGGGCCCGTAACGCCCAGACTGCCGGACCTCTGGAAAGGTTGAGGATGCGCTTTTGCAGGTAGGTGCGGTCTGCCATTTTGCCAATTTCACCACCGAGGGCATCCACCTCATGCACCAGTTGCGACTTTGCTGGCCCTCCGACAGCAGGATTGCACGGTTGCCAGGCGATTTTGTCCAGGT
>CAZGDE010000202.1:0-12300 GCA_964524315.1 uncultured bacterium
AATCATTTACTGGATCGAGCGAAGCGATCTCCTATTGGAGGTGTACCCGACTATAACGCGATCGTGCAGTTGGAAAAGAGGTGATGCTAAATAGCAGGATGACTTGGAACACAGTTTCAAGCCATCCAACGCTTAGTGGATTCCTGGAATCAGCAACACTGGAAAAGGTTGAGTTGACACGATGGAGGCAAAGACAGGAATGCAACAGGAAGAGTTCTTTCAACAAATTGAACATGTAAAAGTTCCCTGGGGTAGCAGAACCATCTTCCTCCCGGTCTTTTACTATGATGTGGCAACGCTATCTGTCCAATTTCTGGCACCCATTAATCGGGTAAAACAACTATTACCTTCTGCGCGTTTGCACCCATTACAAATCACTCCCTGGCATTGTGTCGTTTCTATCTCTGCATTTGAATATCGCAACAGTGATATTGGACCTTATAATGAAGTCTCCATTGGTGTGCCGGTTGTATTGGATGAACCATCTCCTTTGTTTGTGGGAACACTACGCAAGGTCCCAACCGTCCTCCCAGTCTACGTGCGGCACTTACCAGTAACAACAGCGATCGCCCGTGATGCGGGCATTGATTTTGCTGGTTATCCCAAGTTCCTGGCAGAGATTACGTTTGAACGGGATGGTACCTGGGTCAGGTGTCATCTGCACGAGGCAGGTCAGCATATTCTCACAGTGTCCGGTCGCGAGGGGATGCTTAAACGGGCACCGCGATCGCGAATGCACCCCATCACGATGCGGGAAGGTTATCTGTTGCGGTGCGAACTGGTCGTGAGTGAGCGAGAGCAGTTTAGCGGTCAAAATGCTAATAGTGCGCGTCTTGAATTAGGTGATCATCCCATTGCCCAGGAAGTAAAAGAGTTGCAATTGGGCAGGATGCTAGGCTACCAGTATGCTCCGCACCATCAAGCAATCTTGACACCAGTGATTGAGAGTTTCGCTGTTTAGAAATACCTGTTTTCGGTAAATGTTATTTCTTGAGATTTCCTAAAAATTGAGGCTAACGCTATCTGCGATACCAACTTTCTTAAGCGGTGATCCCATCATTAAGCTGGGGGATTTTGTGGGTAAGTTTTAACCTCATCCCCTTAGTGGGGTTTGTCTATTGAACTTGATGGAAGGTTCGAGCGAGGTGCAGGAATGCCGTTAGCCTATTGGCGGGATGAATACCGAACGGGCAATAGTCTGGTTGATGATCAACATCAAAAACTATTTCAGATTGTCAATTTGCTGCATGATGCCATGCTGCAAGGGCACGGACGGGATGTTTTGGGAAAGACTTTAAGAAATTTAGCTTATTACACTCTGGAACACTTTAAAGCAGAAGAAAAACTGATGCGTGCCCATGCCTACCCTTTGTATGAGGAACATAAGGGTAGGCATGAAGAATTAAAAACTAAAGTATTGAAATTAATTGCTAATTTTGAAGAAAGTTCGTTTCTGGCGATCGAGGTTTCCCACTTTCTTACCGAATGGTTGATTCACCATATCAAAGGTGAAGACCAGAAAATGATTCGCTATTTGCGGGAGACAGTCGGCGTTCATGTGGCAGAAGATATTGACTGTGAGCCAATTACTCCAGAAACGCAGGAATTAATTGCGAAACTCCAGAACGAACATCTAGGCATTGATGCGATCGCCCGTATCACCGGCATCTCCGAGGTTTGCTTGCAACGTTACCTGACTCCTTCAGTAGGCTCTCCCACAATTCACTTTAACAAGCTCTAACTCATAGGTGAATTCTGGTCAAAGTCTACTTTGTCATAGAGGTCAACCAGGGAGATTTCAAAGGGCACAGAACTAAGAGTTAGTAGTGCATCTGCGTCGTCATACTCAGAGAACGTCCATTTGCGTGGTTCAGTGCGAGAGAATTGTTCAACGTGCATAGAGTACTGATCAATTAATATATACTCTTGCAGTGTTGGAATGGTGCGATAAGCAGCGAATTTACCACTGCGATCATATGCCTCGGTTGATTCTGACAGTACTTCCGTAATCAGAATGGGATTGGTAATGGTATCTTTTCGTCCTTCCTGTAGCTGTAATTCACCCTGCACAACCATCACATCAGGATAGGTGTAAATCCGTTTACGCGGAATCCACAGTCGTTGATCAGGCTCCATTTTGTTACAAGATCAAACAGAATACGATGTGCTTCTGATGAAACAGCGACTCATACATTAATATTGCTATCCTGGCGAAAGTGTCACCTAACACAGAGCGAACAAAGCAAACTTGATAATTTGCCTAAAATTTAGCGATCGCCCCTTCCACCACCACCATTCCCGCAATGATAAACTACAGACAACCGATTGCGGAGATCTGCAATGAGACGGGATGATGTATTAGCTCGTGTGCAGGCTAAACGGGATGAGCTTTTTCAATTGGGTGTGAAGTCCCTTGACCTGTTTGGTTCCGTTGCCCGCGACGAAGCCCATAGCAATAGTGATGTTGATTTTTTAGTTACGTTCGATCGCCCCTACGGACTGTTTCAATTACTGCGAGTGAACCATTACCTGGAAGATCTGTTGGAATACCCTGTGGATTTGGGAACTCGCACTGCATTACGAGAACACTTGAGAGAACCTGTTTTCAAGGACTTGATTCATGTCCTCTAGAAGTTGATAACTGTTTGGGAGACGGTTCAGCAAGACTATCACCACTTAGGCAGTTCCCCAGAAAAAATGGGCGTTGCTTAATCCTGGGATGAAAAGGGTGCGGGATGATTGAAACTTCGTTCCAATTCATCCCGCTTTTCAGCAACACCAAAAAATGTACCGAGCGTAGGGGCAGGTTTTGCCAAAGCCCTTCGCATCAACCAGTGATTCTGTTGCTAAACCTGCCCTTACAGGTAGGTTGTTTGCGGGAAATTTCCCTATCCCTCTATTACAAGACCTGCTGGATTCCTCAAGTAAGACGTGACCACCTGTGACGCTGACATCGGGCATCGCCTGTGCTACGCTCAATTTTATTCTTTACTGTGAGTCGCTCATGGGTAATCAATCAACCGCCAAAACCATCTTTCTCCTTGCCTCAATGGTGGGCTGGCTGATTGTGGGTGCCTCACTGATGTATCTCTTTCCCCTGATGGCGGATCTGTTAGTGTCCTCTGACCTAACCCATACCTGGATGCAGAGCCTCGGTCGGAGTGGTTATAATCCTGCCCTCGCCTGGTTTGGTGGCGGCATTGCTTTAATTGCTAACGTGTTGGGTAGCGTCATCTGGTATCGGCAGTTTGACGGTAAGCTGTAGGGCGATCGCGAGAATGGTACTCCTATGGTCGAAAGCGGTAAAGACACACCCGATTCTTCTGTGACAGTTGTTATCTCGCGTCGCGTTAAGCCGGGGTGTGAAGCTGACTTTGAAGCATTTTTGACAGGAGTAACCGCAGCCTGTGCCCAGTTTCCCGGCTATTTAGGTAGTAATATCTTTCGTCCTGCCAGCGCAGATGATCCTGAATATCGGGTGATTTTCAAATTCGATCGCCTGGTTAATTTGCGTCGTTGGGAAACGTCGGCAGAACGACAAAGATGGTTTGCCCAGGCAGAAGCGTTAACGGCATGTCCACCCAATATTCAGATTTTGACGGGTCTGGAAACCTGGTTTACCTTACCTGGCAAAGCAGCCATCATTCCACCACCACGATACAAAATGGCAGTGGTCACATGGCTGGCTGTGTTTCCGCTGATTACGCTCATCTCAACGGTATTGCAACATCAACTGATGCCACTGCCGATCGCCTTACGAGTCATGGTTGTCACTGCGATCGCGGTTCCCACCATGACCTACCTGTTGATGCCACAAATGACACGGATCTTTGCCCGGTGGCTGTATCCCTCCCTATCAGAACCGTCCACAGAGCAGACAGACGCAGCACCGCTTGTACTCGAACCCGCTCTAGACGAGCCTTTCCAAATCATGCAACCCTTACCAATGGAGTTGGAAGTGAACGAGTAGGAGCGATCGCTTACTGCCCCGTCTCTCCAACCACCTGAGCAATTCGTTTGAGAATTTGCAGTGCATAGTTGAGTTCTCGACCGGATGTAAAGGGTGCAAACACTCGCGATAGAGCGTAGACACGAGATTCAGCCTGTACCAGTTTGACGAACAAAATATCATCTCCGTTTGTTACCATCGCAAAACCGGGTTGCTCTGGTTGAGGGTTTGCCATCAGGTAGGCAAGCGTTTGTGGCAAAGCAGTCCAAACTGATAATGCTGTTTTCTTCGACTCTAATACCACGACCCAAAGCTGATTCAGCAGCACTAAAACATCAATCCGTCCTTGCAGTAATTCCTCGCCATCGTTGAGGGTCAACTGGACTGATTCCTCTGCCCGAATCCGAAAGGGTGGGTCGTAGAAGCCCGCGATCGCCAGGAGGGGTGATGCCAGTAATAAGGTAACGGTTCCCTCTAATAACTGTCCGGTCGATCGCTGGTAGAGATAGCGGCGGCGTAGTTCATCCAACGCTATTTGTTCGGTTGGGGAAATTTCTGGTAACTTAACTTGCCATTCCAGGAAAAACGCCTCATCTTCGGTTCTTACCAGATTAAAGCGTCGTTCTGCCTCAGACAGTGTTGTAATCGCGTCGGTAATGGCAATGGTCATAGGAGCGATCGCGGGAGATTACCCTTCATGGTAACAAATGGCGCAGTGGAGAACTGAAACCCCAAGATTACGCAGTTCATCGTAAGGACACTATAGAATGCGTTAGGTGCTAATCGCACGATCCGAATCCGGCGGAGCTATGTTGCCGCCACGAGAACCGTAACCATGACCGAATCAAGCAAGGCAGGCACTCTGTATCTAGTAAGTACGCCCATTGGCAACCTGGAGGATATGACTTTCCGGGCAGTCCGCACGTTGCAATCGGTCAATGTCATTGCAGCAGAGGATACCCGCCATACAGGTAAACTGCTCCATCACTTTCAGATTGCCACACCTCAGGTCAGTTACCATGACCATAATCGGCAATCACGCACACAGGAATTAGTTCAACGCCTGCAACAGGGAGAGGATGTCGCCCTGGTCAGTGATGCGGGGACACCAGGGATTTCTGACCCTGGTTATGAACTGGTCAAAGCCTGTGCTGCCGCTGGGATTGTGGTGGTACCCATTCCCGGTGCGAGTGCGGTTATCAGTGCCTTAATTGCATCCGGGTTAACCTGCGATCGCTTTGCCTTTGAGGGCTTTCTCCCTGCCAAATCCCAGGCACGTCGCGCCTATCTGGAAACACTTAAAACCGAGTCTCGGACATTAGTCTTCTACGAAGCGCCCCATCGCTTACGTCAGACATTGGAAGATTTGACCGTGTTGGGGAGCGATCGCCAGATTGTATTAGCCAGAGAACTAACGAAACTCCATGAAGAAATCTGGCGGGGCACCATTGCAGAAGCAATTGAACATTACAGCCACCACAATCCACAGGGTGAATTTACGCTGGTGATTGCCGGAGCAGAATTAACCCAACCTGTACTCACAGAAGCGGCAATCAAAGCAGAGTTACAGAATTTACTGAAACAGGGCTTGTCGCGATCGGAAGCCAGTCGTCAATTAGCGCAGCAAAGCTCCCTACCCCGTCGGCAGGTTTATCAGTTGGCGTTATCCCTACCCGACGAATCGTAGGTTCTTAGAAGCGTTCTGGAATACAAGATATCTGTACGGGCAGGTTTGGCAGATAACTTGACTCTCGCGACAGTCAATTTCGGCGAAGCCTGCCCCTACTGGAGTTTGCAATCTATTCAATTTACTTCGGTGTTAACAATTCCCTAATCGATCTGTCCGACTGCCTTACTGACATCGGCAGGTGTTTCGTATTCCTCATCGGGTAAGCGTTCTAGCGTGGCACAAATATTTTCATCAGCGCCACCTTTCTTTGCATGCTCCAGTAATTCTTGTTTATTGGCAGGATAATCCATACCCTTGAGATACTTCTGCATCTGAATTGGATTCACCTTAGCCATGATGTGTCTCCTTTGGAATAAACCAGTAGTCACTCAGACAACGCTGATCACGATTTAGGACTGTGATGTTAGCGTGTTTACCTGGTTAATGATGCTACTTCAATCAACAACAATTACTCCCTCTATTGATTGAAATAGATTTGGACTTGGGATTGATGGGGCGATCGCGGGATTTTGTGATGATGCATACCATCGTAATCATTTCAAAACAAGCACGGCAACAGATAACTCTATTCTTTGGCTGTAACTATTATTTCAATTAAATTCGCTTCTCTCCAGAGATTGATGAACCCTGTACAGAAGAAAATACGCTGAAAGGATCACCGAAAAATCAAGCAGCATACTTCGTGAGTACGTCAGGATTTTCCATCATGAGTTTACTGTCAGTTGATGACCTGAAAGCACTGGTAGAACAAGCACAAGGAGTTTGTATATCACTTTTTATGCCGACTGTTCAGGCGGGGGCAGAGACGCAGCAAAACCCGATCCGATTTAAGAATTTGGTGAAACAGGCAGAAGCCAAATTGCAGGATCACGGCTTGAGCCATACAGAAGCACTGGAACTGCTGCAACCTTTAATGGATCTGGATAAGGATGAATTTTGGCAGTCCCAGAAACAATTACTCGCAGCCTTTGTAACGAATAACTTCTGTCGGTACTTTTGTTTGCCATTAGAGTTCGAAGAATTGGTAGTTGTGAACGATCGCTTCCATTTAAAGCCACTCATGCCACTACTAGCGGGAGATGGTGAGTTTTATGTTTTAACTTTGAGTCAGGATAATGTCCGTTTTTTAACTGGCAGTCGCTATCACATTGAGGAAATAGAAATTCCCGGTCTGCCCAAAAGCATGGATGCAGCCTTGCAGTACGATGAGACAGCCAAAGCAGGGCAATTTCGCATTAGCACCAACAAAGGTGGTACGAATAATTCCTTTCAGCACGCTGGAACATTTCACGGGCAGGGTAGCCTCGATCGCGACGATATCAGACAGGATCTCCTGCAATACTTCCATCTAATCGATAGTAGTCTGCATGAGTTTTTGCGTGATAAGCGTGCGCCGTTAGTACTGGCAGGGGTGGAATATTTAATTCCGATCTACCGGGAAGCGAATACCTATCAACACCTGATCGACGAAAGCATTCCCGAAAATCAGAAAATTACCAAACCAGAAGACCTGCACGCCCAGGCATGGACACTAGTTGAGCCTTACTTTACCCAGACAAAAGGTGATGCCATCAACCATTACCACGAACTCCAAACTACAGGTAAAACCTCAACCGATTTGCACGAAGTTGTCCCTGCTGCCTGTTTCGGGCGAGTTGAGCAACTATTTGTTGCCGTTGGCGTGCAAGAGTGGGGCAATTTTGACCCACAGGCAAATAAATTAGAGCTTCACCCCGATGCCGAACCCGGTGATGAAGATCTGTTGAATTTAGCAGCGGTTCAAACCCTCCTAAATGGCGGCACGGTCTATGCCGTTGAGCCTGACCGGGTTCCCGATGAAGCCCACCTGGCTGCCGTTTTTCGGTATTAGGTTCATTTTCCCAGTCCCTACCCCTATCAAGGAAAACAAATCATGATTAAGTCCACATTGACGATGGTTACTTTGGCTGCGATCGCTCTCGCAACCGCAACCGCCTGTGGTAATGCAGGTTCTAACCAGGCTGCCAATCAAACTGATCAAACAACCCAGCCTTCTACAATTCCCCAAGCCAATCAAACAACAAGTGACACAGCAATACCTTTGACCGACCAGGAGTTTGTTACGCAAGCAGCACAAGCTAGTCTAGCTGAAGTGCAACTGGCAAACCTGGCACAACAACGGGCATCCAGCGACGAAGTAAAAGAGTATGCACGGAAAATGGTGCAGGATCATACAAAAGCAAACAATGAGTTGAAACAGCTAGCAGCACAAAAACAGTTAACCGTGCCAACGACACTGGATGCAAAGCACCAGGCAGCAAAAGCACAACTATCCGGTCTATCAGGTGAACCGTTCGATAACACCTATATGAGTTTAATGCAACAAGATCACGCCAATGTTGTAGCACTGTTTCAACAACAATCGAACCAGGGACAGGATGCTGACCTAAAAAATTGGGCAGCCAAGATGGTACCAACGCTACAAGCGCATGGCGAAATGGCACAAAAAACTGACGCTGAAACGAAATAATCTTTAACCCATTTGCATGGGGCGTTCGGTCGCATCACGATACGCCCCTACCTAAAACGGTGCTTTACTTGGTTCGCTTCCATGCAACTAAAAAGACACGAACGAAAAATTCGCCAATATATTAAGGCCGTAACCGTTGCCGATCCGGTTGAATCCGCTGAGGCGATCGGGTTACGCTATGTTTCCGATGACCAACCTGGTATCCAACGGCAGCGCACTGACGATGGTTTTCGTTATTCTGATCCGCTAGGTAAGCCATTACGAAAGGAAGCAGAAATTAAACGTATTGAATCGTTAGGCATTCCACCGGCCTGGGAAGATGTGTGGATTTGTCCGATCGCAAATGGGCACCTGCAAGCAACAGGACGGGATGCCAAAGGCCGAAAACAATATCGTTACCATGCCCAATGGCGACAACTGCGGGATCAAACAAAATTCACCCGCATGATTGCCTTTAGTGAAGCACTGCCCCAATTGCGGGAACGGATTGAACACGACCTGTCATTGCCGGGTTTGCCACGGGATAAAGTGCTGGCAACGGTTGTCCGGTTAATGGAACTAACCCGCATCCGGGTTGGCAATGAAGAATATGCCAAGACGAACAAGTCATTCGGTCTGACGACGATGCGAGATCGCCATGTGGATGTCTCCGGTGCCACGATCCATTTTCACTTTCGCGGTAAGAGCGGTGTGGAACATGATATTGCCGTGAGCGATCGCCGTCTCGCCAGAATCGTCAAACGTTGTCAGGACATTCCAGGGCAAGAATTATTTCAATACATTGATGACGATGGCCAACGCCAAACCATTGATTCCGGTGATATCAACACCTACCTGCGTGAGATTACCGGGCAAGACTTTACCGCTAAAGACTTTCGCACCTGGGCAGGCACCGTGCAGGCAGCTCTGGAATTGCACGAAATTGGTAAATGCGAGACTGCTACGGCAACCAAGAAGGCGATTGTCCAGGCCATTAAAGCCGTAGCTCAAAATTTAGGAAATCGACCAGCTACTTGCCGTAAATATTATGTCCATCCGGCTGTTTTAGAAGCCTACCAGGCAGGTGATCTGACTCAGATCATGGCAAAACAGGTCGCTGCTGGAGAAGAAGATACCTCAACAACCTGCCTCCGTTGTGAAGAACAGGTGGTGGTAACCCTGCTCAAGCAGCAACTCATTACGGAAATCTGTGCCTAAGGATCGCGGATTTGATCATCCGTAAACTGTAAGGGCGGGCTTAGCAATCCCATCCGCACCCACAGTGAATTTGACGGCAAAGCTCGCCCCTACCAAATATTAAACTTATATTTAATTCCCATTTCTGAGAGGTTTTACCCTCCTTTTGCAACCTGACGCAAATAATTGCAAAATGGAGTCAGTTCACCATAGGGAATTGCTATGGCTAATCTGCCTGCTAACGTCAAGGATCTGCTCTCTGGTTTAATTGCCCGCTACCGCTCCCAGGTAGATTACCTGGCAATTCGCATTGAAGCAGCGGAAGGCGCAGATATCCTGTTGCGGGGAAATAAAATTGAAACCTTAAGTGAAGGCATCTCTATTGGTGGGCAGGTCAGAGCCTGTCATCAGGGCGGTTGGGGGTTTGCCAGTTTTAATCGTCTGTCAACTCTGACCGATCGCATTGAAGAGGCGATCGCGGCTGCCCGGATGGTCGGTGATGAGGAAACACTACTGGCACCCGTTATGCCCGTGCAGGATACATGTATTCTGCCGTTGACCGGTACCGATCCCCGCCATATTCCGTTGGCGGAGAAGAAAGCCCTGTGTCAGCATTATGGGGAAATTTTGCGGAGCATCAGTCCCCAAATTGCCACAATTTCAGTCCGCTACGGCGACAGTGCCCAACGGGTCATTCTCGCAACATCAGAGGGGACACTGTTGGAACAGTCCTGGGTCGATATGGAAATGCGCTTTGCCGCGACGGCCCGAAATGGTGAAACCGTTCAGACGGGCAGGGAAACAACGGGTTCTCGGAAAGCATTTGAAGACCTGGTAGGGTTAGATGCCCAGGTTCGCAGTGCCGCACAGCGCGCGGTTGACTCCCTGGCCTTACCACCCGTAAGAGGGAACACATATACCGTGGTCATTGACCCAATTCTGTCCGGGCTGTTTGTCCACGAGGCATTTGGGCACCTCTCCGAAGCAGACATGGCCTATGAAAACCCAGACCTGCTAGAAGTAATGAGCATTGGGCGACAGTTCGGTTCGCCCGAACTGCAAATTTTTGATGGGGCAGCACCCAACGGTCACCGGGGTAGCTACTTCTACGATGATGAGGGCACCCCTGCCACCACCACCCAACTAATCAAAGACGGCGTACTGGTCGGTCGGCTCCATTCCCGCGAAACTGCCGGTAAGTTGGGTGAAGCGGCAACTGGCAATGCCCGGTGTCTCAATTACCATTACCCTCCCATCGTGCGGATGACCAACACCTGGATCGAACGGGGCAAAACCCCGGTGCAGGATCTGTTCAGTGACATTGAGGAAGGTGTCTACGCCCGTAACTGGTTGGGTGGTATGACCAATGGTGAAATGTTTACCTTCGCCGCCGGGGAAGCCTGGATGATCCGGAATGGGGAAATTGCGGAACAGGTCAGGGATGTCAATCTGTCGGGCAATGCTTTTAAGACCCTGGCTGATATTGAGGCGATCGGGGATGACTTCTTCTGGGATGAGTCCGGCGGTTGCGGTAAAGGTGGCCAAAGCGGTTTACCCGTTGGCTGTGGTGGCCCCAGTTTACGCATTCGCGATGTCGTCGTTGGTGGAGAAGCGGTTTAGGGGCTGAAAACGCTCAGCCTATGCTAATCTGCGTTTGCGCCAAGCCAACAAATCGCTCCTTTCTAAAGTTCCCACGAAATTCGTCTATAGAGTAGCGTTGTCTGTAGGGGCAAATGGCTGTTCGCCCTTATTGAAAGCGGATGAAATGGCGTAACTATCCAATTCAGATTGCGCATCAGACCGTGCTTCGCCAAAATCTCCTAACAGAACTTAATCATTTCTGTAGCACACCATTGCTGGCTGAAAAATTCTGTGAAGCTGGTAAAAACCCAGAGAGTTTAGCAAGCTATACTAACCGTAGCTAGGTATTTACTCATAAGGGAGCGGTACACTTCACCGCCCCGCTTCCTCTCTTTCTTGAGTGATGGCCTGTCCTCTACCCCGTATCGCTTAACGAGGCAATCATCCTGAAAGAGCTTTTAGCGGTTCTGTAGCAAATGTATACGACTTACTTGAACGAGTACCAAAAGCAATTTAGCGATTGGCAGCAGCAATACAGTGATTGGCAGAAAAAA
This sequence comes from uncultured bacterium, assembly GCA_964524315.1. Classification (GTDB taxonomy): domain Bacteria; phylum Cyanobacteriota; class Cyanobacteriia; order Leptolyngbyales; family Leptolyngbyaceae; genus CAZGDE01. The sequence goes on from CAZGDE010000202.1 coordinate 11,460, forward strand.
ATGTTTGATGCCTGGATGGAAAATCTGCCCACTGGCAAAGTAGATATGAATTTTGCCGAATCATTTGATCAAGCATTGACCTTTCAACAAGAACTGGTGAATGCGTATCTTGATACGCAAGAAAAATCAGCCAAGATGTTGCTGGATTCGCAAAAGCAATTTTGGCATGATTATTTCGCCAAAATGCGGCAGAAGTCGGGCGAAACAACTTAGGAATGGGGATGACATAATTTCGCCATGACGTTGTAGGGGCATTCATTCTTCGGGAAATTGCCGCCATATCACGTGCCCCTACCAACCAGTAACTTCCCGATTTTATTTAATCCACGATCCTAAGGTATAGCCAAACGCTATACCTTCTTTTTGTGGTGGTGCTAAGTAGCAGAATGCATTGGAACGAAGTTGCAATGCATTCAACGCTTAATTCATCCCTGGAATTAGCAGTGCCCTTTTTGTTGTGCGGTAGTGTTAACAGACTGGGCAAAATGGCTGAGCGAAGTCGGAATGATTTCGTCTAACATGGAGAAGTCCCGCATGTACTGTAAAGGAGTTTGGTCTTGGTTCAATCTGCTGCCAATGCTACCAATCTGACTCAATCCACCCTATCAAAAGAGATTTCACAGGAATGGAATCTATCTGACCTGTATCAGGGGTTTGATGACCCCAGGTTGATGCAGGACTTAACTGACTTACAGAAAACGGCGACGGAATTTCGCGATGCCTATCGGGGTCAGGTGAAAGACTTGACTCCCGACCAGGTAGCCGCATGTTTACAACAATTGGAAGCGATCGCCCAGACTTCTGGCTACCTCTATGCCTTTCCCGCACTGATCTTCTCGGC
>CAZGDE010000203.1:0-7407 GCA_964524315.1 uncultured bacterium
GTCGTCTACAGTCCGCTCATCGGTACTGGAGGTATCCGACTGAAAGCTCTGGGCATACAGTTGGTCGGTGTAATCTGCTTCAGCGTAGAAAGATGTTGCTGGCATAATTTCGTCTCAGGTGCTCCAGGTAGAAATGATCTGAATCAGTTTCCTAGTGATAGTGTTCCCGTCACTCAGGACTAGTAAACAGTGCTTATAGTTCCGTAATGATCTATTGACAGATTAATGGTGGCTGAGTTAGAGAGGTAACTTAACCACGGAAGGCACCCCCGGTAGTCTGCGATCGCTGCACCCAGAATCATTCACTGAACCAGTGCGGGTTTAGCTTTTAGGCGTTTTTCCTTTGGCTTAGCCGTAGTATAGGAGTTCTGGGCGGACTAGATTGGTGACTCAAATCAGACGACAAGTTAACCTACATCACTTATGCGGCAAATTCCTGATAATTTGCGGTTGACACGGCAATCTTTATCAATACTTTGAATAAAATTCCCGCTAGGATCACGGAATCATGGCAACGTCCAGGCACCATCGCTGCCTGCTGTTGAGCGAGATTAGCAGCAGGTCGTAGGGAGCAGGTGCCCAATAACCATCGTGCTTTGGGTGATCACACCTGCGCAGACTTCAACGGCGCAGGCCCAGTTTCTCCAAATTGAAGTTTAGACTAAATGTAATTTTCCACTATGGGTAAGGACGTCAAGCCCTAACGGGCATACAAGCAAAGCGGAACCATGCCGTCAGGCTATACGGCCGTTCGCCCCTCCTACAGGTAGCGTATTTTTTGAATTAGGCTAAACTCGCAACCAACATATGAGGCAGGTCTCCAGTGGAAACCTGCCTCACAAAATGCTTTATTGGGCGTAAGCGATCACGGGCGACTGATTGCTTTACTGGAAATTGACAATTCGGGCAAAACCATCCGGTTGCAGACTGGCTCCGCCCACCAGAACACCATCAATTTCTGGTTGGGCCATAATCTCATCAATATTGTCAGGCTTGACTGACCCACCATACTGAATGGGCGTATCAGGATTAGTCAGGCGGCTACGAATTAGCCCAATCACCCGATTCGCTTCCTTCGCTTCACACGTATCTCCTGTGCCGATCGCCCAAATTGGTTCATAAGCAATCACCAAATTAGTTTGGTCTACACCTTGCAGGTCGATATCCAACTGGTTGTAAATGATCGTCTCGATCTGGTTCGCATCGCGCTGTTGCTTGGTTTCCCCCACACACAAAATTGGGATTAGACCAGCTGTTTGGGCCGCCTTTAACCGCTGATTAACAGTTTCATCGGTTTCACCAAAGTACTGCCGCCGCTCACTATGCCCGACAATAACGTACCGTACCCCACTCTCAACCAACATAGCGGCAGAAATTTCGCCGGTATAAGCACCGTGAGTTGCCCAATGGACATTTTGAGCACCTAAACGAATCCGGCTGCCGTGCAAGTTTTGAGACATGCTCACCAGTGCTGTGAAGGGGGGACACAGAACAATCTCCCGATCGTCAGAGGTTTCAGTCAGGTGAGCCATAAAACCGGACAGAAACTCTTGCGCTTCTGCCTGGGTCATGTGCATTTTCCAGTTGCCAGCAATAACGATTTTTCGCACGGGTTAACTCAGTAGTTAGGACGATAGACCATCCTATATCCTACGGCTTCTGGGGATCAAAAAGGGAGAGGCAACCAGAAAGGGGGCGGACTGGGGCGGATCTGGGTACACGATAGAACGGTGGATAAGAAAGCAATTTGGAGAGCAATAATCAATCGCAAGCAAGCACAAAAGAGTTAAGGTATAACGATTGAGATTTTATAGGAGTGATGTTTAGGAGTAATTTTTAAGTAGCGGCAAGGGAACCTGTCATCCTGTTGAACTCCTTCCCGCTCGCTCACTAAGGCGATTATGAAAAAACAAAATCCCTTTAAGGGCAGGTTTAGACACAGCAGTATCGGCAAACGCCAAGACTCTGGCAAAACCTGCCCTTACGCAAGGGTATATTTTCCCTTAGAAATCACTTAAAGAAAATTTTACGGCCAAAGGCTTAGGGCATTAGTCATTTGTGACCCAATATGGGCGTACAAACCAATAACTAGTGACCAGTGATCAACCGGAACAAAGCATACTTCCCTTGGCCAGGAACTGCTATATCCACGATTTAGTCTTTCACTGCGCCCACCAATTTAGTGAGGCACTATGCATTGAAGTCAGTCAGATTTTACGCAGTAAAACGTTATTTCTTTCTGACATTTGACGGTTGTGGTTCGGTTATCTGGAAAGGATAGACGGTTTTTTCTGGAAACCCTTGTCATACTTTTGAAGTATGCTAATATCTATACCTGGAAAACGCTTCCAACAGGCATTAACCACCTACACATTTCCGGGCGGCAGTTAGGAAGCTTTGCTGAGAGTATTTGAAAAATTCAACACCTGGAAAATTCAACATAACGAAGGACGGTATGAACCAGCAGGTAATGCACCCAATGGTCAAATTACAGCGCCAAGTTCAAAAGTTAATCAATTCAAAACTACTTAGACCAACAGATAGCATCTGGAAAATTGCTCTCCTTTACGGAGACGATTGGTCTTTTTTGAAGCAAGAACTCCTTGCATACGACTTTAGTATGCAAGACCCCGTGAGTGAGCTCCTGGCTGTTGACAGTTGGGAAGACGAAGAGTAAACCGACTCTCTAAAAATTTCACCACTTGCCACTATTCATTTGCCACTGTAGGCATTTGTTTCTATAAACATGCTTGTAAAGCATGGGCTAAAGACCGGGCTGAGACATAGCGATCGCCCGGTCTTAGCTGTGTTGTTTGGTCAATTAGCTCACGCAACTTAGGTGTAATAGTTGGGATATTATCCAGGGCAAAGCGATAGCTCTGGGCTGTTTTTTCGTAGAACTTCATGGGGCTTTCTGCCGTTAGCAGAAAGATGAGGCTGGTGCCAATTGCATACAAATCCGACTGGACAACCGGTCGTCCCTGCGTTTGTTCGGGGGCACTGTAGCCCTCTGCCCCGATGCGAGTCCGGGATGGCATACCCGCCGCTTTGACTGCACCAAAATCTAACACAATGATGCGGTTATTCAGGTTTTGTACCAGCAAATTCCCTGGTTTAATATCGCGATGAATGATGGGTGGGCGAAGGTTATGCAGGTAATCCAGAATCTCACAGGTTTGCATCATCCAGGTGATCGCCTGAGGTGGTGCAACAGGACCTTTCTGCCGCACCCGTTTCTCTAGATCCTGACCATGCAACAATTCCATCACCAGATACTTTTTCCCCGCTTCGACAAAAAAGTCATAGAAGCGGGGAACACCAGGATGGTTGAGTGTTTTTAGCACCGCTGCTTCCCGCTCAAACAATTCCTGCGCTTTAGGAATGCGTGCCATGTCAGCGTTCATTTCCTTTAACACCTGTAACTCACCTCGCAGTTGCCCTGTTGGAGTCGTGATATCAGGGTTCCAGACCAGATAGGTTGTACCCATTCCACCTCGCCCCAGGACACGTAATACCTGGTACTGGCGAACCGTTTGCTGTACCCGGAGGGGTTGGCCACAGTGAATACAAAAGAGGTTTTGGGGTGAATTCCCCCCATGGGAACAGGGCACCAGGCGAGGCGCGATCGCAGGTAGCGAAGACTTGGGCAACATCGGTAACTGCGGTGATGGCAAGGTGGGCACTGCCAGTGGTGGAGCCGTTGCCATCACTTGGAACTGCAACAGGGGGCCCTGTTGGGCCAACTGGAGCCGATCATTATCAGAAATCGTTCCCTGGGAGGTCAGGTAGCCATTCACATAGGTGCCATTAGCACTGAGGTTAGTCAAGTGCCAACTGGGTACCGTTGCCACCATTGCGGCTGCTTGAATCGGTCGCAGTTCCAGATGAAACCGCGACACCAACAAATCTTCCAGGATGACATCGTTCTCAGGCGCACGCCCCACCCGGATCAGTAGCTCATGCTCAAACCGCCACTGCTTTAAGGGAGTATGTTGTTTGGGGTGCAAGAGGGTCAGAATGACGACCATTGCCCGCCTACCGCAAATGGTCTAAGTTAGGCCGAACTTTCGCCCGGATTGCGATGGCCGTGATATTGTCGTGTCCGTTGTATTGATTCGCCAGGTCGATTAATTGGCTAACGCCCTGATCCAGATTCGTGCTGGAACTTAATAACGGCTCCAGAGAGGTTTTCGCGTGCTTTTCGAGCAGGTCATTATCAGATAAGCCATCTGAGCAGAGCAGCAATAACGTATCTTCGTTCAGTTCAAAGTACCGCACATCGGGTTTGATGAAATTCTCATCCCGTGGCCCCAATGCCTGCGTTAGTTGATAGGCATCGGGACGGGCATAGGCAAGCTCTGGATCAACCCCTCGTTGAATTTCCCGTTGGCCTACCTCATGGTCAACCGTAATTTGTTCTAACCCCCGCTTGCGCGTGTAACGATACAGACGACTATCACCCACATGCGCCACCACCACCTCGGTATCATGCACCAGCACCAGCACCAAGGTCGTCCCCATGCGCCCACTTCCCGAACGGGCATTCTTCTGGTTGACATCATAAATGGCTTTGTTGGCCAGTTGCACCGCTTCCATCATCGTTTCTAGCGGCGGCAACTTATTTGCCCTATCAGTAGCGAAGGGAGATGCCTGCCACTTCTCTTTAAAGAATTGCCGCAGGGTATCTACCGCCAGGGCACTGGCAACCTCCCCCCCCGCGTGACCGCCCATCCCATCACACAGGATGTATAAGTTACGGACATGCATCGTTTTGCCCGATGGGCTTTCTAAACGACTAATTTGAGTTTCTATCCCAAAGTAATCCTCGTTATGATCTCGCTGGCGACCAATATCCGTCCGGCCCACGTCTTCCAGGTTAAATAGCTGCATTGGTAGAACCACCGTGGGCAGGTCGTCACTACTGCTATCATCGTCATCCATGAAGCCCACCAGTTCTTCCGGGGGAATCTCTAACCGGGGCGCAGCAGTCACATCAAGACCAACCTCTGCCGTTTCCAGAGCAGTCGCTGGCTCTGGTGGCGTGGTTGCTGGCAAACCATTAGCGGTGCTGGGCAAATCATCATCATCGGGATCTTGTAAGTCGTTCGCGATCGCCTCAATTCGCGCTTTGATATCGCTTGTCGTCGTCAATCTCCCAGATTCAACATCGGCCACGAGGGAAATGATTGACCCCAACTGTGTCCGTTGGGACTTGGCAAACAGGGTTTGCCAGAAGCACCCCAGATCTTTCAGCGACAATCCGTTAGCCCCACTGACGGGATAAAGCCGCTGCAAACAAATTGCCTGATCTTCATCAATCCGCAGGTTATCAGCTTCCAAAAGGCTTTGCTGGCAGTTTAGTGGCTCTAAAACATGCCACAGTTCCACCATTTCATACAACCAGTGCAAGACCTGAAGTTGAGGCAATAGCAGTTGGTCATCCAGCCAGGAGTCTAGCAACAGTGGTAACTGTGACCGTTCTTCTAGAAGCAGCACCTGTTGCCCGTCCTGTTGCCATGCATCATGGATAGCAGGCAATGCTTGATAAAATTTGCCCTGTAACGCCAGGTAAGGTTGGGCAGCCAAGGGAATGCTATCTAGCGCAGATCCATCCGCCTGACTGGTTTCTGCCATCGGCACACTGGCGGTACCGGAAACCCCACCCGCTTTATTAGCAAGTTCTGCCGCCGTTCGATCTGCCTGTTCTGTCAGTAGTTTCTCCAGGGAAGACAATTGGAACGGTTGACAGTCTAAAACCCGGATTTGCTTTTCCGTCGTAGCCCCAGTCACCACCGACAATAATTCAATCACCCGATAACGCTGCTGCGGGTCTAGAAAGGCTGGGATGGGTGGAGGGGTAGCCGATGCTGTGGTACTAGAATTTTTTGCTGCCTCCGTTGCGATCGCCCACCAGACCACACCAGCTATTTGCCCACACTCCTGACAGTTAACCGCATCAAACGGTACCAGGCTATTACAGGATGGGCACGTATTTTGCGTCAATGACGTACCGCACTCCTGACAGGACTTATTGCTGTTCGGATTTTCAAACTGGCAATGGGGACAGACAAGCATGGTGGAGTTTCCTCAATTACCGTTAGGAGGTTCAAGCTAGAGGGTAGATCGCACAACCGGAATATACTGTTATATCAGCAGAGCCGGTAGAACACTCCTGAAATTCAACCAACTCTAACCAGGGAAACTGTAGCTTATTTAAGCAGAATTCCCCAAACCAGTGAGTCGGGTACAGGTTCTCTGAAGATTTGCTAGGGAACATCTGTTAGCTACAAAAGCACTATGCAAGGTCTGACCGTACCGTAACTCTTTCTCTAACGATACTGCAACAATTGCCGCCGAGGCTTGCCCCCAGTAACAAATTCACTGCCCCTTTAAAGGACTACCGTGTAGACACAAACCATTCAATCTGACTGTATGGGCATTCAGCTGAACACTCAATCCAGCAGATAGCGACATACCATTTATTTTCTAGAACCGGGCAAATGGTGTTTTCCCCTACATAGAGTCAATCGCCCATCTGTGTGTACACAACAGCCTCTAAATGAAAAGAAGGTGCTGTTGGATAACACCCTCAGCAGCCTCGCCTATTAGATAACAAACTGGGGCGCTAGGATTCGAACCTAGGGATGGCGGGACCAAAACCCGCTGCCTTACCACTTGGCGACGCCCCAACGTCGCTTAACATTAGTTATCTTAACAGTTAAGGTAGCAGTTATGTCAAGCACTGACAACAAACAAATTTCTATCGCTTGCTCCCGCCCCCCTGATCAGCCAACTGGAGGCTTCCTGAGCAGTTGCAGGCATAGTACCAAATAGCGGGCACACTCCAAGCTTACCCGCCGCTTCGACGGACTGAAATTTTATTCCAGTGCATCGTCCTACGCCTGCCCCACCTTTGCCAACAAGGGAGCAGACTGCAACAACGTTTGCGTATAGGGATGTTGGGGGTTGGTAAAAATATCGTGGGTGGTGCCGATTTCAATGATTTTGCCCGCTTGCATCACCGCAATGCGATCGCAGAAAAACCGTGCCACCCACAAATCATGGGTAATAAACAGATAGGTAAGATGGAATTCCTGCTTCAGTTCCCGCATCAGTTCCAGCACCTGCGTTTGCACACTGGCATCCAACATACTGACGGGTTCATCGCAAATGAGCAGTTGGGGACGGGTGATCAGGGCACGGGCGATCGCCACCCGTTGCTGTTGTCCCCCCGATAGCTCTGCCGGATAACGGGAGTAAAACATTTCTGCCGGGGTTAAGCCCACTCGTTCCAGCATGGATTTCACCTGGTCGGCCGCGGCCGCTACGGTTGCCAGGTGATGAATGAGTAATGGATCGGCAATACTTTCACCCACCGTCATCATGGGATTAAGACAGGCGTGGGGG
>CAZGDE010000203.1:7417-12270 GCA_964524315.1 uncultured bacterium
TCTTGAAAGACCATTTGCATCTGTCGTCGTTGCTGTTGTAAGGCGAGGCGAGGCAGTTTGGTCAACTCCTGCCCCAAAAACTCCACCTTTCCGGCTGTTGGACGAATGAGTTGCAGAATCGTGCGCGACAACGTACTTTTGCCACAACCCGATTCACCCACCAAGCCCAACGTCTCACCCGCCTGCAATTCCAGGCTAATGTCATCCACCGCCCGAATCGTATTCTTTTCATCCGTAAACAGACGACTAATGAGATTTCCTTCCAACGTGTAGTACTGTTTGAGATTTTCCAGCTTCAGTAGCGGGGTTGCCGCCCTGGGGTCAGGTTGATCGCCACCCACTCCCACGCCACTCGCAACCTGCAAATGCAAGGCTGCTTTGAGCAAGGATTTGGTGTAGTCATGTTGGGGATTGGTCAGAACCGATGTGGTGTCCCCAATTTCCACCAATTTGCCGTCATACATCACCGCCATGCGATCGCAATATTCCCCAATCATTGCCAAATCATGGGAAATGATCAGCAATGCCATCTGACGTTCGGCACAGAGGCGGGTCAATTCCTGCAAGATCTGGGCAGAGACGGTTACATCCAGACTGGTGGTTGGTTCATCTGCCACAATCAGCTTGGGATTAAGCAGGAGTGCCAGGGCGATCGCCACCCGTTGCCGCATCCCACCACTGAACTCATGGGGATACTGCGCCCAGCGATTAGCCGGAATGTTGACGGCCTCCAGGGTGGCGATCGCCCGTGCCTTCGCCTCTCGGCGCGACAGGTTCGGTGCATGGGCCCGTAAGGTTTCCAGACAGTGATCACCGATCGTCATCAGCGGATCCAGGCGGGTCATAGGGTCTTGAAACACCAGGGCCACCGCCTCACCCCGGAATTGCCGCAGTTCGGGCGGTGCCAGGCCAAATACAGATTTGCCCGCAAAAGTGACCCCTCCCTTAATCTGGGTGTCCTCTGGCAGCAACCGCATCACTGCCCGTCCTAAAGTCGATTTGCCACAGCCCGACTCACCGACTAACCCCAACCGTTCCCCCGGACTGAGGGTGAATGACACATCATCCACTGCCCAACTAATTTGCTGACCTACCTGGGGGTAAGCAACCTGGAGATGGTCAATCGATAACAGCGGTTCAGGCATGGAGGTGAAAATGGAAGAACAGCGTGATTTTCAGTTACTCTATCAGGTGTTTGGGGATCAGGCGTGGGAATTGGTTATCATATAACCCACTTGCTGATTTCCTGACATCTGGCATTTTGCAGTATTTTCATCGCGTTTATGGCTTCCCGTTCCTCCCGCTCCCTGGCTCCCTGGATTGATGTCTTGGCGATCGCCGCCTGGGGCGTTCTCTTTCTCAAATATTGGGCAACGGGCAAGCTGTACTTGTTAATCCATCCCAATTACATGGGCTTAACGGTTGCCGCAGGCATCGGCTTACTGGTCATTGCGGCGTTGCGGAGTTTTACCCTATTGAAACGGCGATCGGGGCGTGAGGTTGCATCTGCGCCCCACCTGACCCTATTTCCCCCCGGATGGAGCAGTGCCCTCCTGCTGGCAACTGCCATTTTGGGGTTACTCATTTCGCCCCGTGCCTTTGCCAGTCAAACGGCGGTTGATCGCGGGGTAAACGATAGCTTGACCCTGACACGGGTGAAACCCCAGGCATTTCGGGGTTCGACCAATACGGCGGATAAATCCATTATTGACTGGGTGAGAACCCTGGCCGTTTATCCCGAACCGGATGCCTACAACGGTCAACCAGCCAAAGTCCAGGGGTTTGTCATCTATCCCCCCAACATGCCGGACGAGTACATTTTGATTTCCCGTTTCGTCATTACCTGTTGCGCGGCAGATGTTTACCCGGTGAGTTTACCCGTCAAATTAACTGGTAGTCGCTCTGCCTACAAACCGGATACCTGGTTGGAGGTGGAAGGGCAAATGATTACCGAAACGTTGGCAAATAAACGGCAGTTGGCGATCGCTGCGAAGTCGCTCAAACCCATTGAAGAACCGAAAAATCCTTACGATTACTAGCGGCCACCATTAAGTAAGGGGATAAACATAACTCGTCAATGCGCTGATCATTTGGCATTTGGCATTCGTACAGAGCCAGTGACCAGTGACCGATGACGCTCCGTCACATTCCGGTTAATTTTCTCCATCTACACTTTTCGTGCATAAATCCTGAGCCTTGGACGTGGGAATAGACAGAGATGCAGACCAGCATAGGGTCGCATCCAGCCTACGTTCCTGAGCATAACCAAGGATTTTTCTTATGAATTGTGCGCGATCGCCCCTATCTGTCGCAACCCAGCATACTCCTAACGCCCACCTGTCAAGGGACATCCTGGCACGAGGTATGGGATCTCTGGCTCAACCCTACGCCGATCTACAAGATCCCATCCAGGTGACAGCTAATACCTTTCGTGCCAGTGATGGACTTGACCTGACCCACGCCATTGTCGATTTGACAGACACGCCCCTCGATTTGACGGGTGAGGAAATTTTCATTTTAGATGGCACTGCTCTCCAACCAGCAGTCCGACCACCCGGCCCCCGAACTTTTTACGTGACTGGCCTGAGCGACAGTGTTAATCCCTTTGACGGCGAGATTACCCTGCGGGAAGCCATCCTCGAAGCGAATGCCAATCCCGGCGCGGATACGATCAGGTTCTTTCCCAATGTCGCTGGCACCATTACCCTGACCCAGGGCGAACTCCACATTGCCGATGACCTGACCATCGAAGGTGTCGGCGCGAACAATCTCACCATCAGCGGCAACCATACCTCCAGAGTCTTGCAGATTGGCAGTGCCATCCTGAACAATACGCTAACTTTGAGCATTACCAATGCCCCTACAGTCTCTCTGAGTGGACTAACCATTGCTGACGGCAGCAGCAACGATCAAGGTGGCGGCATCCTTAACTGGGGCAACCTGACCGTGACAAACAGTATTTTCAGGAACAATGCCAGTTCCTATCAGGGAGGGGCGATTTTCAACAGGGGGAACCTGGCGATCGCCAAAAGTACTTTCACCCAAAATTCTGCCTCTTTTGGTGGCGGGGCGATTGCGAACGAAGGTCAGGCACAAATTAGCAGTAGCACCTTCAACTACAACTCTACCCCTCAGGGTTTAGGAGGCGCGATCTTCAATTCTCACAACATGACCATCAGTGGCAGCACACTCGTTGATAACACAGCAACAACGAACGGAGGTGGCATTTACTCCGCACCTGGTTTCGGTGTTTCCACCATCCTCAGCCATACCACGATCGCCCGTAACACCACTGGGCTGAATACCCCCGATATCGCAGGCAGCAATGTCACCAGCCTGGGTGGCAATCGCATTGGGGTTAACACTGTCACCAACTTACGCGCCCAAACAGGTGACTTCTTCGGCACCGTCACCAATCCCGTCCAACCCCTGTTCAACTTGCGGGTGGACACTCTGGTCGATGAGATGGACAACAATTTCGCAGCGGGGGATCTATCCCTCCGCGAAGCCCTGGCAATCATCAGTTCCGGTGGCACCATTACCTTTGCCCCCGAATTGGTGGGGACGATCGCCCTGACAATGGGCGAGTTAGACATCATGAAAAATGTCACGATTGACGGTCCCGCCGCCGCCGCACTGACTATCAGTGGTGAACGCCGCTCCCGCGTGTTTGACATTAGCAGTAACGTCATGGTGCAAATAGATGGTTTGACGATTGCGAACGGCTGGTCTGATAACAGCGGTGGCGGGATGCGGATGACGGTCGGTAGTGAAGTGACTCTCAACGGGGTCATGATCAGGGACAACACCGCTGGCAACTTTACCGGGGGGGGCGGCATTTGGAATGATCGCGGCGAATTAACCATCACCAACAGCACCTTCAGCCGTAACTATGCAGGTTTTGGTGGGGCAATTATGAACGGGCACACAGGGTACCCCAGCGATCGCAGCAGCACCGTTGATATCACCAACAGCACCTTTAACGGCAACCAGGCATTCCTCGGTGGCGCAATTTTTAACCAGGTTGGCACCTTAAATCTGACTAGTAGTACCATCAGTGGCAACGCGGGTGTGGGCGTGGTGAACACAGACCGGGCAACCGTGCGAAATACCATCATTGCTGGCAATACCGCCCACACGGGGAACAACCCCGATGTGTCGGGTACATTTACCAGTTGGGGTTACAACCTGATTGGCAATGGCACAGGTAGCACAGGTTTTAGCCAGATTGGGGATCAGGTTGGCACCACTGAAGCACCCATCAATCCCAGATTGGGAGCCTTACATGACAATGGCGGTACCACCTGGACAATGGAATTGCTGGCTGGCAGTCCTGCCCAAAATGCGGGTGATCCCATGCTCATCGCTGGCACAGATCAGCGAGGTGTTTCCCGTTCCTGGCATGGTCGCCCTGATATCGGAGCCTTCGAGCGACCCAACACCCCTCCAACCGCCACCAATGATCGTTACAGCGTCAGAAATGGCAGGATTACCTTCAATCCGTTAACTAATGATTTGGATGGGGATGGCGATCGCCTGAGCATTGTTGACTATTCCCAACCCAACAATGGCTTTTTAACCAGAAATGGGGATGGCAGTTTCACCTATCAAGCCGACAGGTCTTCCCGCTGGTGGGATAGTTTCACCTATACAATCACCGATGGGCAGGGTGGATTCAGCACCGCCACCGTGAGATTTGAGCTGGTACCAAACTGGTTTTAGTAGCAGGGATATTAGGAGTAGCGTTTTTGTAGGGGCGTTCGAACGCCCCATATTTTCAGATAGCAGCGTGCGATCTGTTTCGGGCAAACCATATCCACTGACACAGACCTTCATCCACAATGCTGCAACGA
>CAZGDE010000204.1:0-2279 GCA_964524315.1 uncultured bacterium
TCAATGAAGCGGATGTGCAAAAGGCCAGACAGTGGCCCATGTCAGATAGAATGCTGACGCAGTTGCTAACGAAGATAAAACAGCAAAAACCCTTTGCGATCGGGCTGGATATTTACCGAGATCTGCCCGTTGAACCGGGACATAAGGAACTGATCAAACTGTTCAAGAGCACTCCTAACCTGATTGGGGTGCAAAAGGTGGTTGCCAGTACCGATAGTTCCGCCGTTGCTGCTTCCCAAGTATTAAAAGAATTGGATCAGATCGGTTCAAATGATTTACCTCTGGATGCGGATGGAAAGGTGAGGCGTATCCCCCTTTCCCTGACAGATAAGTCAACTGGTGAGGATCTATTTAGCTTCGGTTTAATGCTGGCAGGTACCTATCTGCAAAAGCACAAAAAAATAGACGTCGGTTTAACGGATGACAACCTCATTAAGGCGGGTTCAGCAGTATTTTCACCGTTTAGTCGCAATGATGGTGGCTATGTTTGGGCAGATGATGGTGGCTATCAGGTAATTCTCAACTACCGGGGGGAAACCCAACGGTTTAATACCATCAGCATGACGGATGTGCTGGAAGGAGATGTCCCCCCCGACCTGATGCGCGATCGCATCGTCATGATTGGTACCACGGCTGAAAGTCTAAAAGATCTGTTTTATGTCCCCTATAGCAGCAGCCTGACGACCCCCACCCGTATGCCAGGGGTGGTGATTCACGCCAACTTTGTCAGCCAAATTTTGAGTGCGGCATTGGATGGGCGGGAACCGACGTTGAGAACCTGGAATGAACCCGTCGAATGCCTGTGGATCTTAGGCTGGGCCGCCGTGGGCGGGTTACTCACCTGGACACAACGCTATAGCCGGCGGGGCATTGTGCGTCTGCTTAGCATCGTCATTGCTGGTGGCATTTTGGTCGGCGGTAGCTATCTTGCCTTTCTGGAAGGGTGGTGGTTACCGCTTGTGCCTCCCCTGATGGCGTTGGTCACCTCTTCGGTCGCTATTACCAGCTACGTTGCCCTATCGGCTGCGGATATGCGACGCACCTTTGGCCGCTACCTGACGGACGAAGTCGTTGCCAGCCTACTCGAAACGCCATCTGGCTTACAACTGGGGGGTGAACGTCGCAAGGTGACCATTATGCTGTCTGACCTGCGGGGCTTTTCTGCCATATCGGAACGGCTGCCCCCGGAAAAAGTCGTCAGTATTCTCAACCTCTACCTGGGTGTGATGTCAGACATCATTACCCAATATCAGGGCACGATTAACGAATTCATTGGGGACGGCATTTTTGTCATGTTTGGAGCCCCCATTTATCGTAAGGATGATTCGCAACGGGCGATCGCCTGCGCGATCGCCATGCAGGCAGCGATGGATAACGTGAACGAGCAAAACCGTCATCTGGGTTTCCCAAAATTGGAAATGGGAATTGGCATCAACACCGGCGAGGTCGTTGTGGGTAACATTGGTTCCCAGAAACGTGCCAAATATACCGTCGTGGGTAATCACGTCAACCTCGCAGCCCGGATTGAGTCTTATACCGTTGGGCGACAAATTTTGATTTCGGAAGACACCTGTAAGGATGCCGGTCAATCCCTGATTAAGATCGGTGGGGAACTCCAGGTCGAACCAAAGGGTATCAAGGAACCAATCACACTTTACGATGTCAAGGGCATTGACGGTAAGTACAAGATTGTCTTACCGGACGAAGTTGAACACTTTTTCACCCTGGAGCCGTCGCTCTCAGTCCGTTATACCGTGCTGGAAGGTAAACATCTGGTTGGTACCGTGTTTGAGGGCAGTCTGGTGAAACTGTCCGAAGGCGGAGCAGAAATGCGGTCTGATCACTTCCTTACCCCTTTAAGCAACTTAAAGATCGCCCTACCAATGGTGACCGAGGAAGGGAAAGCCGTCGATGACCTGTATGCCAAAGTGCTGGATAAACCAGCTCAGACTGAGGGTTGCTTTCGGTTACGCTTTACTGGAACACCACCCGATGTCGCTGCGGTGCTGGATCGCTTACGCCAAACAGGGATACCATCGGCTTAAACCCAGGGTAGGGCTCCAAAGGACAGGATGGAGTGAGGGTAAGAGGGCCGGAAATCCCCACCATCACACGCTCTTACCCTCACTCCACCATTCCTTATCCTTTCCTAAATAGGACGACCAAACCCATTTCTCCGGCAAACTGCACCCAATCCCTGGCAGAATAGTTCATGATGTGCAGGGAAATTGGTAATGCGGTGTGCGGTATCGAGTGGAGCGGGGCAAGTACTGGCAAGG
>CAZGDE010000204.1:2303-4021 GCA_964524315.1 uncultured bacterium
TTCAGACAGATGAAGCAGGCGATTTACGCCTGAGTTTCTGCTCTGAGCGAGGCACGGTCATTGAAGGGGGTAAAATTCCGCCAGATGGCGATCTTACTACTGCCAGCAATGATTTGTTCCGACAATTTTTCCGCGCCTGGGGAGTAATGGGAATTACGCTCACTGTGGGGTCGGGTTCTTACTAATTCATCCATTCCATGCAACCCAGAGAGGACGATGTCGTACTTGGCAACAACACGGCCATTCCCATCGAGGCCGTTGTTCTGGGTGGGCTGGAGGGGGTCAGGCAACGCCTGAGTAGTAACATCATCGCCCAGCGAGTTGCCGCCTTAAAGGAAGCCCAACAGTACGGGCGAGATGGTATTGAGCTGATTATACGGGGCTTGCAGGATCGGTCGCTGCAAGTGCAAAAGGCTGCTTACCTGTTACTCCAACATCGGTCAGAGACAATTGCGCGGCGATCGCTCCAGGCGTATGATGCCTATCCCTTGTTTGAATGCCTGGTGACATTAACCGGGCACCCAAAGGATATTACGGCGGTTGCGATCGCCCCTCAACAACAAACCGTAATTAGCAGTAGCCGGGATGGCACTATCCACGTGTGGGACTGGTTGGCGCAGGCAATCATTTTCACCATGCGCACCCGTCGCCCCATCTTTGCAATTTCGGTCAGCCCTGATGGTGAAACATTCACCGCCCGCGATCGGGAACAAACCGTTCAGGCATGGTGCCTGCGGACAGGGCGATCCATCTTTCCAGAAGAACAACACCCCCGCTCGATCGCCTCCGTTACCGTCACGGCAGATCACCATTTGATTAGTGGTAGCCAAAACCTGATCAGAATCTGGAACTTAGCCGTCGGGCGCGAAGTTTGTACCCTGAAAGGCCACACCAGCCTGGTAACCGCCGTTGCCGTGAGTGGCGATCGGCAATTAATTGTCAGTGGCAGCGAGGATCGAACAGTACGCGTGTGGGGCGTGGGACATTAGGAGGTAGGGGTCAGCGCCAAATCTGCAAACTCCAGTTTGCAAAACAAGCAAATCTCTGTTGTCGATCGGTATGTTTGTACTATATAATAGGAAACAAGGGAGGCTGAGAAAGGTATTGGTTCTCACCGCCTGCCTCCTGCGATCTTCGTCATTTCATCTTTCCCAATCCCCACTGCTTACCCCTACCCCCTATCTCCTTGCCAGCCATGACTAAACACTACATTCTCAACCTCGACCCAACAGCCCATTACGACTGGGATCGACAAACCCTGCGGGATCCAATCACCGCCAACCATCCCGCCCTGGCTGATCTGGTGGCTGCGGCGGTTGGTCACGAACCCGGTTCCTACCTGGTTGCCGTCAACATTGAAGTGAACGTATTAGAAAAAGTCACTCCGGCTCCCGGCTGCCAGGTTCCCGTCAATCTGGTTGAGGTGTCATCCCGCCCACCATTGCCCCAATTGGCAGAAGTTGCTTAAGGCAGAGCTTGGCTCCACGAACGCCGATTTGATTACGCGGTTAAATAGCAAATTTTAGTTCCCATCACTTATGAAACTCAGTCTTGGTCAGTATCCTGCGGCGATCGCCCAGGCAGCACAGGCAGTCAACGAAATTGAATACCGTTTGGCCGAAGCCAGATTGCACCTTGCCAGTTTGGAAGGCAATGCCGACCGGGTCGTGGCATTTGAAGCAAACCTGAAAAATGACAACCAGCGCAAAGCCCGACGG
>CAZGDE010000204.1:4031-12125 GCA_964524315.1 uncultured bacterium
GGTTTGAGGTGCTACAAATGAACCGTGAATACAAACATGCGCTCGATGTGCTGAATCGACTCACCGTTGAAAAAGGCAACGCCGTTGCCCGTTTGGAACACCTGCGAAATGAGTTTAGCGTTGCCAAATTAGAGCTCCAGCAGGCGATCGCGCAAAAATTAAGTGGGCTGGACTCCCGCGAACTAGTCGGACTGTAGCTGTCATACGAGGTAGATGCTTTTTGCCGTTGCTGGTATCTTTTAGCCTTTATCCTTGCTACGATTTGCTACGATCGCTTTACTGCAACGGTTGAAGCATTCATGTCTATTACAGTTACAGCCGAGGAAATTGAGTGGTTTCGGGAAGAGTTGGCAGGCTATCCCGATGCGCTGGTTGCATTAGAAGAAATTGAAGTCTGCGAGGGCGACCTGGAAGATGCTGCAATTAATATCGGCATTCAGGTGGGGCAACAACCCGATACCAGCGATCGCTGGATCGAAGGGTTAGCCAAACGATGGCGACATATCATCTGTCAGGCAGACATGAAGGAAAAACTGGAAGATGGGTTAACGGGCAATGTACTGCTCTCCCTGACCGAACACACCATGCTCCCCCTGAAGCTGGCAACGCCGGTTGCAATCTATGTGATTAAAACAGGCGTACAAAATTTTTGCCAATCCTTTGAAGCCAAAATCCAATAGGGGTAAGTTTTGCCAATCTCCTTTTGGTAAAATTCACTATCACTATTGATAATGCGATTCAAGCAACTCCTTCCACTTAATGGGTACAGCATAGCTCGGAGGATGGCTGCAAAATGGTAGAGGCGGTCAGAAAGCCTATTCGGAGCTAGCATTTATTGCAAGTTTTGTCCGATGCTTTCTGACCAAAACTATATTTTGTTTAGGGAAATCCATTCGTTTTTACCTAAAGCCCGTCTTTATCAAGTGTCTTATCCCTTTAACTTTTGTTAAGCTGGTGCCGTAGCTCCGCGTCTAGTTCGCGTTATGCAGCATACGATTGTTTGGTTCCGGCGGGATTTGCGGATTGCTGATCATGCGCCCCTTTACCGTGCTGCCTTACGGGGAGCGGTGATACCAGTATTTATTTTTGATCGCGCCCTACTACACCATCCCGAAACAGCAGTGGCGCGGGTTGCTTTCATGCTCGATTGTCTGCGATCGCTCGATCAGGATTTACGCGATCGGGGTGGACGGCTTATTTTGCGATCGGGCGATCCGGTGGCGGTATTACCCCAACTGATTCGGGCGACGGGAGCAGAAGGAATCTATGCCCACATTGACTTTGAGCGGATTTATGGCCGGGTGCGGGATGCCCATCTGAACCGGGAACTTGCCCGCCAAAATCTGAAAATTCGCTGGTTTGAGCCATCAGGGACGGTGGCTGATCTGGTTCCCTACCCAGCTTACCGGGAACAATGGTATGCCGACATGAATGCCGAGATGATACCGACACCGAACCGAATTCATGTCCCACCGGAGATTGAGAGTGAGTTGCTCCCTGACCTGGCGACATTGGGGCTAGTGGCTGATAGTAAACCATTACCGCCGGGTGGCACCGAGGCAGCGAGAGCCTTATTGCAGAACTTTCTAACCGAAAAAACAAACCGCTACTACTGGCAACTGTCCTATCCGGCGGCGACGGCCACAACGGGGTTAAGTCCCCATATTAAGTTTGGGGTCATCTCAGTGCGGGAATGTGTGCAGACGGTGCAAGCCGTGGAGCGATCGCCCGATTCTCGCATTCAGCGTAGTTGCCAGCAACTCGTTTCCCGACTTCGTTGGGGGAGTGGTTTTGCCCAACGGTTCCGTTACCTGCCCCAGTTAGAGCTATGTTCTCTCTATCAAGTGTTTGATGACGACGGATGGGAATTTGACGAAGACCTTTACCAGGCATGGCAACAGGGGCAAACGGGCTTTCCCATTGTGGATGCGGCAGCTCGTTGCCTCATCGCCACAGGCGGCTGGCAGGAGCTAAACTTCCGGAGTCGTGCCCTCTATGCCAGTTTTCTCAGCAATTTGCTGGGGATGGACTGGCGCTATGGGGCGTTACATTTCATGCGGCACCTGATCGATGGCGATTGTCCCATCGACCATTACCAGTGGGCGATGCAAGCGGGAGTGACCCATTGTGCGGACAAAACCTGGACCCGCATCTACAACCCGGAACAAACAGCGATCGACCGTTGCGATCCAGAGGGGCACTTTATCAAACGCTGGGTTCCCAAATTGGCACACCTTCCACCAGGGTATTTGGGTAGACCACCTGCAGTCAAAGGCTACCCTGCCCCCATTTTGGATTACAAAACCGCCCGACGACGACGGGTGCAACAATTGGAACGACAACGTCAGCAATTTTTGACCCAATCCAATATTTTGCCGTTTCTGTCCCGGCTACCCGTTCATGTCACACCCTTTGGGAGCGATCGCGTTCCCTCATTCACAAACTGGGCTGATTTGCCTCAACCAGACCTGTTTCCTGCTGCTCTGGATCTGGACACCTTCACGCTGGAGCAAGCCACAGCTCTCCGTACCTGGTTTGTTGCCCATGTGAATATACCACCACTGTCAAAACCCCGGCGATCGCGCCACCAATCGGGTCTGCCCATACAGTTAAGCCTGTTGTAGCAACTGATTAAGTTTTACCAACATTAAAGGACGACTGGGCTGCTTCCCGTTACGATACTTAGCGTCCTTAGTATTTTTATCATCCTTTAACCGGAGATTAACGGTTATGACGGTTCCGTCTCTGGATGCATCGGCACCCTTACCTGCGGCTGATCGATCAAAGTCCTCAACTCGACTTAAGCTGCTGCTGCCACTGGGGGTGGGGGCGATCGCAGCGACGGCGGCTGGTATCTGGTACTTTCTGGCCCGTCCCGTTGAACAGCCATTGACGTTAAGTGGTCGCATCGAAGGCTACGAAACGGATGTTGGCGCAAAGGCAGGTGGACGCATCGATTTCGTGGCAGTCCGCGAGGGAGATGCAGTCAAGCAGGGACAATTGCTCGTTCGGATCAGTGATGACGAAATTCAGGCACAGTTGCGTGGAGCCGAGGCGAGGGTGCTAGCGGCACAGCAACAGCAGCAACAGGCCCGACTCCAGGTCGATGTGATTGAAAACCAGATTCGGGAGTCCCAATTAAATGTGTTGCAATCCCAGCAAGATAACCAGGGGCGGGTGTTTCAGGCACAGGCTAACCTGGCGACTGCCGAAGCCCAACTCAAACAGGCACAGTCGCAACTGAATCTGGCTAAGATTAATCGCGATCGCTTTGCCCAGTTATCCAGAGAGGGGGCGGTTGCTCAACAACAATTTGACCAGGCCCAGACGAACTTTGAAACGGCCCAGGCAACGGTTGAGGCAGTGCAACGTCAGGTTGATGCGGCCAGGGGGGCGCTGGCGTTAGCCCAGTCGTCGAGCTACAACCCCTACATTCGGAGTGCCCAGGTGGGGGCATTGGTGGAACAACGCAAACGGGCGATCGCCCAATTTCAAGCGGCTCAGGCAGATGTGAAAAATGCCCTGGCTGGTAAACAACAGGTGCAGGCACAGATTAGCTACCTGAATATCAACAGTCCGATTAATGGGGTGGTGACTGCCCGTAGTGTGGAACCGGGCGTTGTGGTTGCCAGTGGCAAAACGCTGTTAACGGTGATTGACCTGAATACGGTCTACCTGCGGGGGTTTGTCCCGGAAGGCGAGATTGGCAAAATCCGGGTTGGGCAAACGGCGAAGGTGTTTCTGGATTCCAACCCCAAGGAACCGATGAGTGCGAAAGTGGCGGCGATCGACCCGCAGGCATCCTTTACGCCAGAGAACATTTACTTTAAGGACGATCGCGTGCGTCAGGTATTTGGCATTAAGCTCACCATCGACAATCCGGCTGGTTATGCTAAGCCTGGAATGCCTGCCGATGCCGAGATTGTCCTGGAGTAAACAGGAACGAGGGCAACAATGATTGATCCGCCGCAACTTCCCCATCCCTTACCGCCCATCATTCAGGTTGAGGCACTCCACAAACGCTATGGTCGTCTCGCGGCTGTTCAGGGAATTGACTTTGCGGTGCAGGCAGGGGAAGTGTTTGGGCTGATTGGGCCCGATGGCGCAGGAAAGACGACGACGTTCCATATTCTGGGTGGGGTGATGGAAGCCACCCAGGGAACGGTGCGGGTGATGGGGCGACTACCTCGCGATGCCCGGTTGGGAATTGGTTACCTGACCCAACAGTTTTCCCTCTATCTGGATCTGAGTATTGACGAGAACCTCCGCTACATTGCGGGACTGCGACGGGTGGACGATCACCTGTTTGCGGTGCGGCGGGACAAGTACCTGCGGTTGATGAATCTGGAGCGGTTTGGCGATCGCCTTGCCGGGCAACTGTCTGGGGGGATGAAGCAAAAACTGGCGTTGTGTTGTGCCCTCATCTATCAACCAGAGGTGCTGCTGCTGGATGAGCCGACAACCGGGGTTGATCCGGTGTCCCGCCGCGAATTTTGGGATGTCCTGGCGACCCTTGCCAGTGAGGGTGTCACAATTGTCGTGGCAACTCCCTACCTGGATGAGGCGGAACGGTGTCATCGGGTGGCGTTGATGTACGGCGGGCAAATTCAGCAAATTGGTACCCCAGCGGAGTTAAAAACCAGTCTGGGACTCCATCGGTTAGAGGTACGCCTGGAGCAGTTGGCGGTAGCAGAGCGGGTCTTGCTGGATGAGACGGGGGAAACGACCGATATTGTGGATGTGCAAACGTTTGGCGATCGCCTGGATGTGCTGGTGCGTCAGCCCCAGTCTGGTGAGGTGCAGATCCGCAAGTTATGCCAACAGCACGATCTGAGTTTGAGTAGCATCGACCTGACCGCACCGACGCTGGAAAATGTTTTTGTCACCCGTCTCCGGCAGCAGGGATCGGAACCACCCTTTATTTCCTTTCCGCGATCGCGCCCACCCTCCGTCTCGACAACTGACCTGGCGATTTTTGCCCGTAACCTGAATCGACGGTTTGGCAATTTCCAGGCGGTCAAAAATGTCAATGTCGAAATTCGCTATGGGGAAATTTTTGGCTTACTGGGGGCAAATGGAGCCGGAAAGACCACCACAATTAAGATGCTCTGTGGCTTACTGGAAGCAAGTTCCGGTGAAATTTCCCTGGGGGGTGAAACAGGCAATCTGCGCAGTCAGGAGTTACGGCGACGGATTGGTTACATGAGCCAGAAGTTTACCCTCTACGATGACCTGACGATTGTGCAAAATTTGGAGTTCTATGCCGGCATTTATGGCATCCCCCACCGGGGGCGACGGCAAAAGATTGATTGGGTCATCGCTATCTGTGGCCTGGAAGGACAGGAAAATTTAGTGACGGGGCAATTACCGGGGGGTTGGAAACAGCGGGTCGCCTTTGGGGCATCGGTTATGCACGAACCGGAAATCTTGTTTCTGGATGAACCAACGTCAGGAGTTGACCCCCTGGCGCGACGGCAGTTCTGGCGTTTGATTAATGACTTTGCCCGTCGGGGCACTGCCATTCTGGTGACAACCCACTATTTGGAAGAAGCGGAACAATGCAACCGCATGAGTTTTCTGGTGGCAGGCGAAACGGTGATCGAAGGGTCGCCCAGCCAGATCAAAGCGGCTCAACCCGGCAAATTGATTGAGGTCATACCTGATCAGAATCAGGCAGCATCGGATGTGTTGAAGCAGCATATGGAGGCGTGGCGGGTGTCTATCTTTGCCGATCGCCTGCACATTGTTGTGGATAATCCCGACCAGGACATTGCCAACATTCGGGCGATTTTGCAGGGTCAGGCAATCACTGTGCAATCCTTACGACCGATCCCGTTTTCACTCGAAGATGCCTTTATTGGCACCGTCCAACGGGCACAACAATCCGTTGTGTGAACGGATGCTATATGGACGGAAACAGGCTTCAATCCCTTGTTTCTACTACTAGAACGCCAATACAGACCTGGTAGTTCTCGAAGAACTCCCAAAGTCTAGTAGGGAAACAAAATCTATCTGCCTGTTCCTAAAAATCTATGCGTACCTGGAATTCGCAACCCTTTAATCTCTTCAAAGCCACGTTAATCGGACTGACCCTAACCTTGAGTACGCCAGCCTTGGCCCAAATGGCAGAGGTTCCCCGTCCCAATGGTAGGGGCGACTTTATTACAGCCCGTGTCCTGGGTAACCGGGGCACTTACCTGCAACGTCAATGGGTTGTCGTGGATGCCGATCCTAACGGGTTAAACTGTCGCGATAGTAGCAACCGTGCCCTGGTGCGGTTGTCCTATGGTGCCATTATCGATTCTGTCCCACGGGGAGGCAAGTCGGATGCCATTCGTACCTGGGGTGGGCAACCCTGGCTGGAGGTCAGAGTGCAATTGTTTGATGTCCATAAACGCCTCGCGGAACGGCGCGACTCTTACACCTGTTTCGTGCGGGCAAATACCCGTTACATCGCACCAATTAACCCGGATACCCAATGATGGGGCAGGAATGGGACAATCGAACATGACCCATTTCATGTGACCGAATGAAACGAATTTTGGCTCAGTGGGTAAAGGAAGTGGTGCAGTTTCGCCGCGATCGCACCACCCTGGCGCTGGCATTTTTACTACCCCTGGCAACATTGTTTATCTTTGGGTTTGCCATTCGCTTAGAGGCAAAAAACATTCCCCTGGTGGTGCAGGACTTTGACCGTAGTTCCCTGAGTCAAACCTATATCGAACGGTTATTTGCCACAAATCAGTTTGAACCTGTGCAATGGGCGGGCGGCGATCCAGTACAGCAGGCGATCGACAAAGGAATTGCCAAAGCCGCTGTCATTATTCCCCCCGACTTCAGCCGCCGGATCAAATCCGACAAAGACAGCACCGTGCAGGTGTTGGTGGATGGCACCGATGCGAATAATGCCCGTGTGATCAAAAACAGCATTCAGGCAACAACGAACTTCTTTTTGAACAACGATGGGTTTACCAGCCCCACGCCCCCCATTCAAGCACGGATTCGCCTCTGGTTTAACCCCAGTCGGGAAGAAGCCCTCTACATCGTACCGGGGGTTTATGCCGTGACGTTGTGGATTTTCCCATCGCTCCTGGCGGCGATCGCGATGGTGCGGGAGAAGGAAAAAGGCACGATTCTCCAGGTGTATGCCTCCAGCCTATCGGCAGGCGAATTGCTGCTGGGTAAGGCATTGGCGTATTTGACGATTGGGATCTGTGAGGCGATCGTCATTATGGGACTGGGATCGCTCATCTTTCAGTTGGGGTTTGCGGGCGATCCAACACCATTGCTGATTGGCACACCTATCTATCTCCTGGTTGCCGTCATGTTTGGCTTACTTCTAGGAGTTCGCAGCAGTAACCAGAATGCGGCAGTGCAGGGGGTGTCGTTGATTGGGTTTCTAACGGCTTTTCTCCTATCCGGGTTTATCTATCCGCTCAGCAATATTCCTTTTCCCTTGTCACTAGTGGCGAATGTCGTTCCTGCCCGTTACTACATTGTGATTACCCGCGATGCCTTCGTGCGGGGGACAGGATGGACCGGAGTCTGGTTAGATGTCGTGCTGCTGATTCTGCTGGGGTTAGTGTTTTTTAATGTTGCCCGTCGTGCGCTTAGCCGAATGCAGTTGACAGATTAGTCTCAGACCTCGAAGTTTTTTAAAGACTTCGAGGTCTAATCGTCTTTAAGAGGCTTACAAATTGCGAGATTCTAATGCCTGTGCCAGTCGATTCAGGGCTGCTACGGTTTGTTGTTGCACATCCGGTTCTGCGGGAGTTGCCGTTGCTTCCACAGCTTCCTGCCGTTGTGCCCGCCGCTTCATCTTTTCGAAGGCCCGAATGACAATGAAGATAGAAAACGCAATGACCAGAAAATTAATGATGGCGGCAAGGAATGCACCATATTTAATAGCGGTACCAGGAATCACCAGACCACTCAGATCGTTGACATTGGCAGCTTGTAAGGCGGGTGTCAAAATTGCTGGGGTAATGATATCAGCTACAAAGGATTCGACAATTTTGCCGAATGCGCCACCGATAACAACGGCGACTGCCAGATCAACGACATTACCCTGAGCAATGAATTTCTGGAAGTCAG
>CAZGDE010000205.1:0-9260 GCA_964524315.1 uncultured bacterium
CAGCTGCATGGGGTGGTGCGAGGAAGCTGGTTGCTCACCATTTTAACCAGCCTGGTACTGATGGTACTGGTCACTGGCGGCATTCTCACGGTCAATCATTTCCATCCGTTTGTCTACGCCATACCACTCCTATTCGGGATGGGGCTTGTCTTACTACAAGCCTTAGTGCGTCTGCAACAAGAAGCAGCCAGGGCGATGGATGATATTCTCCTGGCGTTTGCGCCAGCCCAAATTCTGTTTCCCCTCCTCGTTTTAAGCAGTGGATTTCTGACGCTACAGTGGAATCAGGATCTGACCAGCCTGCCGATGATTGGAATCGCTAGCTTGATGTTTCTGATCATTGTAGGATTTCAATTCGGACTATTGCGGTGGAAGTTAAACCATGAGTTCGTACCCGCTACCCCCGCTTATACCTATCGAGAATGGTTAAAAATTGCCCTCGTCCTATTAATCCAGCAGATTTCATCGGGGTTGCTCAGCATCACAGATATTGTCATCATTGGGGTAGTGATGGGGCCGGAGTCCGCTGGGATTTATGACGCGGCTGTTAAGACTTCCCTATGGACGAGTTTCGTGATAAAAATCGTCAATATGGTCGCTGCGCCAATGTTTACAACCTTGTATATCAAAGGAGATATACCGGGGCTGCAAAAAATCGTTTCATCCGCGACCCTTTGGATTTTCTACCCAACGATCGCGATCGCGCTTTGTTTAATGGTTTTCACCCAGCCTATTTTGAGTCTGTTTGGATCAGGATTTATTGCGGCTGACTGGTCACTCAAAATACTGGTGATAGGACAATTGGTTAATGCTTTGTGTGGCTCTGTTGGTTATTTGATGATTATGACCGGGCATCAAAATCAATCATTTCGAGTCATTACCTGGAGCGCTTTGCTGAACGTTGCTCTCAATGCCATTCTCATTCCATTTTTTGGTATCGTTGGCTCCGCGATCGCAACCAGTCTCTCAATGATTGTGTGGAATGTCTGGCTTGGTAGCCTGGTTGTTCAATATATTGGTGTTCACCCTTCAGTTTTTTACAGCTTGTTTCAGCAAGGCAGTTCAAGTAAAGAAGTCAATTCCTGACATCGCGTGCTTACTGCTATGATCTTGGCTCGTGGAAACCTGATCCAGGTTTATTTTTACATGCAGCACAAACAATGGGATTCTTGCCAGAACAATGTATTGTGATTGAGGATAGCGACATAGGAATTGAGGCAGCAAAGTCAGCCGGAATGATTGCACTAAAATACTCTGATGGGAAAGAAGATCAGAAAAGGCTAAATGAATTTTCCAATATGGAGTTACTACCAAAGTGGATTGACACCATTTACGATAACAAAGTGCGATCATCCTACTTATAACTCATCAGACAGTGCAATCAGAATCTCTTTACAACAGGATTGGAGAAACCTATAGTCTCTACCGCCAACCCGATCCCAGACTGGCGCAAGCAATCCTGGCAGCCCTTGGTAATTGCCAGCGGATTGTCAACGTGGGTGCGGGAACAGGTTCCTACGAACCGAGTGATCGCGCCGTAGTAGCCATAGAACCATCCCAAGAAATGATCCGACAACGACCGGATTATACGGCTCCAGTCATTTGTGCTTCTGCGGAACATCTCTCCTTTGCTGATGGGGAATTTGATGCCGCATTGGCGATTCTCTCAATCCACCATTGGACTGATTGGCAGGCGGGTTTGCGGGAAATGTACCGGGTTGCCCGCGATCGCGTGGTTTTGTTGACCTGGGATCCCTCCCATCCTGGCTTTTGGCTCGTGCAGGATTACTTTCCCGATTTGTTGGAATGCGATCGCCAACTCTTTCCGGCAATTGAGGCGATCAAAAATGTACTGGGAGAAATTGGCGTTCAGGTCGTGCCCATTCCCCATGATTGTATTGATGGGTTTCTAGGGGCTTACTGGCGCAGACCCGCTGCTTACCTGGATGCGGGAGTTCGTTCAGCCATTTCAACCTTCTCACGCATTACTGCTATCACGCCTCGACTCTATCACCTACAGACGGATATTGAGAGTGGTAAATGGATCGCACATAATGCAGAAATTTTAGAGCTTGACGATTTGGATATTGGCTATCGTCTTGTCATCTGCTCAAAAGAGATGTCGAAAAATCCGTAATCCAGTATGAAATTAAATTATGGCTAATTTAGAATTAGTGATTTTTGACTGTGATGGCGTTCTGGTTGATAGTGAACCAATCCTGAATCGCGTTTTTGCGGAAACCCTGACCGAAGCTGGCTTCAACATTACTTACGAAGAGGTTATGCAGCAATTCGTCGGGAAATCGCTACCTGCTTGTTTAGAGATCATTGAAACAAACTACGGCAGAGCTGTGCCTCCTGGCTTCATTGAACGCTGCAAAGAACGAGAATTTGCCGTCTTCCGCCAGGAACTCCAACCCACACCGGGAATTACGGCTGCATTGGAGCAAATCACCTTACCCCGCTGTGTGGCATCAAATAGTAGCCATCGCCATATTCAGTTTGTCCTGACCCTAACTGGGTTACTGCCTCAGTTTGAAGGCAAGCTCTATAGTGCCTACGATGTCGATCGCCCCAAACCCTTTCCTGATGTTTATCTCCATGCCGCCGAGAAAATGGGCATGCATCCAGAGCATTGTTTAGTCATTGAAGACTCTATCACAGGGGTACAGGCGGGTTATGCCGCTGGAATGACTGTGTTCGGCTATGCTCCACCTGATCGTGAGCAAACAATACTGCATCGTGATGCCTTACTGGCTGCGGGAGCACAGAGGGTGTTTGAAAAGATGTCTCAACTACCAGGGTTATTAAGGAAGGAGAATTAAGGAGATTTCTGGTAAAGAAACTACCCCTGTAAGGGCGAAGCATTCGGCAGTTAACCGTTCGAATTGACCAGCAGGTGGTTGCCCGAATGCTTCGCCCCTGGCGTCGGTGGTAAATTTCTTCCTGGAAATCGCCTAAATAACTTGGATACTTTCTTGTACGGGTGTACGCCCCTACGGGAGACTCAATATCCTTTTGTAAGGGCAAACTGTGTAAGGGCGTTGGCGCAGCCATGCCGCAGGCTATACGGCCGTTCGTCCCTACCGTGTGGCTAACCCAACTGAAAACTGCTGTAAACTGCTCATGATCAGATTACTCATGAATCATGGGGAAAAGCCTGACTCAAATGAAATGCCGCATTTTGGGGAGGCTTGATAGCAGTTTCCTGATGGGGCGTTCCATCGGGTACCCACCTGTAAGGAATCGGTTGTGCCCTGTAAACCCAGTTCGTTGAGACCTCACGATTCACCTCCAGTTTCTGACGACCAAAATAGGGGTTGACATATTCCCACACAATTTCACCGTCTGGCGTGACCTGAAACAACCGCCCATTCATGCCTTCGTCAATCAGCGTATTCCCGTTGGGGAGTCGTCGCACACTCGAAATAAACGAGCTATAGAATCCCCACGGGGACCGATCCGAATCGATGCTTGTATATTGCCAGACAATCGTTTGGGTTTGGGGATCGATCTCAAGAATCCGTGATCCAGATTGCACACTCAATTGAGTGGACGGAAACCCTGACGGTCCCTCATTATCGAAGACGAGCAGATTCCCCGCACCGGGCAACCCTTCAGGAATGATGTGTGCGTCGTGCTGTCCACTGGTTTGATCGACGGGGCGAGGAGTAGCAAGACTGAATGTACGGACTGGTGATGCGATCGCCGTTGCCTCTGATTGAGCCGCAGCATGGTCGGGTCCCAGTCGCCAGACAATCTTGCCCGTTTGCTTGTCAATAATGGCAATGAAACTTGCCTCACGGGAGTCAATCACAATGTTATCTGGGGCAAAACGCTTATCCCCGGCATCGAACCAGTGATTGGGACCAATGGGTTGCATGTCATTAATTGTCAGAAAGCCAAATCCCCGATCGCCGTTACGATACTTCTGGCGCAGGAGTTCACGACCTGGGGGGGAAATGCCAAACTCATCAATGTGATCACCAGCGGTCCAACTCCAGACGACCTGACCCGTTTGAGAGACTTCGACAATCTTTTGATCAGCGATCGGCTTATCACTGACACCGACAACAACATGATCAATGGTTGTTATCAGGAGTGTATTACCGTTAGGCAGACGGCTGATATCATGATTTTGACGAGCTTTTCCGCCGGGTGCCTGCGTTCCCCAACGCCACACAACAGTACCATCCCAGGCAAGCTCACCGACCTCCTGATTCGCGAAGATATTGCCAAACTGGGAGGCACTATTTTTGAGTTGAACCAGAATGTGCCCCTTCTCACCCCCCGTTTGTGTTGGGTCGAGCATCTCTGGCGGGAAACCGAATTTGTTCCAGCGATGAACTTCATTGCCATTCAAGTCAATCAAATGGGTATTGCCGTCTGGGGCACTAAATAATACATAGCTGTTGTATGCCCGTGCGGGATCGTAGATCGTTGTGCTCGTAGGGAAAACACTGGGTAGGGCGATCGCATTGCCAGTGGCAATATTGACCAGAGCAACTGATAGAAGCAATAAAGCGGCTAATCGCAAAATAATGCTTCTCAGGCAAAATAATATTGAGTTTGACATCATTATGATTGGTCTGTTTACATACTAAATGAGCATGAATTTTGACTATTTCAATCAAGAAAGTTTGCAATCAAGACAGCTATTGAAATCGTTCAGTTAGTTATCTTTTTCGCGATCGCCATCAAATGGGCACTCATTCCTAAAATAGAAGATTCTGTTTCCAGCCAGCGAATGGCTTGCAAAAGGCGATTACGTCGATCAGAGTCGTGCCAGTGTACCTCAAAGTTTTGCAGCAACCAGCCTGGCCCCTCGATCACGAATATTGTTGTGTCGATCCAGCTAGATTCCTGTACCTCTGCTTTTAATTCTTCAGGATGATGTAGAAAAGCAGTAGTGAAATAAGCCGGATGATTGGGTGGATTTCGGTGTTGTCCATCCAACAAATCTTGTTGAACGATTTCTACAAACGCCGGATCAGCCAAATAACCAGAAAACAATCCATCTAAAGTCGAAGCGAACCGGGAAATGCCAGCGGCGAAGACTAATCCGTTTGGCTTTGAGATACGGTGAGCTTCCTGTAAAGCATTGATGCGATCGCGGCGAGCAATCAGGTGATAGAGCGGCCCCAGTAATAGCACCGCATCAACACTGGCATCTGCCCGATCCAATTGACGGGCATCACCAACAGTGGCACTGGCAAGGGGATGATCCGGTTGTGCCTGGGAAGCCTGGAGGGCTTGCTCAACGTGGAGGGGAACCACATCAATTAAATGGACTTCATAGCCCTGTTGCGCCAGCCAACAGGCATAGACTCCAGCCCCACCCCCAACATCAAAAATCACCGCAGGTGGTGGCGGTAAATGACGGTTGAGCAGTTCCTGCGTCCGAATCAGTTCCAGTTGGCCCAACCCTTGCTGTAATCGTTGCGCTTCCTGACCCTGTTCATAGTGCGCCAACGCCTCATGACTCAGTGATTCGGAAAAGGGGTTAGACATAGAAACTCTCAGAATTGAGCCTGATTACCAGGTTTGGGTCGTGGGACGAATCAGAATTTCGTTCACATTGACGCGAGTTGGTTGGGTAACAGCATAGACGATCGCGGCTGCAATGTCTTCACTCTCCAGAGGCGTAATCGATTTACGCCGTTCCTCACTGCGTTGGCGGGCGATCGGATCGGTAATGTGATCGTTAATTTCCGTATTCACCAGACCTGGTTCAATCACTGTCACCCGAATGTTCTGGTGTGAGACTTCCTGGCGAAGTGCTTCAGAAAAAGCGTTCACGCCCCATTTTGTGACGTTATACCCCCCAATGCCAGATCGCACGGTTCGTCCTGCGACGGAAGAAATATTGACGATATGCCCCGATCCCTGGCTTTGCAGAAGGGGTAACACAGCATGGGTGAAATTCATCAAAGCGATGACGTTTAAGTCGATCATACGTCGCCAATCGTCAGGATTAGATTGGGCAATTTCTCCAACGACAGCAATTCCAGCATTGTTCACCAAAATATCAATTTGCGCCCAGACGGTTTTGGTTTTCTCGACTACGCTGTGAATTTGAGTACTGTCGGTAATGTCGGCAACGATCGCCAATGCTTCACCCCCAGTTGCAAGGATCTTTTCTGCTACGGCATGCAGGCGATCACTGCGACGGGCAACAAGTACCACCTTCACCCCTTCTGCGGCCAGGGCGATCGCTGTTGCCTCGCCAATGCCAGCGGAAGCCCCCGTGATAATCGCAACTTTCCCCTCTAATTTCGTTGCCATTAATTTACTCCTGTCCTCATCAAAATATTAGGCTTCGTCACCAGTTCCGAATACACCATAGATTCAGAAGAGTGATCTTTAAATTAAGTAAAATCGAATTGTAATAAAAGAGTACATCGAATGTTAACTAGTTTAAAGAAATGACTGGATGGACACAAAATTAAATCTGTGTCCATCCTGGAATGGCTAATTAGCCTTATGCTGAGAAACTATAGCAATCCTAAATCGTTTGCGAGTATTTCTAGTCACCAGTCATTGGTCACTGGTTCACTAAAATAACCAATAACTAGTGACCACTTCTTCATGTTTCTCACAATCCAGATAGAATTGCTGTTGGTTCCAAGCTCACACATAGGATTGTGTATAAATCCTGTGGCTAATTCTCAGCTTTAGAATGAGAAATTCGTCCGAACTGCACCAACCCAAATAGGGTCATTCGCGTCACTGTGTTCCGGTTTGGTAATGACATAGACATTCGGCGTAATGGTGATCCCATTCGTGATGCGGAACGTATAGAACGCTTCCAGATGCAGGGATGTATCAGGATCTTCGCGGGTGGCAGCACCCGGTCGGGGGCGGTAATCATTACTGGTAACTTTGGGCGGCACACCAATGATGAAGCCACCCACATTACCTTTAGTAAAGAGATCGGGAAATGCCAGGGTCAGTGCGCCATTCAAGATCGTCGCATCACTATCACCCCGACGTACCTGATGGGCTGAGGTATAGCCAAACCATCCGCCTAACTGGAAACGAGGTGTGGCTTTCCAGTTAAACTGCAAACCGAAGTTATCGGAGACGGTCGCGTTTTGCTGAAAAGGATTCCGGGCAAACGCGCTTCCCGTACCGCCGGTCAAGTTAAATCCAGTATTGGAACCAAAGTATTTACGCCCATAGCTAAGACCCACTTCAAACGTGGGAGC
The DNA here is from genome assembly GCA_964524315.1 of uncultured bacterium. Taxonomy (GTDB): domain Bacteria; phylum Cyanobacteriota; class Cyanobacteriia; order Leptolyngbyales; family Leptolyngbyaceae; genus CAZGDE01. Next base: position 7,209 of record CAZGDE010000205.1, read on the forward strand.
AGGATTAATCGTCAGTTGGGCAAAGGCAAGATTATTACCCCCGAAGATACCCCGCCCCAGATCCGGGAGGTTTGCCTGGGTATCATCAACGGTGTAGCCCAGACTCAAACGCAATTGCTTACTGAACTGGTAAGCTAACGCTGCACCTGCCCCGTCAAAACCCGGTCGAAAAACAGTCGGGTTATGGGTCGAGAAGCGAGAAAGCGCCCCATTGGAACCACCAATCAGGGGATTGGAGTTAGAAGCATATGCCACAGGTTGTAACTGTCGAGTGCCAATCCAGACAGTTGTTTTGCCTCCTATCGGAAAACGGTAATTAAGCGAATCCAGGAATAAGCTCCCCTCCGGAAAACTCCCTTTATCAAAGGTCAACCGGGTCATGGCAGTTCCGGTTAACGTAGTCAGGTTCGGGACATTGTTGGCAGCTAACCGGATAAATAACTGATCTTTACCAGTAAAACTCGTTGGAAAAGCGAGTCGTACCCGGTATGCCAGAAAGGTATTGGTATCATCCCCAGTATCGTTCCGGGGCGTGTTGTTCGCCCGCTCACCAAAGGTATCTGCCGCAACGAAGAGAACCTCTCCCTGCAACTTTGTAGTCGTGCTGAACTGCTGCTTTTCGAGAGTGGCAGTTCGGGCTTCCAGAGCATCGACCCGCCCCCTTAAGGTTGCCAGTTCGGCGGCAAATTCTTCCTGCAATTTCTGCACTGCTGCCAGGTCCTCTTTGCGGACGAGTTCAGATGTAGCCGCAGTAATCAATTCATTAATCCGGTCAATGCAGGCGTTCAATCCGGCAGCAAACTCATAACGAGTCAGTGCCCGATTGCCGCGATAGGTTTTGTCGGGATAACCCACAATACAACCGTAACGTTCCACCAATGACTGCAATGCCTGGAATGCCCAGTCCGTTGGTCTGACATCTGACAGTTGGGAAACGGATGTTACTTGACCAATAGAGGAACTATCACTACTCCCAGAAATTTGCGTTGCTGGAGTAAAGCGTTGCATGATCCGCATCTCTTCTAATTTCTGGGATCGCAACTCATCCAGTGGCGATGCTTGTTCTGATGATGATCCCAGCGTAGATCCTGAATTACGGGAAAGATCTGATTGCTTTGTGACAACGTCGGACGCGATCGCAGCAGTACTCGGTACAAAAGCAGACAATACAATTAGAAGACAACTTAGACTCAGAGGCGTAGATAAAGGTTGCCTCCAAAATCGACTAAATCTTAATACTCGAAAATCCATGAAGACTCCTCACAACACAAATACAAAAAGAAGGAAAACTTAAAATCAGCCTTCCTTACCAGAAAAGCAGAGCAGCAAGCAATAAACCCTGTGTCAGTGTTGCCCAAGGTAAAATTGCGATCGCCTGTCTAAAAGCTCTAATGACTCTTGGCCACCTATCTCACACGGCTTCTGCGTACCCTACAGAATTGCGGCATGGAGATTGTGGTTTCAGGGATAAAGTGTGATCGACCGATAGAACCCATTAACTACGGTAAGTCAATCAGATTAATGGGTAAACGTAGAAAATATACTGGCATAGCCCTTTGGAAAACACAAGATCACCTGATACAAAACAACTGTGTCATAGAAAACAACAATTCTGCCCGAACGGAAGCGGCGAGTTTGACGGAACCACGAGATTTACTGGAAAATTCCTGCTGTCAGAATTGGTTTGTGTGTCTAACTATTCGACATTCGTCATATTATTAAGTCATTCTATTTAACCAATGACCAACAGCCCAGATCACTAATCGTTAATCCGTATTGGCATGACAACCTGGTATCGGCAACTGAGCAACCGCATCGTTTTATCCATACAGCTACCTGCCTTTAAGTCGCACAACTTCCGCCTGTACTTTATTGGGCAAATCTTCTCCCTATCAGGTACGTTCATGACCCAGGTGGCGATCCCCTGGTTGATCTACGATTTGACAAAATCCGCCTGGTTATTAGGTTTAAGCGGATTTCTAGGATTTCTGCCAACCCTGATTCTGGCTCCTTTTTCGGGGGTGCTGTCCGATCGCCGCGATCGTCGTAGCC
>CAZGDE010000205.1:9270-12116 GCA_964524315.1 uncultured bacterium
TCACTGTATCGATCACGCTCACTGTGCTTACCTTTTTAGAACTGACAGATTTCTGGTCATTGCTGATTCTTGCCACATTGGGTGGATTGGTGAAGGGATTGGACATGCCTGTGCGTCATGCTTTTGTGATTGAAATGGTGAACAGTCGCGAAGATTTAGGTAATGCGATCGCGCTCAACTCCGCCATGCTCAGTACTGCCCGTCTGGTTGGTCCAGCTCTGGGTGGAATACTACTGGCAACGGTGGGTGCGGGCTATTGTTTCCTGTATGACAGCTTCAGTTACGTGGCGGCAATTGCAGCACTCTTTGCCATGCAGATTATGCCGAAACCGATTGAGCCACAAACCAGTAGTACCTGGCAACGGTTGCAGGAAGGCTTTTCCTACATTTACAACTTTGCGCCGATTCGATCCATTCTGCTACTGCTGGCAATGCAGGGTGTATTTGGGATTGCCTATCTGACTTTATTGCCAATTTTTGCTGTCGATATTCTCCACGGTGGTCCTGAAACGATGGGCTTCCTCAGTGCTGCGGGTGCCGTTGGTGCCGTGCTTGCCTGTGTTTATCTCAGTCTCCGGCGAAGCGTGCTGGGATTGGAGCGAATTATTGCCCTCTGTCCGGTTGTAATTGGGTTAGGGTTAGTCGCCTTTTCCCAATCCCGGCTTTTCCCCCTGTCGATTGCGCTACTGGTGCTGGTTGGCATTGGTAGTACTCTGCAAATCGCGTGCAGCAATACAGTCATTCAAACCATTGTGGAGGACAGTAAACGGGGCAGGGTGATGAGTTTCTATGCTCTGTCGCTGGTTGGTATGATGCCCCTCAGTAACCTCCTGGCAGGAACATTGGGGCATTACATTGGGGCACAAAATACGCTCATTTTTTGTGGGATGGTTTGTATCCTGGGGGCAACCTGGTTTGTTGGACAACTGCCACTGGTAACTCAATGGATTCAATGGGAGATGTTTTCAACCGAGCGATATTCAGTTGACAAAAGGCGATGAAGTTTTGCTGGTTCAAAGGACTTGTCTTGCCACAAAAATTATGGAATACTATTTAAATCCAGCAAGTCGATAGATAAACCGTAGATTAGTGGTGCTGGTTAAACCCGAATTTGGCAATTTAGCTAGTAGTTACGATTACCGTATTTGTCCCTGCACCGGATAGGCGATCGCACACTTCTGTTTAATTGCACTAGAAAACCCCCTCACCAGATTGGTTCAGGGGTTAGGTTGGACGGGTGAATCGGGTTACAGTTCACCTGTCAGGTTACCTAATTGTTAGTCGATTTACATGAAGGTCGATTATTCGCTGACCGAAAAAATTGACAGATCATAGAGTTGACTGGCGACGATATTGAGGTAGCCCTCATCCTGTAAGGTTTCAGGCAAAATCTGTCCTGCCTTAATTCCCGCCTGTACCAGATCTTCCGGTGTGATTTGTTTTGCCTGGACTGCAAAAATCAAATCACCTCCAGAGGGAATACCCTGGCTAGTCAGGTATCCCTGCTGTGCCAAACGCACCAGCGTTACAGGTGGTGTTTGTGGAATGCGGGCGGTTGTTGGTTCTGTATTGGTCGCCTGTCCAACGGTCGTGGCATGGCTGACGGGAGCGATCGCGAACAGCAAAGCGAAGGCAGATAAACTGCCAGCTAGCAGAGATTTCATGACTGTTCTCCTTTTGCCGATTGTTGAAACTGATACGAGTAATTCCATCTACCAGTTTCAACAATTTTTTCTAATTTTGCCACCCATCCATAGGGAAATCTTGCTAGTTCTCAGGTAAAAACGGAGCACTAAATCAACATTTTTGCCTTTCTGAAACCCTCACAGGCAAGGAGGAAATAGCAGGAATTCCTATCTTTTGAATGTAGATTTGTGAAATTTATTTGGTCGCTAGTCCAGCTCTCAAAGAGGATTTAATTTGTCAATCTTTACGTGAATAAGCTAATCGATAAAGGCTCATCCTGAGGTAGGAATTGTACTTCATTCGATTTGTTTAATGACTCTAGTCCTGATTATTACGATTTCTTATGTTGATCCAGACAGTTGGAATTCTGAGTCCCGGTGATATGGGACAGGCGATCGCCACCGTACTCTTGCAACATCATTTGCGAGTGGTTGCTGCGTTAAATCACCGGAGTAATCGTACTCGCCTCCTGGCGACTGAAGCTGGAATTCAGGATGTTGGATCACTGGAACGCTTAGTTAATGAGTCTGATATCATTCTTTCGGTGCTGGTGCCCTCAGCAGCGGTGCAGGTGGGTCACCAGGTTGCCGAAGTGATCGCGAAAGTAGGAAAACCCGTTCTCTACGCTGACTGTAATGCGATCGCACCACACAAAGCGATCGCCATTAACCAATTAATTCGGGATGCCGGAGGACAGTTTGTCGATGCTGCAATCATTGGTCCACCTCCCCGTGTCCCGGATCGTACCCGCATTTATGCCTCTGGTGAACCAGCAGAGACATTCGCCCAACTGCGAGACTATGGGCTGGATGTGCGGGTGGTCAGTCATCAAGTTGGGCAGGCATCAGGCTTGAAAATGTGCTATGCCGCTTTGACAAAAGGGTTAACAGCGATTGGCACAGAATTGTTGATTGCTGCCCAGCGTTTAGGTGTGGAAGAATCGTTGTGGCAGGAGTTGCAGACCAGCCAGCCGGAGTTAGTTGCGATTCTGAACCGTTCAATTCCAGGCATGACGCCCAAAGCCCACCGCTGGATTGGGGAAATGCTGGAAATTGCTGACACCTTTGAAACGGTGGGGCTGACTGAACGGACCTTTCAGGGAGCGGCAGATATTTACCAACTGGTTAAGCATACGTCTCTGGGGCAAGAAACACCAGAGG
>CAZGDE010000206.1:0-12090 GCA_964524315.1 uncultured bacterium
GGGCTAAACAAGCCGAGTAAGCAGTTTGAAGTGTTACCAACCAAGTTGCCCTAACCCTAAACCGTAGATCCAAATAACCCATCAGGAAAGGAACTAAAACCTACATGCCAAGAATGTCTAACACGCCATCTTCGACACCCACAACGGATGTCATCACTTCGTCGCTTGATCTGTCAGACCCTAGCTTACAGGTGGCAATGGCAGCAGCGCAGGCGGCGGATGAGCGCAAAGGTGAAGACATTACGATCCTGCGAGTTGCCGATGTCTCCCCTCTGGCTGACTACTTTGTCATCATTACCGGGTTCTCGAAAGTGCAGGTACGGGCGATCGCTCGTAGCATTGAGGAAAAAATTGAAACCACCTTACAACGGCAACCTGTGCGGATTGAAGGGCAGGCAGACGGTAGCTGGATTTTACAAGACTATGCGGATGTCATCGTTCATACAATGATGCCCCAAGAGCGTGAGTTTTATAACCTGGAAGCCTTCTGGGGACATGCGGAGCGCATCCCGTTGATTGCATTGGCCAGTTAGGCTCAGTCTTGACCCAACTTGTATTTATCTAACTACCACTGAATTGGCTGAATTAGTCGAATATAAGTGAAATCGGGGCAGCAGAACCACCCTTGGAGGACTGCTGCCCCTAATGGTTTAGCATCGGGATCTCGGCGGGTTGGTATAGACCTGGTTTGGCCCTCCCTACTCTGCATCTCGGCCAATGCGTAACTGCAAATAGACCAGCCCTAATGTGGCCAGAAGTAACAGGGTGGCAGCAGCAGCAGCATAACCAAAATCGAACTGGGAAAAAGCCTGGTCATAGATGTAATAGACCAGCAGGTTAGTCGAGTTGAGCGGCCCTCCGCCCGTAATCACGTAAACCTGCTCAAACCCACGGAGGGTAAAAATTGCCGTTGTGACCGCCGCGAACACAATGGTGGGACGCAACCCCGGCAGGGTAATGTGCCAAAATTTTTGCCATGCGCCAGCACCATCTAGTTCGGCCGCTTCGTAACGATTAATGGGGATGGTTTGTAAACCCGCCAGAAAGACGACCATGTTAAAGCCCAGTTGCTTCCATGTACTGAGCAGAATCAGCACTGGCATAGCCCAGGTCGTGCTACTGAGCCAGGGAATCGGGGCAATTCCTACCAGTTGTAACCATTGGTTGATCGGGCCATCTGTTTGAAATAACCAGCGAAATCCTAAACCAACAGCCACCAGGGAGGTAATCGAGGGAATGAAGTAGGCCGTTCGCAGCAATCCCCGCAGAGCCAGATTGCGATCCAGTAAGACAGCTAACCCCAACGGGATGAGTAGACTGGGAATAACTGTCGCGATCGTAAAATAGCCGGTATTCCCCAACACTTGCCAGAAGTCAGGACTGAGTAACAATCGCCAGTAATTACGTAGCCCAGCCCAGGTGGTGCCTGATCGCGTAAAGCTACCAGTCGTAAAGCTGAGATAGCACAAGTAGGCAATGGGATAAATCACGAACACCCCCAGCAGGATCAGGGCAGGGGCCAGAAATACCCACGCCGCGATCGTATCCTGGTCAAGTAACCGGGCCAGGGGGTGTTGAATGGATGATTGGAGAGAACGGCGTTCAACCGGCATGGTAACGGATGTGATCGTGACGCGGGGAACTTTTCGTCTATTCTAAAATTCTGTTTATTAAAATCTGTTTATTCTAATCCAGGTTTTTTCCAGAGGGAAACGGTGTGATCGTGCGTGAATTGGCTCTGATTAAGTGGATGCCGTCTTACCGGCGGGTAGTCGGCGCAATGGTGGGGATGCTGGTCGGGCTAGGAACTATTGACCATGTCGAGACCGCGATCGCAACACCAGCCACGTCGGCCCCAGAAAACCCCATGCAGCAAAAATTGCTAGGTCGCTGGCAAACCGTTGAAGCGCCAGCAGCGGATCTGGCTAGCAGCACCTTTATTTTTGACCCGACCGGGAAATTGGTCATTCTGATGACATCCATCACCGGGGAAAGAGCCGTTATGCAGGTGGGCTACACCACTGACCTGACTCCCCAACCCATGCATATCGATCTGATTTTGCCCGGTGAATCCGGCGATCGCATTAAAACCATTTTTGAATTCACTCCCGCAGGCTTGTTACGGTTGGAACTAAGCGGTACCAACCCCGGCAGTGCCAGACCACGCGCTTTTCAGGCAGGTGATCCACCCTTTCGGCAGGTTTCACCCGCTACGACCCTGCGCCCTGACCCCGAAGAAGTATCCCGTCTGGCAAAGGATAACAGTGAAGCCGAAGGTCGCTTATACGCCAGTGCGATTCTGCAGGCAGAACTGGCGCACTATCTGGAACACAAGGTCTTTGCACCGACACTCGCTGAGTTGGCCCTGGCAATACCAGCAGAAACCCCAAATTACCGGTACGAACTGTCCTCCGATAACCCGAATAGAATTACGATTACAGCAATTGCTAAACGACTGGGCCTAAAAAGTTTTACCGGGGCAGTGTTTAAACCGCCAGAAAATGGTTTGGCAACGCTGATGGCCGCTATCTGTCAAACGAAAGAACCCTCGCGCCTCCCACCGAGCGCACCCAGTTTGGTTGACAATGGCTCCGGCAACACCCCCCGGCTGAAATGCGCCGGTGATGCGGTCATGATGCGTTAGGGGGATGGGTTGTTAAGATGGGGTGTCTCGCTGGTAGCCTGCCATGAAACTGCAATCTTTAACCCTGGTGTACCGAATTTGGAGATGCGGCCTGCGATCGCACCTCCATCGTGTTACCCGTAGCGCGATCGCTCTCTATCTCGCTAGTGGCATAGGTACCCTAAGCATCATCACCCACACTCTCACACTGCCACCCGTCATCGCCGCACCTGCTACAACCGTTGCAGAACCCACCCTGGCACCAGCGGATACCATCATCATGCAAAAGTTGGCCGGGCAATGGTTGACCAGAGAGCCATTAATGGGGAACATGGCTATCTTCGTCTTTGGACCCAACGGGGAAGCCTTTCTCATCTCTGGTGAAGCACCCAATGGTAAGGCACTCGCCCGTCGCATTCACTATCGCATCAATGCCAACCCCAAACCGATGCACATCGACATCGTGTTAAATCGCAACACAATTGTGCAGACCGTATTTGAATTTACGCCTGCTGGCGATCTACGTCTGCAAATGGTGAACGCATCTCCCCAGGAACCGCGACCAACCGCTTTGACGGAGGATGCCACGCTGTTCCAGCGTATTTCTGATGCGACGACCCTGCCACCCGATACCCTCCTGATCAATCCTACGGGAGGAACCGGCAACAATCGTTAGCGTGCCTGGTGTCAATCTGCCCAACTGCCTGCTGCGTCACGAACAATTCAAGGGATAATCGAAACGGCATTTTAGTTGTAATAGCCGTTTGATTTTAGTTGGTTGGATGATTGAATGGAGCGATCGCGTGTCTGATGACCTGATTCCGAGTCTGATTTCCCCCCTGGAAAGCGTGAGGCCGCCACAATTAGCTGCGCCGTTATCGTTGGGAGTCATGGCATCGGGTAGTGGCAGTAATTTTGTGGCGATCGCGCAGGCCATCGCCGATCAACAACTCCATGCCAAGATCCAGGTGTTGATCTACAACAATCCCACCGCCAAGGCAGCAGACCGGGCGACAGAATGGGACATTCCTACAGTGTTATTGAACCACCGTGATTATGCCAGTCGCGAAGCATTAGATGAGGCGATCGTGCAAACGTTACGCGAGTATGGTGTGGAATGGGTGATTATGGCAGGTTGGATGCGAATTGTCACACCCGTTCTGATTGAGGCATTTCCGCAACGGATGTTGAACATCCCCCCCAGCTTACTGCCCAGCTTTAAGGGTAATCGTGCGGTCGAGCAAGCCCTGGCAGCCGGAGTCAAGATTACGGGTTGCACAGTACACTACGTCGTACCCGAAGTGGATAGTGGGAACATCATCATCCAGGCGGCTGTGCCCGTGTTACCCGATGACACAGTGGCAACGCTGCATAACCGGATCCATCAGCAAGAACACCGGATCTTTCCCAGGGCGATCGCTCTGGCTGCCGCCCAACAGGCTACTCCGGCGAGTTAGTTTCCCGCTCTACTTCCTCACAAATCTAATTCCTCACAAACCAGTTGAACCAGCTTGGCTGCTGCTCCCGGTTGCCCTCTGACCTGCCGCAGATTTTGCCGGATCCTTGTCAGCATCTCTGGGTGAGCTAGCCAATCCAAGACCAGATCCGCTACGGCCTGCGGTTGCAGGTTACCGACCAGTTCGGGTACAACTTCTCGCCCTGCCCAAATATTGGGCCATGCCAGCAGTTTTCCCTGCCGTAAGACGAACCAGTTAATCCCCTTCGCAAAAGTGGCCCCGACCCCTGGTAAATTTGCCAGTAGCCCCGGTAAACCATCCCAGGCCCGCATCACATCTAACTGTTGCGTTGGCAACAACACAATCATCGGTACGGCCAAAGCACCCAATTCTGCCGTATTGGCCCCCACCGTGGTTAATGCCAGACTGCATTGGGCCAGTTGCTCATAGGCGGGAAATTGCGTCCATAAATACATCCGCAAACCAGCAGCCGTTTTTAGATAGGGTAAACCTTCACCAGGAGGTGGTTGCACCAGTTCTGCCGCCGCCCAGCCTAACCGTTCAATCACCAGGTTGGAGGCAGGATCGGCAAATTTTGCCAGATTCGTTAGTGTCAACGTAGGAGCCACAGGTGCAACAAATTCGACATCCGATCGCACCTGATGAACCCGCTCCGCGACCGCCAATAGTAACGGTAACCCCAGGGATAGTTTCATGGCTTTGGAGCCGGGGAGACAGGCAACTATCGGATGGGGCGGAGTTAGATTGGTAGCGTTCTCGCCTGCATCGCTCCCACCGGCCTCGGCCATCAGGTCACCCACGACCGTAAACTTGCTGGCATATTTGGGACTGGCATGGGTCGCGATCGCAGGCTGCATCACCCCAAAACGATCAATCCAGGCATGCCAGCGGGCTTCCCACTCGGCATAAACGACCGTGCGATAACCCAATCGTTTCGCAATGACGACTGGGAAAAATTGATCCCCGCCGAGAAACAGCACGACTCCCTGCCGTCGCCAATCCCAATTGGCAACCGTTTTCCCCCACAACAAAAAGTTGAAGAAATGGGTAGCTGCCTGTACCCGGTCTACTTCAGGAAAATGCTGGGCGATCTCAGCCTCCTGACCACTGGCATTGGGGCAGGGTGATAGCACGATGGAGATGCGAACCTGGTCGCGATCGTTCCCTAATCGTTGCCGTAGGGCCTGTACTACTGGCTTAACCCATGTAGTTAGTTCCCCAGGGCCGTTGGACAAAATCAAAATATCAACGCTACGAGCCGACCCGTTCATGTAATTTCGTTCTATCCGTCTTTATCTAGGCAAAGATTTTGGGCGAAGCATATCAGGTTAAGTAGCACGGCAATGGCCTGGGAGATAGTCACCTCATCGCTATCTCTACCTAATTATGTGGGATACCGAAAGATTTTCCCGATATTTGCGGGAACGCCCTATCATTTTTGTACCAACTTAAGCTGGCATGGCCCATCTCTGGCAATTCTGATCGATTGACAGCCAGGAAAGTCGTGTGAGTAAGGATTTCAGGCTTGATCAGCGGTTGCGATCACCAGAATTGCTTTGCTGAAGCCGTGATGATTGTCTTGCCAGTTGGGATGAACCATAGTATGAACGGCACGGTGTGAATTAGTTATGACTCATGTTTCTGGCAACTGCTTGATACTTGTGGGGAGGGAGGGCGTATGGATATAAACCTGATTATTTCTAACATTTTAAACCCGCCCATTCTGTTTTTCTTCTTGGGAATGACAGCGGTGTTCGTAAAATCCGATCTGGAAATTCCCGCTCCTTTTCCTAAGTTACTGTCGCTCTATTTGCTATTTGCTATTGGCTTCAAGGGTGGTGTGGAACTGATTAAAAGTGGCGTCACCCAGGAGGTGATCCTGACGCTGTTAGCTGCTGTGGTGATGGCGTGTGCAGTACCGATCTACACCTTTTTTATTCTGCGGTTGAAGTTAGATATCTACGATGCCGCCGCGATCGCAGCCACCTATGGTTCGATTAGTGCCGTCACCTTTATTACTGCCAGCGCCTTTCTCGGAGAACTGGGCATCGACTTTGATGGTTATATGGTGGCAGCTCTGGCCCTGATGGAATCACCAGCAATCATCGTTGGTTTAATTCTGGTCAATTTCTTTACTGCCGATGCGAAGGAACGGGATTTTGCCTGGTCAGAGGTGTTACAAGAGGCATTTCTCAATAGTTCCGTCTTTTTACTTGTGGGTAGCTTGTTCATTGGTTTTCTGACAGGTGAGCATGGTTGGAAAACATTAGAACCCTTTGCCCAGGGGATGTTTTATGGTGTGTTGACCTTCTTTCTGTTGGATATGGGGTTAGTTGCCGCCAGAAGGATTAAAGACTTGCAAAAAACGGGCATTTTTCTGATTGCATTTGCCATACTGATCCCAATCCTGAATGCTGGTATTGGGTTATTGATTGCGAAATTAATTGGTATGCCGCCAGGGAATTCCTTGCTATTTGCAGTGTTGTGCGCCAGTGCTTCCTACATTGCCGTTCCAGCCGCCATGCGGTTAACAGTTCCAGAAGCCAATCCCAGTCTGTACGTTTCTACGGCTCTAGCGGTGACCTTTCCGTTCAATATCATTGTCGGTATTCCCCTTTATTTGTACGTCATTAATATGCTCTGGAGTTAACACCATGCATGCCGTCAAACGAATAGAAATCATTGCAAATTCTTTTGAGTTGGCCAAAATTTTAGATGGTTTAAGACAAGCAGGAATCGGCGGACATATGGTCATTCGTAATGTCGCCGGTCAGGGTTTGGGTGGGCATTATGGCACAGAAGATTTAGACATGACGATGCTGGACAACGTCTACGTCATTGCCTTTTGTCCACCGGACAAGATCAAGGCAGCAGTGGAAGCCATTCGTCCCATTCTGAATAAGTTTGGGGGAACCTGCTATGTATCGGATGCGCTGGAAATTCGTTCCGTTCGGTGTGTCTCGTCCATGTAGTCGGTGTCCATGTAACTGGTAAAGATTTGGGTGGGCATGAAAGAGACTCTACTGCTACTCTTTCACCATCAGGTCGGGAAAACCGTTCTCCGTAAGGGTGGAATGTCTTGCGCCCTTACCTTGAGCTAGCCTTTCTGGGTCAGATTTTCTCAGCCATCGCCGCAGATGAGATCTATGGCGTCATCACGAGCGAGTCATAGACATACCTGTGCCAGAAAGGAAGCGGATAATGACACGGCCAGGCCACAGAAAAGTACTTCAAGGAATTGCCGCAAAGTCGCTATGAATCAGAACCATTCATTAATTAGCCGTCGTCAATTTTTCGGTATGACTGGTAAAGGGGGGTTGTCGTTAGCTGCCGCGATCGCGGCAGGTAGTGGGTGGAGCCTGTCTAGCCAGGCAGCCCTGGCCAACCCGACAACCTCACTTGAACCCGACGCCGCACTGCAACGCCTGCTGGATGGGAACCAACGCTTTGTCCAGCAACGGGGAGTCCACCCCGATCAATCCCGCGATCGCCTCCAGGAAGTTGCCCAGGCTCAACACCCCTTTGCCACCCTACTCACCTGTGCCGATTCGCGCGTGCCACCCGAACTGTTATTTGATGAAGGGATTGGTGACTTGTTTGATATTCGCATTGCGGGAAACATTGTTACCCCAGAGGTAATGGGCAGTGTGGAATATGCGGTCGCCATGCTGGGCACCCCGCTGGTGATGGTATTAGGGCACGAACGATGTGGCGCAGTCACAGCAGCAGTCCAGGCCGAAGCGTTACCGGGGCAAATTGGCTCATTTGTGAAAGCGATTAAACCCGCCCTCGCCAAAGTGAAAGATATATCGACCGATAGGGTGGAGCAGGCCGTAGTCGCGAATGTGCAATACCAGATTGAGAAACTGAAACAGAACTCCAAAATTTTGACGCAGCGATCGCACGATGGCAAGCTCAAAATCGTGGGTGGACGATACGACCTGGATACAGGCGTTGTTACTTTGATTTAGCGTCCAGAATGTAGCCACCACATGGACAAAATTCGGTGGTACGAATCGCAGAATCAGCAACGTCCAAAATTCTTGGGGAAGTATTGCCTTAGAAAGGGCAGCGGATAATACCCCGTTCGTCCATAGTCAAACGTTAGGGCTAAATCTACAGTTACAAACACCTCTACAAGAGCGATTTGGGGGTGGGACGTTTGGTTCGTTTGTGGTCATACATCCGTTTGTCCGCCTGAGCCACGAGCTGTTCCAGGGAAATATTGTCAGTGGCCGCCCAGAATTGTAAGCCGACGCTCATTGACAACTGATAGGGCCGATCGCCCGTTTGATTGAACTGCTCAATACTCGTTTGTAGTCGTTGATCAAAGTCATTCGTACTACCTGTACAAGCGGCAATTAACACCACAAACTCGTCTCCCCCCAGGCGAGCGACAATATCCGAGTCACGAAAGGTCTGTTTCAACAACTGGGCCGCATCCACCAGCAGGCGATCGCCCATTTCATGCCCCAGAGAATCGTTCAAAGCCTTGAGGCCATCCAGGTCGGCAAACAACAAACAGCACGAAATATAGCTGCGTCGCGCCATTTTGAGCTGTTGATCGGCCAATAAAAAGAACCCACGCCGATTATGGAGTCCTGTCAACTCGTCGGTCAAGGATAACTGTCTGACAGCGGCTTCTGCCCGCAATCGTTCTTGAATTTCCTGCTCCAGGCGTTGATTTTGCTCCAATAATTGCTGGCGTTGTTGCTGAATGAGTAATTGATTTTTGACTCGTAGCAATACTTCTAGATCTTGAAAGGGTTTGGTGATGTAATCCTGCCCACCCATTTCAAAGGCCCGCACCTTGTCATTAATCCGATTCAGAGCACTAATAAAAATGATGGGAATATGGGCCGTGAGAGGGGAGGCTTTTAATTGCTGACAAACCTCATACCCATCCATATCTGGCATGCTGATATCCAGGAGAATCAAATCAGGTGGGTTCCGTTGAATGCCCTGGAGGGCCATTTTGCCACTGAGAGCTTTCCGCACTGTGTAGCCGCACCCTTCCAGCATCTTTGCTAGTAGCCGCAGATTATCGGGGGTATCATCCACAATGAGAATATTGGGTACAGCATGGGGTTGGGTTAGTGTCGGCATAATGTTCTCCCTAAGTCTGAGTTAGGGTGGCGATCGCTTCCAGTTGAAAGTTATCGACGAGAAATGTCATGCCTTGAATGAGAAATTCCTCAGATGCAGGAATCTGGTCAATCAGGCTCCGGATCTTGTCATCACTCAAATCAAGGGCTGCCTCATAAACCTGAGCGATCCATTCCAGGGACATATTCTTGAAGTCTTGCTGAGTCAACGTTCTCTGGTACAGAGACATAGGCACCGCAAAATCGGTGTCAGCATAGCGGTAGCAAACCGGCAAATGGCGGGCAATAGTCGCCAAAAGAGCGGTTTCGGTAAATGGTTTGGCCAGGTAGTCATCACAACCGACCGCCAAACTGTCAGCCCGATCAGATTCGAACGCATAGGCAGTGAGGGCAATAATTTTTGTCGGAGGGAGGGGTGTATCTCCATCCCCGTCGCACCGTTGTTCTTGCAACCGAATCTCACTGGTAGCAGCATAACCATCCATCGTTGGCATGTGGATGTCCATCAAAATCAAGTGGGGATGCCAGGTGTGCCAGCGATCGATCGCCTCGGCCCCGTTCTCAACAACACTGACATCAAAGCCAATCGGTCGTAAGAGTGCCAGTAGCAACTGACGATTTTCGGGCACATCTTCCACAATGAGAATGCGATAGGTTGGTTGGTTAGGAGCCAGACCAACCACTGGTTGCACAGTTGATTCAGGTTCCACCAGTGCCAGGGATGCGGGTTGGCGAAGCAATACCTTGCAAGTAAACGTACTGCCCTGGTTAATGGTGCTTTGGACAGTAATATTACCGCCCATTAAACGGGCAAACTGGCGACTGATCGCCAATCCCAGGCCGGTACCATCCACCCGCCGTCCCTGTTCCGTTTGCATAAATGCTTCAAAAATAGAATCCCAATGCCGGATATCAATGCCACAACCCGTATCAACGACTTCAAAATAGAGGGCGATCGCCTCATCTGCTGACCCTGGGCTACTGGCAGCATCCGTCCCCGTAGCGAACCTGACCGGTGCCGCATTGACCCGTAACGTCACACTACCCCATGTAGTAAATTTGATGGCGTTGCTGATCAAATTAATCAGAATTTGACGCAACTTCGCCTCATCGCTGTAAACGTAGCAAGGTACCTGAGGATGCTGCTCTAGAATCAGCCTTAACCCTTTTTGGGAAGCCTTCAGGGCAAACATTTCATAGATGGAATTGAGGAGCCGTTGCAGATGGAACGGCCGTTCTGAAAGCGCAATTTGCCCGGCCTCAATTTTGGACATTTCCAGAACATCATTAATTAAAGTCAACAAATGTTCACCGCTACGACTAATGATGCCTAAATGGTTTTGAAACTCGGTCGGGGTGTCATCATTGCGGGTCATCAACTGGGTAAAGCCCAAAATGGCATTGAGGGGCGTGCGCAGTTCATGGCTCATCTTGGCGAGGAACTGACTTTTTGCCCGATTGGCGATCGCGGCTTGTTCGGCAGCTTGCGCCAGGGCAGCCTGGGAAAACTCCAACACCGCCAGCATCAGCGTATTACGCATAGCAAGAGCAGTATCCACCTCTGCCCGTTGCCAGGGAGTAGACATGCCCTGCACAGTTTCCTGCCAGAGGGCAAATGAGGTTCGGGGACACAGACGCAAATTACCGTAGTCATCAACCGTGACCGCATCCTGCGGGTTTCCTGCCCAGTTGACGGTTTGAATTTGTTCGGGTCGGAACCAGAGAATGTGATATGCCTTCTGCGCTGCCTGACTTAACCAGATCGAAATTGCCAGAACTCCACTCCCATGGGACTGGAATTGGGCAGCAGGCGGATAGAGCCGCGCCAGAGAACTGGTTACAAACACTCGCTCGTTGGAAGCGGGTGTAGCAGCAGGGTGACCAATGTGCGACGGTTGGAGATGGTTTTGTCCCAACCATTCCACCAGGTCCTTGACTTCGGTAACGGTAGGTGTAGCACCAATCAGTGTCAGTCGTCCATCCAGCAGAATGGCGACCCCCTGGGCATGAACCAGATCCAGTAGTTGGACACCATTACGAGTCAATACCTGCTCGATAAAATTAGCATCCTGGAGAAATTCCCGCTGTAGTTGGGCTTGAATGGTGCTGACTTGAGTGCGATATTGGTTGAGTTCCCGCTCTTGCTGATGTACCAGTTCAACTGAGGCGAACTGACCGAGAAATTCACAGGTTTTGCGGGTTTCATAATCCAACCAATGGAGACTGTAATGATGGCAGGCAATCAACCCCCACAATCGCTGATCATCGACCAGGGAAATCGTCAGTGATGCAGCCACCCCCATATTTTGCAAGTACTCAATGTGGCAAGGAGCAACCCCCCGTAACAAGCACGTACTTAAATCAACTGACACATCTGACGCCGGCATCAAATCGGCAGGCGTGTAATTGACATCCGGAATATGGCGTACCCAGTTGCCATAGAACAGTTTGCGTGCTGGAACGGGAATATCAAAGGCGGGATAGTGTAACCCTAGAAAGCTGTCTAAGTGATCCTCTTTTTCTTCGGCAATGACGACTCCGTGATCATCGGCTTCGAAACGGTAAATCATGACGCGATCGCAGCCCGTAATCGCCTTGACATCCTGGGCAAGCACCTGGGTCAGTTCGGCAAGATTAGTCGTATGACGCAGTCGCGAAATAGCAGCTTGCAAACGATGGTAGAACTGACTGGCATGGAGACAGGGGTGACCCAGTGAGTGGGCTTCCAGTTCCAGAAGTAAGACCTCAGCAGTTTGATGGAGCGTTCCCTGAAACGAGCGCCTGCCACCTTTAACCAATCGGCGTGCTTTTAGCTCGAACGGATTGCAACGAGCAAGCGTATTATCCCTGACGGCATCAGCAAGGTACTGCACCTGCGCCTGCG
>CAZGDE010000207.1:0-4559 GCA_964524315.1 uncultured bacterium
C
Source organism: uncultured bacterium (assembly GCA_964524315.1). Lineage (GTDB taxonomy): Bacteria > Cyanobacteriota > Cyanobacteriia > Leptolyngbyales > Leptolyngbyaceae > CAZGDE01. Next base: position 2 of record CAZGDE010000207.1, read on the forward strand.
TTTGAACCAACAACCCAACAACTGGACGAACTTAATCTGGTATACCTCCAGCTAAAAATGGGTGAGGTATTCATCCGTGAGAAACGTACAGGGCTGGTGAAGGCGGATGAAGCAAAACCTGTTCAGTTTACTCCGGTACCCACAGGGCCAGAGACGGTTACTGAAAACTATGCCCAGCGACATTACCGCCGCGCTCAAGAATACATGAAAAATGCTAACTGGGCACAGGCAATTCAAGAACTGCGTGATGCGATTAAGATTGAGGCAAACACAAGCGAATATCACTCTTTGCTGGGCGTGGCCTATCTGCAACAGAACTTACGTGGTATGGCAACCGTGTATTTCAAACAGGCGCTCAAGTTAAACCCCGACGATCCATTGGCCCAAAAATATGCGGCTAAGCTAGGTATTCAGCTTACTTCGACGACACCGCCACAAAATGGCAAATCGGCTGCTAACAAACCCCAGCAGGCAAAAACGGGTGGGTTATTTGGTTTCTTCCGCTCGAAAAAGGCGTAGGTCGAGCCGCTGTGGGTAAAGTAGCGAAGGGTAACCCTGGAACAACCAAGTAGTGAAACCCCTACCTGTAAACCTCTTAACCAGTGCAAACGACTCTACTAGAATAATCTCATAACCTGCAGGTGCAGCAATTTTTGCCCGGTTGAAATCATCATTTAACTACAGCGATGGGATTTTTTGACTCCGAGATTATTCAGCACGAAGCTAAGCAACTGTTTGAGGATTATCAATCACTCATGAAGTTGGGTGGTGATTACGGTAAGTTCGATCGCGAAGGAAAAAAGCTGTTCATCGAGCAGATGGAATCTATCATGGATCGCTACCGTATCTTCATGAAGCGGTTTGAGCTTTCAGAAGATTTTATGGCCCAAATGACGGTTGAGCAGCTGCGTACCCAACTGGGACAGTTTGGTATTACTCCCCAACAAATGTTCGACCAGATGAACCTGACCCTGGAACGGATGAAATCTGAAGTTGAGAAACTTCCATAGGCTCGTTTCGTGATCTAATCACGCATTTAGTTGGGTATCACCTATCAACGAGCTAACTCTATACCCATACGCCTGTTGGTAGTCCTATTTAGGCAAGGATAAAGAATGATGGAGTGAGGGTAAGAGAGTGTGATGGTGGGAATTTCTGGCCCGCTTACCCTCACTCCATCCCGTCCTGTGAGGCACTACCCGCCTATTTAGGGGCGGGGGAAACTGGACGCGGGTTTGAAATCTTCCACAGGTACCCCACGTAGGGCCAGTTCCATGAAGTCGCGCCAGACCGGGGCCACATAGGTACCACCCGTTGCACCATAGCCTATGGGTGAATAATCATCGTTACCAACCCAAACAGCTGTAGCCAGTTGGGGGACATAACCTACAAACCAGATATCCCGTTCGGAAGAAGTTGTTCCCGTTTTTCCAGCAGCAGGACGACCAATTTGGGCGGATGTTGCCGTTCCCCGTGTAATAACCCCTTGGAGTACGCTGTTCAGCGATGCTGCTGCCCAAGGATCAAGCACTAACTGAGGTTTTGGGGTATTATCCAACAGCACATTACCCGTACTATCGGTCACCTGAACAATCAGGGTCGTTTCCGAGTACCAACCATTGCTGGCAAAAGTGGCATAGGCACTAGCCATTTCGAGTGGGGTCAAGTCAACAGCCCCGAGCGGCAGGGAAACGACAGGTTCAATCGGTGAGCGAATCCCAATTGTGCGACAAACATCGATGACCTTATTCAGGCCAATGTCTTGCCCAATCCTGACAGCCGGAACGTTACGCGAGACTTCGAGGGCCTGTCGGGCGGTAATGGGCCCAGAGAAAGAACCATCGTAGTTCTGGGGCGAATAATATTCATAGCCATCGGGATAGCTGACAGGACTATCAGATACTACCGTTTCAGGCGTATATTTACCCGACGCAAAGGCAGTGTAGTAGACGAAGGGTTTGAACGCTGAACCCGGTTGCCGGAGGGCTTGAATAGCCCGGTTATATTGGCTCTTTCGATAGTCGACCCCACCGACCATAGCTTTGACAAAGTGCGTTCGGGGGTCGACCGCTACCAGAGACATCTGATCTGCGTACACACCTTGATTCAATAGACTCTGGTGCCCCCGCCGAACTACATCTTCCGCTACCCGTTGAAGGCGGGTATCGACGGTTGTTTGAATGCGCATTCCACCTTTGAGCAGTGCTTCGCGCCCGAATCGCTTGGTCAGTTCTTGTACCGCTGCTTCAGTTACGTAGGGAATTTCACTGCCCTGGAAGGATGTGATCTTACCTAATTTCAATGGTTGTTGGCGAGCGGTGGCGGCTTCCTGGGGGGTAATCCATTTCAATTCCTTCATCCGATTCAGGACGACGAGTTGCCGCTGTTTTGCTCGTTTGTAATCAATAAATGGGCTCAAGCTTTCCGGTGCCTGAATTAACCCGGCGATCATTGCGGACTCTGCCAGGTTCAGCTTTTCGGCAGATTTGCCAAAATAACTTTGCGATGCCGTTTCAATTCCGTAGGTGTTGTGTCCCCAATAGACCTGGTTCAGGTACAGTTCGAGAATTTGGTCTTTGCTGAGAATTTGCTCTAACCGGAGTGCCAGTACTGCTTCTGCTACCTTCCGGCTGAAGGTGCGTTGGGGGGTGAGAAACAGGTTTTTCACCAACTGCATGGTCAGGGTTGAACCACCCTCGACGGTTTCTCCCCGCTCCAGGTTAGCCAATAGTGCCCGTAGCACTGCCCCCGGATTGACACCCCGATGGGAAAAGAAATAACTGTCTTCGATCGCCAGTACAGCCCGCTTCAGGTCGGGGGAAATTTTATTGAGTGGGACAACTTCCCGGTTGGCCTCACCGTGGATGCTGGTTAGCAGTTTGCCTTTGACATCATAGATGTGGGTCGTTTCGCTGGGGACATAACTGCGTAACACTCTGACATCGGGCAGATTACGAAAGCTAATCGCCAGACCCACCAGCCCGCCTGCGACGACTGAACTGGTGAGCATCGTGATCCCCAGTACCATCCCACCAGTTACCTTACTGACCGTCTTAATAACCTGGTAGATCGTCTCTGGAGTGCCGGATTGCTTTGGATGTTGCAGGGTGTTGGATGCCACGACGATTTTATTCCCAAATAAAGAAAAATAGCGATCGCACTAATGTTATATACAAAACTCAGATTAAACGGGTGACTAATTCATAAATCATGCCTTGCATGCCACTATCAGGATGCTAGTAGTGATGTTTGGATAGTTTTGTTCTAGCAGAAGCGTAGCACTGATGTCCCAGATTGATATGGGCGGATACTCACCCGGAGGGAGGATAAAACACAGCCAGGATTAAAGCACGTTAACGTGGGGGCACACGGATCAGGTCAGTATAGTAACCTGAGAACGCAGCTTTAACGTTGCAATTATAGTAGGCTGTTCGTTTAGTGATAAACGTTAATCAGTGAGTGTAGCGAATTCAACAGAAAAATTGCAGAGCATGGTATCTAATCGAACCCCAGACACGGATCTGGACACGACCTGGTTGCGGCGTGGCATTAGTGAAATTTTTCCTGACCAGACAGAATCAACTAGTCCTGATGATAATTTAGAACGGCGTTTGGCGACCAGCGATCGCCCGCTGCGCATCAAATTGGGTATTGATCCTACGGGTGCTGACATTCACTTGGGGCACAGTATCCCTGTCCGAAAGCTGCGTGCCTTTCAGGACGCTGGCCATACCGCTGTACTAATTATTGGTGACTTTACGGCGCGCATTGGTGATCCAGAAGGTAAATCCGAGGTGCGGAAGCAGTTAACGGCGGAACAGGTTGCTGCCAATGCCCAGACCTACCTTGATCAGGTGCGTCCAATCCTTGATTTTGACACTCCGGGACGGTTAGAGATTCGCTACAACTCTGAGTGGCTTTCCAATCTAGATCTGGGTAAAATCCTGGAATTGCTCTCTCAGATGACGGTTGGGCAAATGCTGGCAAAGGAAGGATTTGCCGATCGCTATGAGAAAAATAATCCAATTTTCTTACATGAATTTCTCTATCCCTTGATGCAGGGATTTGATTCGGTGGCTGTAGAAGCCGATGTGGAGTTGGGGGGTACCGATCAAAAATTTAATATTGCTGTAGGAAGAGATTTACAGCGCCACTTTGGTCTGCGTCCCCAGTTTGGTCTTCTAGTCCCCATTTTATTGGGCACTGATGGCATCCAGAAAATGTCAAAGTCACTCGGTAATTACGTGGCCCTGACGGAAGATGCCTTGACCATGTACTCGAAGCTGGAAAAGACACCCGACAAATTGATAGCCCAGTATTTTGAGTTGTTGACCAATCTGCCCTTAGACCAGATACCCGCCAATCCTCGCGAGGCTCAGAAGTTACTGGCTCTAACGATTACCACTCAGTATCACGGGGAAGCCGCTGCAAAACAAGCTCAGCAAGACGCGATCGCCCTGGTGAGTGGTTCAACCACCCAGGCGGACAGTGTCCCTGAATTTTCCCTGACGGCCATTCAGTTTCCTGCCAAGCTGTTTTACCTGGTTAGTGCCAGCGG
>CAZGDE010000207.1:4569-12049 GCA_964524315.1 uncultured bacterium
ATGTAAGAGCAGTTCCGATGCCCGTCGCCAAATTCAGGGCGGTGCCGTGCGTCTGGATGGCGAAAAGGTTGATGACGTGAATCTCACCTTTGAAACTACCGCCGATCTGGATGGGAAAGTGCTGCAACTGGGTAAGAACAAATTCGTTCGTTTTGTCGCCTAGTACGTGTTACAGACCTCGGAGGTTTCCAAAAGCTCCGAGGTCTTGCCTTAGCGGGGTGTACCAAACAGCACGAATGATGCCCACTGTGCTGGAGTAGGACGTTTGACTTTCGTCTCCAGCATTGCCTGTCGTAGTGCCTCAGCAGGTATTTCGGTTGCCAGGTGCTTGACGAAGGATTGCATTAGCTCATTGGTAGCAGCATCGTCCACACTCCATAAACTCATCACCACACGGGGAACCCCCGCAAGTTGGAAGGCCCGCGCCAACCCGATAATACCTGCGTCATGCGTCTGTCCCAGGCCAGTCTGACAGGCACTTAAGACGGCAATCTGTGCTTGCAAGCGGGTTTGCTGGATCTCCCTTGCAGTCCACCAACCTTGATCCAGTGTCGGTGCTGACAACATCAGGAAACCACCCGTGAGTGGGTTATCACTGCTGGCAATACCATGGGACGCAAAGTAAAGAAAGTCGGCCTTGGGAGCCAGAGGCACGATCGCCGCCTTCGTTGCTGCCTTACCCAGAATCGGTGTTGCCTGTAATAGTTTGCCAACTGCCTTCGCTTCCTGTTCGGCTCCCGGCAGGGGCGGCACCTCCCAATTGGGATGGACTGGTAGAAACGGATTACCCACCACCATCGGGGTGGCAAATTGGGGATACCAGGGTGCGATCGTTTGTCCCACATCAAACAGACTGGGAGCGATCGCCACTGACATCTTTTCCACTAGCAGGGTCTTTGACTGAAACGGTTGCAGGATGGCATAGGGAACGGTACCTAAATCTAGCACCGGTACCACAATCAAATGTTTGACCAACGCTAATTGGGTGGCGATTGGAGCTGGCAAAAGTAATTGGGTCACCTGGGCGATCGCCCGGTCTTCCGGTGGTTTTGCATCAGCGCTTTTCACTACCTGAATCCCCCGTGGGTGAGGAATGCGAGTCTGTTGTAACGAATCAACATTCAGAGCCGCACGGAGATTGGCGATCGCTTGACGCAGAGCTGACACCTGTATTTGCTGGTGGTGGTACGCCTGTATGCCATCGGCTGTCACTAACCAGGTTTGTAAGGTATCGTTCTCGTAGGCATAGAACAGAATTCCGGTTTGCTCAGGATAGGTGGCATCGGTTGCCTCTTCGTGGTTCTTTGCCGCAAGCACAGCCATGATTTTTGCCACAGTCAAACCTGATAACCTGACCTGGGACGCACCACGTTGATTCATGAGATTGTTCAATTCGCGGCGATGCTTGGCGGCGGCCTGGTTAAATAACTGGGTGGTATCGGGTTTGGCAGTTGGGGGAATGGTCTGTGCGGCCATTTGCCCTGCAAGGAGGGTTGATAGAACCGTTGCTGATAGAAGTGTGGCAGTTTGGATAAATGTGGCAGTTTGGATAAATGTGACAGTTTGTGTCCAGTAGACTGCTAGCCGGGGCTGGTGTCTCTGGCGGAGGGAGTGTTTCATGGCGGTTGTTTGAATTGGGGCGATCGCCAACATCCCACCTGCAACGATCACCACAAGGGGGATTTAGCTTCTGAAAAGAAAGATGCCCTAACTGAGGAGGAGGCTAACGCAGCATTTTTGTCAGAGACAGGATGAAGACGGATGATGGGTGGTGCTGAAAGCCGGATGAATTGGCACGAAGTTCTAATTTAGCCAGCGCTTAATTCATACTTAGAATCAGCAACACCCGATTATGCTAAGTAGAGCGATGAAGGTTGTTTATGTCTGTTGCTGAACGTGTGATTGTGCCCCTGGATGTGCCAAGTGCTGCGGCAGCGATCGCCCTTGTGGATCGATTGCCCCAGGTCACTTTCTGGAAAGTGGGTCTAGAATTATTTATCAGTGCGGGGCCGAGCATTTTGACGGAACTGAAAACTCGCCAGAACCGTATCTTTCTCGATCTCAAACTGCATGACATCCCTAATACAATGGCCGGTGCCTGTCGTGCTGCTGCCCGTTACGGGGTTGATTTGTTGACGGTGCATGTACCAGCAGGCAAGGAGGCGTTGCAGGCATCCCAGGAAGCCGCAATCGCAGCGGCGAGTAATGCCGGGTACCAACCACCCCAACTTCTGGGAGTGACTGTTCTGACCAGCTTGACCGCCCGGACACTGGCCTTTGACCTGAAGATTCCGCTGGAATTGCCTGAATACGTCTTGCATATGGCGCTCCTGGCTCAGTCGAGTGGGCTGGCGGGGGCAGTGTGTTCACCTCAGGAGGTCGCGCAGCTCCGGGATGTTTGTGGCAAGGAGTTTTTACTGGTGTGCCCGGGTGTGCGACCAACGTGGGCAGAGTCCGGTGATCAGAAACGAACCGTTACCCCCGCAGCAGCTCTCCAGGCGGGGGCCGATTACCTGGTGATTGGTCGGCCGATTACGGCAGCACCCGATCCAGAGGCAGCCTTTGCACGAATTTGCGCGGAATTGGAACAAGGCGAATAGGGCGAGTGGGGAATCGGGAGTGGTGGTAGTTGAATGTATGGCTGAGCAGCCCAAGTTTCTCTCTACAGCTTTAGCAACTGTTCCCGTTCTGGGGCGATCGCGCTGTCCGATATGGCGCTTGATTCCTGGAGCGATCGCCCTATGTCTGATAGTGCCAGTGGTGATAGCAACTGCCCCACCAGTTGTTGCGCAGTCAAATCAGCCTGCTAAACCAGAATCTGCTAAACCGGAATCTGCTAAACCGGAATCTGCTAAACCGGACTACATTCGTCCCCGTGTGACTTGCCCAGAGAATGTGGCAACGCTCACTCCGGCCCTGCTGCGGGATTTGCCCAATTACATGAATCGGCAGTACCTGCGATCGCTACGACAACGTCCAGAAGGCCGAACCTATGCGGTGCTGGCTAGCCAGCCTGAACTGGAGCCACTGCCCACCGTTTCCGACGAATACGACAACCCAGTGGATCACAACCTGCACCAGGTCTTTTTTACCGTTTTGGAACGGCAGTATAGCGGCCAAACAATAGCTGAGTTGCAGCACTATCACTGGTTATTTCTGACGCGGACTCAGGATGGTTGGCGGATAGCCCTGATGTTTTCGCGGTTGGGTCAGTTTCCGGCGGGTCAGCAACCTGTTACACCACCCGTTGAGAGTAGTCAGGGCTTAACGGCACAGGCAGTGCGGGCGTGGTTGCGTGATTGTCAGGCGGGGGCCGTCCGCTTGTGACGGGTAAATGTCAGGAATAGGGTGGTGCTGAAAGCAGAATGAATGGGAATGACGTTTCAATTGAGCCAACGCTTAATTCATCGTTAGAATCAGCAACGTCAGGAATGCTTCTCTTTGCCTGTGTTATTACATGGATATGTTGTGACTGGAGGTAGAACAATGATGACACTTCAGACAATGGCGGTCCTTGTGGTGGGCGTTAGCCCCAACCGTTAGCACAGGGAGTCTCCTGCAATTCTCCAACCAACGGAGCAACGTTAGACCTCCTCTGTGCGCTGATTGATACCACGCCACAGATTGAGGAATTAAGTCATGGATTTAGCTGTAATCGGCTGGAGTGATTTTTTTGCTTCTGCCTATGCTCCCTATTGCCAACAGGGATTTTGCGTTGGCCGGGTTGCCATTGTGCATCGTGATGCCTGCATTCTCTATACCGAAATGGGGGAGGTGACGGCAGACCTGACAGGCAAGTTACGCTATCAGGCAACGGCAATGGCAGATTTGCCAGCAGTAGGTGATTGGGTGGTGATCCGCCTGCGTGAGGCAGAGAAACAGGCAACGATTCACGCGGTTTTGCCTCGTAAGAGTTACTTTTCACGCAAGTTGGCAGGCACAACGACGACGGAACAGGTGATTGCTGCCAATGTGGATACCGCGTTTCTGGTGTCGGGCTTGGATGGCGACTTTAACCTGCGTCGGATTGAGCGTTATCTGACGCTGATTTGGGAATGTGGCGCAAATCCCGTAGTCGTTCTGAACAAGGTGGATATGTGCGATCGCCCAGCGGAACGGGTCGCCGCCGTAGAAGCGATTGCCGTGGGTGTACCTGTGGTGACGCTTAGTGCTGCTTACAACGAAGGATTGGAACAACTCCAGCCTTTTTTGCGAGTGGGCCAGACGATCGCGCTCTTGGGTTCATCAGGTGTTGGTAAGTCAACACTGATTAATCAACTGCGTGGTAAGGATACTCAGGCAGTGCAGTCTGTTCGCAGGCATGATAGCCGGGGTAAACACACGACGACCCATCGTGAGTTAATCCTGCTACCGTCTGGTGGCGTGATGATTGACACACCGGGCATGCGCGAGATTCAAATCTGGTCTGGTGATACCGGTATCCCGGAAACCTTCGCTGACATTGAAGCCCTGGAGCAGGATTGCCGTTTTCGCAACTGTCAGCATGGCAATGAACCAGGCTGTGCGGTGCAACAGGCACTAGCAATGGGGTATCTGGATGAGGCTCGCTGGCTGAATTATCAGAAGCTGCAGCGCGAACTGCGCTATCTGACTCGCAAGCAGGATCAACGTGCCAGTCAGCTTGAGAAAGACCGTTGGAAGAAAATCCATCAATCACTGCGGCATCATTACCGCGATCGCGCCCGCGATTAGTGACTGATAGCACGAAGCATCGGTAAGGGCATATTTCGATATGCCCTTACCAAACATTTCCACCCACGCAGGCGGTGCTGGCCTTAATGGGACGAATTCAACCATTTCTGGTACATGTCTACCAGGCTTGGATCTGCCAGTTCGATTTCAATGCGAACTTTCTGGCAGGAATGGGGTAAGCGGGCGATCGCGTTCAACACCTGACTGGCAATACCGGGTGTCGCAAATTCCCCACTGACGATTGGATGGCCCATGATGGCTGGAGGCTGATCCAGTCCAGGCGACGATTCGAGGTGATCGGGTAAGCTATCATCACCCAGTCGGACATCGGCAAGGTGTTTGTGTTCTGGGCTAACCTGTTCCACAATCAATCGTTCGTAACGAACTGGAACTTCTACCACCCGTGTTTCAATCGTTTTGCGAACCACGACTTCGCCAATCTTGCGACGGTTGTAATCAACTTTGAGTCGTTCTGCCAGAAGGGCGATCGTTGTGTCGGAGTATCCGGTAATCACATTTGTCCCATGCTGTACCAGCGCATTGGTAATCGCCACATCCGCCGGACTCGTGCCCATAGCAACTGCTGGTATAGATGGTTCTAAAGATCCGGTAGGGTTACTTTGGGGAACGGGTTGCTCGACGGTGTCTACCTGAATTAACCGCGATTTAATATCAACATTTTGAATCAAACCAGTACTGAGAGTCATCATCGGGCCATCTGTCGTATCAGGCGTAGAGATGACTAAATTGGGTCGATTATTAGCGTCCAGAATAATGTCTGTCACCCGACCAATCATTTGCTCTAGTTGATTAACTACCGAGAAGTTTTTCAATCTAGTTCTCAGGTTATTAATACTGGCTTGTAGGGCCGCATAACGTTGATTTTGCTGCTTAGCTAATTGGGGTAGATTCGTGGGTGACGGTTGCATATTTTCTTAAATAAACAGTTCTTAAATAAGCAAATTAAAGGAAGTAATACGGGAGGTACGGAACCTTATCCTGCAGCATTGGCCGGGACAAGATTCCGTAGTCGGTCAACCGTTGCCGGTTGTGCCTAGAGGGGATGTTCATCCCCGGCATTCGTTAACTTCCCGTCCACCATCGTTATGGTGGGTTGCCTGGTTATTCACTAGATGCGATCGCGTTTTTTGTCAATGACAGGGTTACCCTGCGTATTCACATCCAGTTCTTCCCGCCGAATTTGTTCCTCAGCGTTGACGGTATCCCGGTCAACCACCTTACGAACATTGACTTCTTCGCGTACAAACGCTTCTTTGTGGATATCCGGTGTTTCCTCAAAGACTTCCACGCGGGCAACTTCGCCTTCCTGGAAAGCGGCATCGCTAGCTACGACACCCCGCTCTGTTCCGACAGGGTTCCGCTCGATCACAACCCGTTCCTTTTCAACTGGTACAGATACCCGTGCGGTTTCGGTTTCTACCCGCTTACCTACGGCAACTTCACCTGTCTTCTCACGGTGTTTGTTAGCAATCAGGCGCTCTTCGTAAAGTCTCAGTTGTCCATGATCACGGTCGTTCATGTTGAACATGTGCGGTTCACGATCATAGTGGTAGGTATCCCGGTCAAAGGAAGCCATTGGCATCTGGTTTTGTGTATTTATCCCTGTTGTTCCAGATGTGGTGTAAGCTTCCCGTTCCAGGGGCGCTGACGCATCGAGAGAGGCTGATGACTCCAGGGGGGCATTACTCATGGCGGCAGGACGATAAACACCACGAACCTGCTCTTCGTAGTTGTAATCGTACTTGTCTACCATGTCACTGTTGAACTCGGGCAAATTCTCGACCTGCTCACGAGTTAAACCATTCGCATAGACACGGCGATCGCTGTAACTAATTTGGGCCAACCCGATTGGCAGTAATACTTTCTTGCCAAAAATCCAGGCACCAGTATTGATGACTAAATAGCGAAACCGACCATCTGCATCAACTAAAACATCATCTACTGCGCCAACTCGCTCTGTTCCCGAATACAGGTCGAGTTGCTTAACATCATCACCATCAAAGTGATCACGATAATTGGGATCAAAATCTTTAATCTTGTAAAGTGGCATGAAAAATTTCCTCAATCCATCAATAGTTTCAACAGTAAGAATTGATGAATTGATTTCCCTCTCTCTAATGACTGAATTGGACTCTTCAACTGTCATTAAAATGATCTAAAAAGCTTATAAAAAATAGTTTATAAAAATCTTTCTAAAACTTTATAGATCGTAGTTCTGAATCCTTTATGAGTAGGAGAAGCTTTGTGATTAAGGACATCTACAACATCCTTTCTTACAAACCAAATAGAATTGCTATATAAGTCTCTGGTAGCTAATTCTCATCAATTAAATAATCAGTTAAATAGAGATTAAATACCCACTTTATTTCTTGTTAATGAAAGAATGATTTAACGATTGAAGTTCTCGATTATTGCTAGGGGATTTGTTCACACCAAAGAAGTAATCTGGTCGCAGCAAAACTCGGAGTTCTTCTCTGCATCTTTTCGTTTGCTAGAGGTTTTACGCCAGAACTCCGAGTTTTAGAAGATGTCAGCTTGTGGTGCTAAGTTTTACTGCCGGCAAAATTTCCGATCGCGATCGCTTCCTGGTTCCTGCCAGGAGTAAGCAAAGTGACTCACCGTTTGCAGGTTTGGGGCAACTCGCCGCAGTGCTTCCATCTGCACCTCTAAGGGGGGACGATTGCTGACTGACTGTTGCCAGATCCCCGCCAACACGGGTTTGACCAGGGTTCCCGGTGCCGCCATG
>CAZGDE010000208.1:0-12022 GCA_964524315.1 uncultured bacterium
GTTCTAAATTGTTGATGATTACGCAGATAAACGGAAAAAATCATTTTCTGGTGTCATTCATTAAGATGAAAAACAAATGTGACTGAAAAGTGACATAACCCTGGACTTATAAAAATATGGGTGCGTCACTGGTCATAGGTTCCTTTCAGGGTATGGGCTAAAAGTCTCTCGTAAGGATAATGAAGGGAACAACGGCAATGCCAATACTGGTGATGCTGTTTCCTTCATCACTCACAATCCTATGCCAGTTCTTCTGCAAGCTATCGGTACTGTCTTTGGTTTGCTGGCTCTGGCAGATATTTTTCTGACCGTATTACGTAGGACAAGTACCGCTCCATCACCCATTCAGCGGGTGCGGCAGAACTCTGGTTTGGCAGCAGGCATCTCCTGGAGGAACTCTGTTGTGCCCTCCTGCCTCATGTGCGGGTTCGGTTTCAGAAAGTGGAGGAATCTCGCTGGCGGGAGCATTACTACCGGGTCTTAGAACGGTTAAAAGTGGAAGGTATTACCATTACGGCTGATCCGGAGGCGGGCGTTGCATCCTATATCTCAATGCGACGGCAATGGGCAACGCATACCCAACCTAACTAGCGGTTGGTTCCAGTCGAATCAATTTCCCTGCTGACTGATCAGTCAGGATGTAGATGAATCCATCCGGTCCCTGGCGCACATCCCGAACCCGTTGCTCGATCGCAATTGATTGTTGCTGCATGACCTTACCCGTGGCATCCACTTCCAGACGGCGCACATCCTGTGAAACTAAGCCCCCGGCAAACAGATGACCCTGCCACTGTGGAAAGCGATCGCCCCGATAGACCATTAAACCGGAAGGCGCGATCGCGGGTGTCCAGACAGTTTTGGGGTCAATCATATTGGGTCGCGATCGTTCCTGCGTAATCTCTGGACCGGCGTATTCACGGCTAAACGTTACCACCGGCCAACCGTAATTTGCGCCTGCCCGTAACAGATTCAACTCATCGCCTCCCCTGGCTCCATGTTCCGATGCCCAGATCTGCTTGGTTGTAGGATCGAATGCCAGACCTTGAATGTTCCGATGCCCATAGCTCCAGATCGCTGGGTCAGCCTGGGAATTGTTGACGAGGGGATTATCCTTTGGCACCGAACCATCGTCATTCAGGCGAACAACTTTACCCAGGCGACTGCCTAAATTCTGGGCTTGTTTGCGAATCAGATCCCCCTCTAGTTGAACGGGGGGATTACCGCCATCACCAAAGGCGACCAGTAGTGTGCCATCAGGAAGCCAGAGCAGGCGGGAACCAAAGTGCTGCGTCCCAGACTTGGCTTGTGACACTTCAAAGATGACCTGGAGATTTTGCAACGATTTGCCGTCAAAGACTGCCCGGACAACACGGGTGCGGTTGGCACTCTCGGTGCCGTGGGCATAGGTCAGATACACCAGACGGTTTTCGGCGAAACGAGGATGCAGGGCAATATCCAGCAAACCACCCTGCCCTACAGCCAGCACCTCTGGGACACCAGCGATCGGGGTCGGATCCAGTTTGCCATCTCGAACGATGCGGAGTCGTCCGGGTCGTTCCGTAATTAGCATTGCACCATCGGGTAACCAGACCATGCTCCAGGGATGCTCCAATCCTTCCAGCACGGTGACCTGACGAAACCCGGTTTGAACCGCTTGCGATATCGACGTTTCTGGGCGATCCGTGGTCGATGGTGGGACGGGAGTTGACCCAAAGGCACAACTGGCAAGCATTAGAAGGGCGATGCTACTACTGGTACCCAGCATGAACCTCCCCTTTGCTGTTGACATCATTCCTGCCCCTCGTTTCCTGTGTTGATTGATGTACTGCGATGCAATGGGGCCGTAGAATTGCCAACCCCATCGCCATGGTTATCTTTTGATTATGCCGGGACGCGCTCCTTTTGGGTGCGGTTCCAGTGCCGATGTTGGGCGATCGCGGAGATAAATTGCTGGCTGACATCCTGAATGGAACCGTGACGGGTGGTAACTACGCCATTATCAGCCGCAACACGTCCATCCTGATCAGCCAGCTCGGCACCTACAATATCTGAAGCTTTCAGCAGGTCTACGCCTTCACTGGTGGCAGCGATCGCTTTCCCATGCCGAAATGCTTCGTTGATAAAGTGAATGACATCCCCCTGTTGCTTCAGTGCGTCAATACTTTGCTGCCCACCGGGAACATAGATGGCATCAAACATGACAGAGGCACTGGTCAAAAAGGTTTTATCCACCTCCAGATCGGGCCCATCGGCAGTGCGGACCATTCCCGCAAATTTGGCGACGATCTGGGCTTTGGCTCCGGCATTTTGCAGAGCTTGTTGCATTGCCAGCACTTCCGAATGGTTACACCCATCTGCCACCAATACGGCAATCTTGCGGCTCTTGACCGTATCCTTAACGGTGTTTTCCATACTTAAGGCAGGCGAACTTTGACCGTGGTTCTGCTTAGCGGGTTCAGTTGGTTCAGGCACACCAATGCCTCGTGCCACTCGTTTCGCAAATTCATGATCTACATGGTTAAAGTGATCCACCATGCGTTGTCGAATTGCTTTGTCATCGACTTTTGCCAATTCAAAGTGAGCTGCTGACACGATATGGTCTTTCTCCGCTTCGGACATACTGTTCCAGAACAGGGTTGCCTGACTGTAGTGGTTCTGGAAGCTATCACTGCGCTTGCGGATTTTGTCTCCTTCGACTTTCTCGGCATAGTGGGTATAGGCCCGCAGGTTATCGGGATTCGCCATCGGACAACCACCCCCACGCGTGTTGGGGAAGTAGTTGACGGCTCCCTTGTCGATTGTCTGTCGCATGTAACCATCCCGTTGATTGTTGTGAACGGGACAGGTAGGACGATTGATGGGAATTTCGGTAAAGTTAGGACCACCGAGACGAATTAATTGGGTGTCAGTGTAGGAAAATAATCGTCCTTGCAACAGAGGATCATTGGTGAAGTCAATCCCTGGAACTACGTGTCCTGGATGAAATGCCACCTGTTCCGTTTCAGCAAAGAAGTTATCCGGGTTACGGTTCAGCACCATCTTGCCCACAGGTCGTACTGGCACAAGTTCTTCGGGAATGATTTTGGTGGGGTCGAGCAGATCGAAATCGAATTTGTGTTCATCTGCCTCGTCAACCATTTGCACACCCAACTCGAATTCAGGATAATCGCCCATTTCGATCGCCTCCCACAGGTCACGGCGATTGTAATCCGGATCCTTACCCGCCAATTTCTGCACTTCATCCCAAACCAGTGCGTGCATTCCCAACGTTGGTTTCCAGTGCAGTTTCACAAATCGAGCTTTCCCCTGTTCATTAATCCAGCGGAAGGTGTGAACGCCAAACCCTTCCATCATGCGGTAACTGCGTGGTAAGGCGCGATCGGATAGTACCCACAGGATCATGTGCATCGATTCGGGCATCAGGGAAATGAAATCCCAGAAATTATCGTGGGCAGCGGAAGCCTGAGGCATCTCGTTATGCGGTTGCGGTTTGACGGAATGCACCAGATCGGGAAACTTGATGCCATCTTGAATGAAGAACACCGGCATATTGTTACCTACCAGGTCATAAATCCCATCTTCCGTATAGAACTTGGTGGCAAACCCACGCACATCCCGAACCGTGTCAGCCGATCCCCGGAAGCCTACGACGGTCGAGAAACGCACAAACACGGGAGTTTTGACGGATGGATCTTGCAGGAAGCGGGCTTTGGTGAACTCTGCCATCGACTCATACACCTGGAAGTAGCCATGCGCACCCGATCCTCTCGCATGAACAACTCGTTCGGGGATGCGTTCATGGTCAAAGTGGGTCATCTTTTCCCGGAAATGGAAATCCTCCATCAGGGTGGGACCCCGTTCTCCCGCTTTGAGCGAGTTGTTGGTGTCATCAATCCGCACGCCCTGGTTAGTGGTTAGATATTCCCCTGGTTCACGCCGGCAGGTTTCCAGTTGTTCATCTTTGCGGTGTTCATTCGTGCCATTCTGTTCCGTCATAATGCCCTCTTTCTCTGAGCGTCTGTTATAAAATGGATGGGGTGTCTGCCGAAACGACGCCCAGACAACATCGCGGCAAGCATCGTGCCGATCGCCCAAAGTGGGGGTAGCAACTGCATGGCTCGCATTTGACAAGCAACCTAGCACGACCACTACAAGCAATAAGCCCTTTTCTGATCGAGATTGCAAAACCTAACGTGAACCAAACTTAAAGCCGCTATTCACCTTTGGACGCTGCTATTTCAAAGTTTGATGATAAATGTGACAGAAAAGTGACATAACCTGATCTGAGATTGCTTGACTGGGATGTCTAATGGACGGGAAAGATAAATATAGAAGCCCTAAATTATTGGTAAATATGGCGCTGTCATGGTACCTGTTCCTATTCTTGAGAATGAGAATTCATTAATCTTTGTCGCCTGCCGAATGGCGAGCAACAGGATGCAAAACTCGGAAGAACCCAGGATAACTGATATTTGATACTTGCAAACCCAGACCGAGAATGGCAGTATCAGGCTGTGTACCTCACTGTATCGGGTCTTCAGATTCATGGTTACTAATAGGTAGGAATGCTTCTCCTTTGTCTTGCCTATACCTATAAAAACAATGGCTTAAGACACACTAAAAAGTCAAAATCGAGAGTTTTTAGATGTTGAGCTGGGAGACTCCTGAAAGTGATCGCGCCACAACACTAGAGGAATACTTAATGTACCTAAAACCATGACCACCACTGTTAGGAGCCAAACCAAAAGACGATTAGGACGATAATTTTCCTGCTCAATTTGTAAAAAGATTCGATTGTAACGCCAGGCGGCTAAAGCAATGACAACAATTCCAAACATAACCAGAGTGACTCCCAGCGTTTCAGAGTTAAAAAAAGGATGTTGCACAGGTTCTTGTTGAGTTATCGTTGCTTGCAATTGACGGAGAAATAGGCTGAAACGAGCGATCGCAAACCCAAAACCAATTAACGCAAGTGATGTTCGTAACCATGCCAGAAATGTCCGTTCATTTGCTTGATGTTCTCTAATACGATCAATTTTAGAATGTTTGACCATGAGATTCTTTAGTCAGGGATTATCATAATTTAGCGCGACTCTTTAAAGAATGTTCAGGAGCAGTAAAACCCTCAATCCTTCGTTCTAAAGAATGAAGCGAAAGAATTGCTTTTTCCCGACTTAATGGTTTATGGTAGAGAGCTTGCTTGATGTCATCCATGTGGATGACCACGGCTGTATAGTCATTGCTAGAGTTAACTCTTACAGACACTTCTACTGCCTTCCAATCAGTTTCAACTTTGTTGAACTCCTTTCGAGCTACAACAAAATTTCCAGCATTGACTGCAGCTTTCACCTTATTTAATTTCTTCTGTAACTTCTCAAGATCTGATTGAGAAACAGTTGACCGGGAACCCATCCAGAGGAAAGATGAAATGGAATTTCCCGTACAACTTGTTAATCCAATAAGGGTGATCGCACTTAAGATAATAGTAGCTTTCTTCATGTCAAACCTTAGCCATTATTAAATCCCCACCATCACACTCTCTTACCCTCACTCCATCATTCTTTACCCTTTCCTCAATAGGACTACCCAGATGTATAACGGTCAAGTTTGCTCCAGCGTATGGAAGAGACAACAAGAAATCAGTGAACCGTTTTCTCACGCTGGGCTTGCGAACCAAAAGCTCTTACTGGTTGCCGCGAACAGGAACAAACGGCTGATAAACCACACAGCTATCGGTCTGGCAGGCAACCTCACGTTGAATTGCCTGTTTTAAGTTACTAACTGGAATGACACTAAATCTCCGAATGCCGCTCTGCTCAAGTACTGTGTAGGCAAATTGACTACCTTGGTAGAACTTAGTTTCACCAATCCTTGCGACATATTTCGATGTCCGAAAATCCTCTGCAATTTCAGCACTATAAATGCGCTCGATTAGCGTTAAACCTTCACGATCGTTTCTGGCAAAACTCAGGTTAGGCGCATTTACCTGAGTTACAACCTGTTCCCAAACAGAAATGTTGTCTTGGGGGCGGATTTTTACATACAGTGCGAGTAAGCCCCCTTCAATAGTCCTCATGCCCGTGTAAGCAGCGTATTCAGGGTTATAAACCAAATTGGGCGGTAGCAACAAGCTCTCGCTTGACCATTGCCGGATGGTCGTAAGTTTTTGTCCTGGCAATGCATTGGCTGAAGTAGCACTTGGAAGTAGAGCCATGCTGCACAGGAATGCGTTACAGATGAGTGTAAGGAATTTGTTGGGATAAATAAGGAATTTGTTGGGATAAAGCAGTTGTTTCATGTCAACTCCAGAGTCAGGGCTGTTCTAAACGTTCTCCACGGAATAATTCTTGAGATGAGACCTGAGCGTCTTCTCCTCTGTTAGGCTAGTTTCTAATGTTCGGTGTTTAGATAGATCAGTGCAGAGTTTAAGTCCAGAAAGTATTTTTCTTGCATTATTTTGTAACTAAAACTAGGGTATAAAATCTATCGATCAATCCATCCCCCTAGTGACTGATAATATGAGTCTAATAAACTTAATATTGTGATTAATTAGTTTGTAATTAAATTATTTCGTAGGTTGTCTAGGCTTAGAAGTAGACAAACTGAGGAGTATCTTACTGAATCTTGGGAGGCGCTTTAGACGAACCATACTTTCAGACTTTTCACCCATACTAAGAGGTGTAGTCATAGTAAAAATAAAAAACCTAAACCCTGCTGGACTAGGGTTTAGGAATGCCATTGCTGAGAACATCAATGAACGTGTCTAAGGGAGCTTTTTGCTATTTCATCGATTAGTATCCTTACGCGAAATACTTCAAGGCTCACTCGCTTAAGTTTTATTTTAAGCAATACCTGGGAAGAATGTAGGGAGAAGTCGGGTAGAAGCCGGGTAGATATACAGAAACTTTTGCTGGCAATAATATTATCGCTTCTTCCCGCTCGCTTAATGGAGCGAGTGCCGCAACTAGACATTAAATATTCTGCGGCAAAGCTTGTTCAACCCGTTCCCATAGTGAAACGATATCTTCGACAAACATGAGTTGGTTAGTTGTCAACCCATGTGTGACTTTGACTCGGATTGTTGGTTGATAATCACCGTCTACCATACGATGGCTATAAGCAACAACCTTACCAACGTAGCCAGATAACTTATGTGATACAGCATCATTCAGATTGAACATAGGTTGCCTCCAACGAATGAATTGATTGATCTAACATTCATCAAGCGAGCTTTCGGTATATTCTCTTGTACTTATTCTTTGTTGTTAAACCACACTTCTGATGGAACTGAACGGAGCTACACATTGATAAAGCTGATGCACCTGCGCAGCAATGGCGGCAACACTGAATTGCGACTGAACTCGCTGTTGTGCAGTATTTGCCAGCAGTTCCCAGCGTTTTGGATCAGCAAAGACATCGGCGATCGCTGCAGATAAGCTATCGGTATTGCCCAGAGGAACCAACATCCCTGTTTCGTTGGGGACAATACTATACCGCAGCCCACCAACATCACTGGCGATTACGGGAATTCCCGCAGCCATCGCTTCGATCGCCACTAAGCCAAAGGGTTCATAGTAACTGGGAACCACACAAACATCCGCCGCCGCATAGTAAGCAGGGATTTGTTCCTGGGAAATGGGGCCGGTAAAAGTCGTGACAGATTCCAACTCGAGTTCCTTCACAATCCTATAGATACGTTCCTGTTCGTGAGCATCACCACCCTCACTGCGGCTACCACCGACTAGATACAGTTGGAATGGCTGATGCAATATCGACCTGACAGCCCCGTTTTGCTAGTGCTAAGCCGAGCAACCGGACATAGAGATTTTGCCCGCCTGCCCCTTCCTTCCCCAACTCAATTGCCGGATCACCATGAACTGAAATCAGGGCATAGGCGGGTTTATTGGGTGTCGGTGATCGGTGAGCCGATGGATGAGCAGATATCACTGGATGAAGCCGCTCCATGGTTACTTCTACCTCTAGCGTTGATCTAATGTGCTGGCAGTCAAAGGATGCAGCAGCAATTTACTCTCAACCTTAGCTACTTGAAGTTGAAAACCTGGGGAGAATTCGGGGAGATTTGGGGGAGACGCCCCATCAACTAATCTGTTCCTGAATGGTTTCAGTCTATTCCAACTGCTTCAGGCGATATCCCAAACCATGCACAGTTTCGACAAAATCTTCCGGGGCTCCTGCTTCTCTTAGCTTTTGCCGTAATGTTTTAATGTGAGATTTAACGGTTTCCTCCGTCGGTGGATCGTCGAGCGACCACAACCGCTCAATAATTCCCGGTCTACTCAATACGCGTCGACCATTGGCAATTAACAACTCCAACAGAGCATACTCCTTAGGTGTTAGATGTAAGGGAGTGTCATCATAGAACACCTCATAGGTACCAGGGTTAAGCTGCAAACTGCCCCAATTTATGGTCAGCGTGGTAGCAGAACTGCCGCGTCGTAGTAAGGCGCGGATGCGAGCCATCAGTTCCCTTAAATCGAAGGGCTTCACCATATAGTCATCAGCCCCAGCATCGAGCCCAATAATCTTATCGTCAATCGTGTCGCGGGCAGTCAGCATGAGCACGGGGAGGGCAAAGTTGTGACTCCGTAATTGTTGGCATAACCGCAGGCCATTTAATTTGGGTAATGTGATATCCAATAAGACCAGATCGTACTCTAGCATCTGGGCATAGTTCCATGCTTCCTCGCCGTCTTGTGCCACATCAACAACATACTGGCGATTGGTAAGAGCTTCCGTCAGCATATCGGCGATCTGAATATCATCTTCAACAACTAAAATACGCATCGGGCTTTGAGAACCTACAACATCCGACTTTCACTTCTAGTGTAAAGCGAGGAGTTCGATGGGTTTCACCAAGTTAAGCTGGAAAGGACAGGAATAACCTATGAGCTGAACTGACATAGCTATGAGATGGTCGCTTGAGAGAAAATGGATCGTTGTCGGCTTTGGATTAGTCATGGCACTCATGGGAGGAATCAGTTTCATTTCCTATCAAAATGCCACTCAATTAGCAGACAGTGCGGACAAGGTGAGACAAACCCACGAAGTACTGGAAACACTGATCACCATCCTTTCTGCTCTTAATGAAGCTGAAGCGGGACGACGTGGGTATATTCTCTTTAATGACCGTTTGGAACTAGAGCGATACAATCGCACAATTCAGATAATTGCTCCAAAGCTAAATCGGTTGCAGGAATTAATCACTAATGAAACCGATCAACAACAACAACAGAAACGACTTAGGCAGTTGATTGAGCGGCGGTTGGAGCTAGCCCAACAGTCAATTCAACTACATCAGCAGGGGAATTCTATCCCCTCTGCTAGAGTAGGCGTATCCATTGCAAGCGCTCGCAACCGGCAGGAGATCCAGACGCTTATTTCTCATATGCAACAACAGGAGGAACAGGCACTCGAACGTTGGGTCAACCAGTCTCAAGCCAGTATTAAATTACGGATGTTGTTGGAATTTTTGGGTACCTTTCTGACATTCTTAATTCTTTGCAGTATTTTTGCTTTACTCTATCGGCAGTTGATAAAACGCCAGCAAGCAGAGGCGTCGCAGCAAAAGTTAGCCCAGGAGAAGGAGTTAGGGGAACTCAAATTGCAATTCTTTTCTATGGTCTCCCATGAGTTTCGCACACCCCTCAGCAGTATTTTGGGGTCAGCTCAAATTCTTGATGAAACGCTACAACCTATTGTTGAAAAGCAGAAACTGAAGAGCCTCCACCGGATTCGATCCGCCGCCCAGTTAATGACACAACTACTGGCAGATATTTTGACACTGGCGAGGGCCGAGGCCGGTAAGTTAGAGTTCAACCCTAAATTAGTTGAGATGCAAACCTTCTGTCTCAATTTACTGGAAGATTTACAACCTCTGAGTAATTCCCAGCACTCCATTCAATTCTCGATGCAAGGTCAATGTACCTACGCCTGGGTTGATGAAAAACTGTTATATTCCATTCTGAGCAACTTAATCTCAAATGCGATTAAGTATTCACCGAATGGCGGTCTGATTAACGTTAAGTTTATTTACGACTCCAGCGTCTTAGTATTTGAGATTACAGATGAAGGCATTGGTATGTCGCGTGAAACGCAAAATTGTTTATACGAACCATTTCAGCGTGGAAGGAATGTGGGTGGAATATTGGGCACCGGATTAGGATTAGCAGTTGTGAAGAAGTGCTTAGATTTACATCATGGCACCATCTCGGTTGCAAGCGAGGTGGATGTAGGAACAACATTTACGGTCACAATTCCCCAAAGTGATGTCGTAAATTCTCAGTCGTTCCCTGAATAAGTGACACTGGTCTGTTAGAGAGTGAGGTATAAAATGGTTGCATCGAATGGATGAGAGCCGCTGCACTGCCTAGAATGTGGAAGTCGGCAGATGGCGCACAACGGTGCGTTAAGACGACGGGCGAGTGCCTACCGATGGCAACAGAAGTTATCTGCGAAGCGAGTCGCAGCATTGCCCATGTTGGATGCTGCGGCTAATTCCACTGGTAAGATTGTCGACCAGGGCATGGGTACCCAGACACTTTATTGGGGCACACCTGGCAACGCTCAATGACCGCTATCGCCTGGATGGCACGGTCACAGAGGGCGATCGCCCGTACTGATCACCAGATCCAACACCTGGGAGAGCAACCGACCGATGACAGCATCCTGGAAGGATGGTTAGCACTCGACTTTGGCCGTCAGTTTCCATATCACAGCGATTTGAATGATGCTTTGACGCAACTCAAAGCGCAATTCCCCAGCCTGGAGGCGAATGAACAGGAAGGACAGTTTTGGTGGATCCAGTATCAGGCGGATTGGCTCAGTCAGTTCCATGAACAAATTCTTAAACCACAAAATATGAGCTTTGGTTGGAATTTACCTCCGTTAGAGCGACAGAAATTGAGGGAATACTATAAGACAGATCAGTTTTTAGTGGATTGCCTTAATAGTGAATGCTCGATTGCACCAGCAGTTCGGTTGGGGATTGAAACAAAGCTATTTTCAAACCATGTTCACTACCAGGTCACTCCCATCTGAAGTGCTTGCCGCCAGCACTCAGTCTTGATTCATGACTTGAGAAGGGTTGGCTGGTTACGTTAAGACCAATGGATCGAACAAAGTTCCTGTCTGACCGTGTCCTATGCTGCTTAAAGAACTGTCAAAATCCGCTTTATTATCCGTCGAACTACTTGGGCGGGTTCCGGCGATCGCCCTGCGAATTTATCAGTCAGTCGAACTGAGCCAAATTCTGCACACGACCGTTGCCGAGGTGCGGCAATTGTTGGGCTGCGATCGCGTTGTCATTTATCGGTTCAACCCGGACTGGAGTGGTAAGGTTGTCGTTGAGTCTGTGAGCACAGAATCCTTCTCCCTTCTAGGACGGACAATCACTGACCCCTGTTTACAAACAACCTGGGTCGAACATTACAAAAATGGGCGGGTTCGCAGTATTGAAAATATTCACACCTCCAATATCAATCAGTGCCATGTCGAATTTCTGGAGGAGTTGAACGTCAGAGCTAGTCTGGTTGTTCCCATTCTGCAAGATAACACCCTGCTCTACGAGTATCCTGACTCATTCGACCTGAATGCCCCAAAGAAACTCTGGGGATTGCTAATTGCCCACCACTGCACTGCCCCCCGCGAATGGCAGAAGATAGAAGTTGCGTTTCTGCAGCAATTAGCCAGTCATTTAGCTAGCGCGATTCAAAAAGCTGAGTTGATCGAGTTTTCCCGCCAACTCACCCACAGTAGCATTGATGGTATTTTTGCCTTTGATCACAACTGCTGTTATCTCTCCTGGAACCCGGCAATGGAGAAACTGACAGGCGTGAAAAAAGAGGCGGTGATCGGCAAATGTGCCTTTGATGTCTTTCCATTCCTGCATGAAATTGGCGAAGAACACTATTTTAGTGCCGCTCTCCAGGGTGAGAGTGTCATATCCAGCGATCGCCTTTACACGATTCCCGAAACGGATCGCCAGGGCTATTTTGAAGGCCGT
>CAZGDE010000209.1:0-11974 GCA_964524315.1 uncultured bacterium
GACCCAGGGTCTTCACCAGTGGAGCAGGCTTGGTATAGTTGGGGCGATTAGCTCCCTGATCCCAGCCATCGTACATACCGCGCAGAGGAACATACCCAGGTAGCGCCTTCACCAGCTGCTTAATGTTGCCATCTTGATAGCCAGTAGCAGAACAGAAGGTCTTGCTCTTATTGGTCTCAGCGTCGTAAACACTCAGTTGAGGTTGCAGTTCAGCGTGGACAATAAAGCCACCCAACTGATTGATACCGCTGAAGCCTTCAAATTCTTCCAGGAACTCAGCGGTTTGACCTTCCTGATTCCAGACAAATTGAGCCGCTGCTGCACCATCCAACCAGGAAGACTGAACTGTGCGAATTCCATCAACAATGGTGAGATTTGTCCAGATACGGTTCCCACTGGAAGCTGCGGCAGCTTCAGAACCGAGGTTGATGCTGAATTCAGCAGCTAAAGCGAGAAGAGCATCGGGATCAAAAGAGGCTGTAGTTAGATTAGACATTATTTAGTTCAACAAATTATTCAACTTTGTAAGTTCATCAATAGTGGGAGCGAACTCCAATTGCTTATTGCTCTTCTTCACTCCAACTGAGACAACCCAGTCATGGAAAAGCACCGCAGCAATCTTGAGATCCATCACTCCCTCATTTACTACTGACTGCAGATGAGTCAAATAGTGATAAAGCTCTGGACAAGCCCCATCGGTACCATTCTTGCCAACCAAGTAGTAGTAGATGTAGGCAGGCTTTTTCTCAGTGCCGATCAATAAAGTCCAGATGGACGTAGCTGGCATTGCCTTTAGAATGGCAGTTCCTTTCTTCGTTCCTATGTGTCGTTTAAATGACAAGAACGTATCAGGAGTATTACCGCCATAGAAGGCATCCAGATAGTCTTCGCTGACTCCTTCTCCAGTGCTAATGCGTCTAAAGAAGAGCCTCGTGAGTTCCATATGGAGCTTTTCAGGATAATTCTTGAATCGCTCCCAGAAGTTATCTCTGGCATCTCGATCAGCAAAGATCGCAGGCATAGAGTCAAACTCTTTTTTATAGAGTTCAGGACTAATTGTTACCTGCTGAATCCAGTCTTTCTCTTTAATCAGAGCCTCCCAGTATTTGGCACCACTCACGCAAAGGTAAGCAGTGTTAAAGGGAGATTGCATAATCTCCTTGGGAGGCTTGTCTGACTTAGCATCAATTACGACCAGGGCAGGTTTGATAGGACTGCCCAACACCAAAATGTCATTAAGCCCCAGAGAATCCACTTTTCTGTAGACCTGGGGCACCGCGTTATTCTGCCTCATCGCATGGTAGGACACCAGGCTGACGGGGCTTGTTGTGATGTACAGCATACCTAACCTTGATTAGCTTGCCGTGCTTGTTCCATTGCTTCCATATCCCCGGTGTATGCTGCCAGAATTTCCTTGTAATCCTTACACAGGAAAATCTTAGGGATACCTACTGTTGCCGCTTGCGCTTTCAGCAGTTGTTCTGCGGCTGAAGTTTTAACCCTAACTTCTGCGGTCACAACCTCCACAGGGTCTGCTGGCTTAACGGCTCTCAAGCGGGCTCGTTCAGCAGGAAACAGAACAACGTTACCGAGGTGCGACATAAATACAGAAACCAGGGGGTATGGGTGGGAAGACGTGTACCAGCGCCCTAATGCCGCCAGTAATTGTTGAATTTCAGTGTTAGGAGCGTCAAGGAAGTGAAGTAAGTCCTGCTCCAGGAGTTTGGCGATCGCCTTAGCATCAGGTGCTTTGTTGAGCCAGGAGGTAAAAATCTCCTTAACTCGCAAGCCATTTCCCTCTTCCAAAGCTCGCCACATTGACTCTCGACTGCTGGGAGTAGCGCCCCCAGTTCTGGCTAACAGAATATCATCAGCGGTCAGGTTTTCTGCCTCATTAACCGTGAGGAAGAACTCCAGAGTATTCCATGCTTTACGCATGTTCCCTTCTGACAACTGAGCGATCGCCAGGGCTGCATCATAGTCCAACGTGTCAATATTCGTCACCAGGGCTTCCGCAATCTGCTCTTCAGTTAGCCTGCCCAGTGGGAACCAGGCACACCTGGAGTCAATTGCCTCCTTAGTAACAGGGTCTCGCCGCTCCAACTTCTCTGGGTCCATTGAGATAATGATCCAGGTGGTTGTTTCGGGAGAGAACTCCAAAGGGTCTAGCAGCATTGCTGCCAGTTCAGGAGACGCCAGCTCAAATTCATCAATGATGATGAACTGACGATACTGATCGGCTCTGGTAGAGATACTAACTGGCGCACTGTAAGAGCGCTCAATCAGTTGCCTAATGGGTTCCCGCGCCTCAGATGGGCTTGTAATTGTGTAATGGAAGATGTTAGATACATCCTCCCCTGTACAAACAGGACACTCCCCGCAAGGTTCGTACTCGCCTTCAGGTCTGTTATGACAGAGAGTTGCTCGTGCATACAGCAATGCTGCTGTGGTCTTACCTACACCAGGAGGAGCCGTCAACCAAAGCTTTCGTACTTTGGCATGAAGATTCCTGGCAATCAGCTGCTTGAGAACGTCTGTAAGGTTGCTAGAACTTCCTTGAGAAGTAATGTAGTCCTTAAAGAACTTCGGTCTATTCTTATTAGCTAAATCCATTTGTTTAAACTCACCTAATTATCAATATAGCAGTAACGATCAATTAGAAAGGATTGCCCTGAGTGATGTGAGTTTGATAATAGTTCAGCACCAGTTTCTTAATGGAATCAAGGTCTCTCTTAAAATGCCAGGGCATTGAACCCACAGGTGCTGGTTTCCATAACTGAACCTTCATCAAAGTATCTAGTTTCTTACCAGGATTCTTGACTCTGGCAAATAACTTAGACAGCTCTTCTTCCACCACATCAGCATCAGGAATATATTTAATCGTCCCTCGCTCTGCTTCTGCAGGGGTGAAAGTAGCGATCGCTGGATGACTTCCAACGTGATGCACTTTACGCCGACTGCCATACAAGCTCTCATCAGGTCCCAACAAAGATTTCACTGCTTCTGGGGCGGCTAACAAGATAGGGGTTTCATTATGGAAAAGAGTAAGCTCTCTTGAAAGCCATTGTTCCCGACACAGTTTGATGTGCGTAGGGGTGATGTTAATCTTGGTCTGCCCCCGTTGGTTGCTACACTTCAACGCATTGGTGAAATAGCAAAACTTCTCAAACGGCTTCAGCTCTGATGGAAAGTTAGGGTCAAGGTCAAACACAGAAGACAAGGCTAATCTCAGAAACTCCCCAGGTGGCATCGACTTATCCCGCCGCTTTTCTCCAGCAGGCGCAATCGACACCCCTTGAGCTAGATCTTGGCTGCTGGGGAAGCCTGCAACCACAATTAGGGCTACAGTCTGGAAGCTGCCACTAGTCTGCCCTGGAATCGCCTTACCACATCCCAGAGCGCAGCTAGAGCATTTGGGATTAAAGTCAGGTAACTTATTCATATTCAGTTTTTACTTAAAAACAAAAATGGGGAAGGTTAACCTTCCCCGCATTACTGATAAAGATTTAAAGATTAGGCTAGCTTTAGGTTGCTAGAACCAAAGCCTCCGCGACCATGATTCACAAACTGCTCTGTCGTGATTTGATTGAGTACAATTTCCCGCTGCTCCATTGGCACTAACTGAGCAATCCGCTCTCCACGCCGAAACATTGTATGTCCGTGGATAGGATACACACCAATCAGCAGCTCTCCAGAATACGAGAAATCGATCACCCCAATAGCATGCGGCTCACTAACTGCGTACTTCGTCATACTGGATCTCAATAAGATACCTGTCCAGCGCAGTTCTTCAGGTTGTACTTTGATGCCGGTTGGGATCAGCGTAGGCTTGTATTTCTTGCGCTGCACTACAACCGCTTTATCAACTCCTTCTACCCCTTCCAATTGCCGTAAGGTCGAGGGGGAAACGCGGGTCTCTACCAGGAAAGACTCCTCGTCATATTCAGACAAAGCAATCACACCTACGCGATTCAACTCTGCTAATACATCCATCTTGAAGGGTGATGCAAACTTAACCAGGAACATAGCCTTGGTTCGCAGCCCATCCTGCTCCATGAATAGCTGATAGTTTGAAGGATCAAACAATTCAGGCACTTCTTCGCTTAATTGCTCTCTAGTGCCAATGGTTTCCCATTCAAAAGGAAGCTGAGAATAAGGTTTAATCCAGGTTGTCTTAGCAATTTTAATATCCCACCCGGCATCAGTTGAATTTGCCTTTTGCAATTGACCCTCAGGGCAGTTCTCCAGCGGCAACCAATTAATTATTTCTGCTGTCATAAAATTGTGAATTTCGTAGTACTATTGTCACCTACAAATGGCTGAATTTTATAGGTGACAATACCGAACTTAATAGTTCTAAAGGTAGTGAAACAACTACTATTTATTGAGTTTCAATTGCTCGTAGATAATAGCTGAAACAGTAACTTCACCATCCCAGGGCTCTAATAAAAGGGCCCTGATTTGTTGACTACCGAGATCAACACTGACTCGCGTGAGAACAACAACATCAGAATGGTTAACCGCCTTTAGTGCCGCCGCAAACCCCTGCATTGGAAGAGAGATGGAGCCGAAGTTATCCTCCCCTTCTGTTACTTCCAATTCCGCCGGTTCTTCAATCCTGCTACCCTTCACTTGCAGCTTTCCTTCAGCCAAGGTTAGGGAGATTGCGTCACCAGTTTGGGCACCATAGCTGTGCCACTGTGCAGCCTTTAGGAGTTCGCTGTACTTCAGAATCACCTTGCTACAATGCTCAGGTTCTTGCTTCTTGATGAAGTCAACCCCTTCGTATTCACCAGTCTTCGTAGCCGATCCATTTTGGATGAAGGAGCCACCAACACCAGTGAATTGCAACCCTTTCGTTACGGGGTTGTACTGGATGGTCAGGGCATCACCCAATTCGGTAATTGCCTTGAGCAGGGGATGTTTATAGTACGCAGTGAACTCGGCTTCCGATGCCTGTTCAAAGGTATATTTGACAAACCCTGACTCTGAGAACTGTCCGTAGATCGCCGTCTCTTTCCTCCCTACAACTACAGAGATGTTGGGATAGGTGGGACACACTGCCCCCACCTGAGAAATGACACTGGCGAACTTGGTGCTTTCTGCCGTTAGAGGCTTGAGCTTATCCTCGCCAAAGATGATGCCCTTAAACGCATCCTGATTGGAAAAGATATTCTCTGCGATCGCCCCTAAACCATTAATGCGGTGAGTAAGCTGTGCCTTTTCGCTGACGTAAACCTCTAACTCCCCAGCATCCTGAGGCAGAGATTTTGTCATTGACACCAGAGCATCGGCATTGATGTAGACAAACCCTGGTTTAACCACTTCGACTTCCAGAGTGAGGCTGATCTTGTGAGAAGAGTTGCTACAGGCTGTGGCAGTAAGAGCCCCATCCTTAGCAGCTAAGTGGATCGTCTTTTCATTGGGATTAGAAGTTGCCTTATTGACCAAGGCAGCAACCGCCCCAATCAGCTTTTTATAGGGCGCAGAACTAACCTTGATCTTCAACATCATCAGTACCTTTGTCAAAAACTTTGTTAATAACGCACTTAAGTGCGTTCAGATCAATACCAGCAGCCTGCTCAACCTCAGAGTCTTCCGCTGAATCCTCAATATCGTCGCCATCGTCATCTTCAGCTTCAACGTCCTTAAGCATCTCATTGAGTCGTTCAATGTCTTTTTGGACATCACTCAAAAACTTGTTGAGCTCAAAAGTAGAAAGCGAGGTTGAAAATATCGCTTGATACTCCAGAACAGCTATCGGTAAAAAAGGTAGCGGTGAAGTTACCAAGCTCCCCGACTTTAGATTGAGCCCTAGCTGCAAAAAGAAAGGAATCTTTTTGAGCATATTCCCACCTAAACGTAGTAAGGGGGCCTTGATAACGCAGGTACCGCTGCTTCCCTTACCGTTAGTAACATGCAGATCGTCAGAAAGACGTGCAGTCCAAGTGAGTTCAGGGGAGCCATCCCCTAGAACTGCAAGTTTTTGTAAAAGTTCAGATAGATTATCCATTTAGTGAATCCACAGTTTTCCAATTGCCAGGTCAGCACCCGCAGGAATATCTGACTGACAATAGATTTCAAATGTCTCTGCCATTGCTTCTTCCATAGAGATGCGGATCGCTTCCCCATATTCAAAAGCAAGAGCATGTTCGCCAATGTCGAGATCCAACACTGGCTTGTAGGAGATAAGCCCCTTCTTCTCATCAATCTTGGGCACCATCTCACAGTCCCCAGGCACGACACCGTTCAGTTCGTCATGCACAACGGCAACAATGCGCCCCTCACGCCCTCTCAGAACCTCACCTCTGTATCGGAAGTTCAGTTCGTCAAAGCGTTTTTGAGTTTTGATGGTGGCTAATTTTGCTTGTTCGCTTGCTAGCGATTGTTATCCTAAAGGCTTTTTATCCCTTAGTTCTGGAGGTTTCCCTCATTCATTACGACCAGTCAATTCTGGTCCAGATCGGCGTACATTTTCAGACCCATTGGCCTGTCGAAGTCTCTTGGAGGATTTATAGTCTGCTTAAACAGGTTCATCCTCTACGCTCTACGCTGCCTCAGACTCTTTAGTTTCTGAAGTTAGCTCGGTATTACCTTAGATCTCTCTAAAGAAACCCTTAGGTTCCACCGACTTACCTCGATTTATACAGGGCCTAGCTGTACTCACCCTGTATGCTGCCATTGACGGCCTTTCTGACCGAAGCGACCCCAGCATCCACACCTTTAGCATTAGACTCATTCACATACAGGAGAGAACCCATGGCAGTACGAGTCCAACGACGTTCAGATGCTAACGCTGCTGTACGCTTTAACCAATTACCCAGACCATAAAATCCATTAGGATAGGAGAAGTAAGCGTCAATGTTTTTTTGGGCTTCTTCCACTGTGCTATTAGTCTGTAAAGCAATCGTATTAGCACTTGCTAAGTATATCAACGCGTAATTAAGAATTTTCCCTAGCTGTCGAAAATTAGCAACAGTGGGATTACTCTTATTAGCATTCCAAGGCTCATCATTTACTAACCGCTTTACTTCTGCTGAGATAGCAGTTGCAGCCGTAATATGAGGACAGATCCCAGGGTCTTCGTAAGTCTTACCTTCTGGATCTTTAGGTAAGGGAATTGCCCCTGATTTGTAATCTTTCTCTAACTTATAAATCTTGGCGATATTGGGGTCTTTAGAGATAGCCCCTGCGTTGCGGAATTCTTGCCCTTGGTTATTTCCAAGTGGACTTTGTCTTCACCATTCCTGTGATCGGGTTAGGTGCCTCCTGTAAAGTCTCTACTCTTGCCCAGGTGCGATCGCACCCTGCTAGATCGGCGTTGAGAGATGCTATCTGTTCACCGAATTAGGGAGGTTTGCTCTGACAGGTTTCCCTATCAGGGGCCCAATTAAATGCATCGTCGCAATGTTTATTGGCTAAGCCGCGAAATCCGCTGAAGCCCAGACGTAGCCTGGGGGAGTAACAAACACATGCCGCATATTAACGGCTTCTTTGAGTTGAACGACTTCTTTGATTGCCGTTTGCATATTCAGTTGTACGAGTTATTCAGTTGTAGGGAGGGCTAGAGAATGATCGATTTACTTTCGAACGGATTCTCTAACTGATCAATTTTGACTGTAACTTTGGAAATCTGCTGACAGTTGAAGGTGTACTTACCGCCGCCGCTACTCATCCTGCCAGTACTGGCTCCAATCACATTGAATGCGCTATGGAGACATCCTGTAACAGGGTTAATGAGAGCCTCATAGTGAGTCCCCGTTAACTTGAGCTTTTCCTTGTAGGTCAACAGAGTGTCAATCAAGTCAATGTTGGCGCGACATTCTTCCATGAAGAAGCTTTCGTCCAGGTCATCGTCCTCATTCCCCTCATCCTCAGAGCTATCAGCTTGCAGCTTCTTCAGAATGGTTTCCAGAGTGGAAGACTGAACGTCAGTTAACTGGAAGTCCAGGGTGGATCGCAGCTTTTTATTGATCAACTCTGTCATTGCTTTGGGGTTGTTCAGCAGTTTGCTAACCTTGTCGGGAATAACGATCACCAACTTAGGTGCGCCACCTTCAAAAGTTAGTTTTTGCTCAACAGGAAGATCCAGGTCTTTGCAGAGCTTAAGCCGACACTCCTCAAGTTCAGCTTTAGCCGTAGTCATGAGTGCCGCTAGCATAGTCTCGTTAATCGGCATGCCAGTGTACTCAACTCTTGCCAACACCTGGTTAGCTTCTTGGTCCAAGCCTAGAGAAGTGCCTACGTTAAAGCCTTCAGGGAAGTCTGCCGTAAGAACATTCAGCAGCAACTCATACCCTTCTAGTAGGATAGAGCTGAGCCCTGATGACTTGGGTGCGCCTACGTCAAGAGCCGCATATTCCAGCTGCTCTGGGCGTAGTTCGGGTGCAGACCAGTCTGAGGTTTGCTCCAGCTTAGATAGGTGAACATCAAAGAAGTCTCGACTAAGAGATTTCAGAGAGTGCCCCCTAGCCTGACTGGACTTGAACCCAGTACAGACGCCCAATCGCTGCATCAGCACCTTCGTACACCAGGTATTGGGCAACCAGACATCAAAAGTACCTTTGAATTGCTTTAAATCGTAGGTCGAATTGTGTATGATTTTGCGCCGATCTTCCTGCTGTAACTGGGCAATCAAAGGGCTCAGCCCCTCCCTGCCAACGGCTAGAACGTCAATGACCCAAGGTACGTTATTGTTAGGAACGTTGACCTGGATCAGTCTAATCCTGCTGGTATGCGGGTCACGCCAATTTGCGCGATCGCCATATTGGTCAAATAGGGGATAAGTTTCTGTATCTACCGCGTAGATCTCATGCTCGTCCATAATTCGGACGACTTGTTCTACGCCAGCAGCATCAGTGACATAGTAAAAGTCTATGTCTTTCGCTTGGATTAGTTGCATATTCAGTTTTTAGGAAAAGTAAGTTTTAAATGATGATCCTCTGCCCATTCCTGCACCTCCTGATGCATGGCAATTTCATCATGCGCGGTCAAATTGTAAAAGGGGCTGGCATCTACCCTACCTGTGAACACCGCTCTGTATCCGTTAGGCAATGGATCAAGTCCAAAACTTTCAGGGCTGCTGCTTATGTAGCTCCAGTTATCACATCTCCAGTTTTCGTAATCATGAGATGCCTTAAACCACACTGCCAACAAGGCGCGGAGTTCCTCTGTAAGAGGTTCTTTCTCATAGGGAGGGAC
Organism: uncultured bacterium; assembly: GCA_964524315.1. Lineage (GTDB taxonomy): Bacteria > Cyanobacteriota > Cyanobacteriia > Leptolyngbyales > Leptolyngbyaceae > CAZGDE01. The sequence goes on from CAZGDE010000209.1 coordinate 9,202, forward strand.
TCTTTCGATTTCATGCACCTTTACCTGGTGAGCCTGAGCAGTGAAGATAAACGTGATCCGCCGATAGTTTTTTGTTGGCCCTAACATCACCCAACAAATTTTTCTAAGCAGCTCTTTCGCTTCTTGCATATCTTGATTCCTGCCATTCCTGCCATAAAGCTTGCGCCGCCATAATCTCATGGCTGCTATCTGGCTTTTTTATCAAACACTTAACCACTCTCATTTGCGAGAAATTATTGGAATCCTTTTTAGGACTTTTTGGTAGCACCTGGTAGAAGAGAGCCGTCCAATCTTGAATAAACGCCCCACAGTTTGCCAAGGTTGTGCAGTCCCAAGCAATGTTTACCAGATAGTAAAAATAAGTGTTACCAACTGAGAATTCCCAACAGTAATAGGTAATCGTAATCCATTCGGCTTCTTGAAAGCGATCAGGTTCACTCACCAGGTAAGCTTCTGTAAGCTCCCTCAGGCGAGAGGCTCTTTGTTTATCAGAAATAGCTAATTTCATAGGTTTAAAAATAAAAGGTCTGGAGTTACCCAGACCTTTTTTAATTTCTTGTAGGATGACATCTAAATGCTGAATGTTTTGTTTAGCTTCTCCTTCAGGAGATCTAAATCATCAGTACTTAAGGGAGCTACTTTTACGTCCACCTGACTAATAGAGTCAATTCTTACTGTACGCTCCCAGGTTTCATCTTCGTCATCAACCCATAGGAATACCACCGTACCCTTTTCCACCTTCTGGATAGTAACGCCCTCTATCCAATCACCCTCTTCCAGAATAAAGAGAGCGACTTCTGTTCTACCAATTAAGGACTTCAGCTTCGTTTCCATAACAGTAAGAATAAGCATAAAAAGTTGATACTAATTCCTATTCTATCTGGAAGTACTCCTTGTGCTTGTCAGTAGAAACCAGGTCCTTTAGCAATAAATATAGCTCCTGATAGGCGTTTAATTGTTCATGAGCTGTGGGTGGGTAGATGAGAATATCAAGCATCCCATCCAAGTATTGTCGCCTTACCAGCTTTTTACTAGCCAACTCCTCTATCTCTTCAGAAGTGAGAGAAAAGTGTTGAGCCGCTAGTTCTAATAAATCACAGCACGTATTATTTAAGTAGCGATTCACTGCATCATCTACGATATCCAAAACTTTAGGTGGAAACGGGTTAAACCTGTAGACAATGAAAACGTATTTAGATACATCAAAGACATTGTGATGCGTCCAAACAATCAGCTGGAGAACTTGATAAAGGTTCAGCCGATCTGATTGACTATTTTCGCCACTTGATTTGGCGGGACAAATGTTTGCAACCATTCTTCTACCTTTATTAGTAGTTCCATGCATTCATGGGAAGACAGATCCCTATCTTCTGTGTCTGTGACAACTATCCCTGTTCGAATCCACGTCATTCGATCCAGATTTAGCTGCAACTCCTGGGCCGCTAACCTCACCTTTTTAGGTCTCCAGGCGAAGATGGCTTCCACGAAAGGTCGATTGGTCTGAATTTCAGAGTGAAAGAACTCGTGTCGTAAGAGGGTTCTGGCGATCGTCAGGTTTGTTTTTAAAGCATTACTCATCAGGGGTAGGTCAAACTTAAAGTTCTCCATGTTCCTGAGAATAATCCAGCGGCCTAGCAATTCTCTCGACTGCTGCATACTCATTTGAGCCACCACATCCAGGTATCTTTTAGAAATACCTAAGCGAGAGAACCGAATAGCCAACTCCTCCTCAATGGTTTCACAGTTAGCAAATGCTTGAATCGTTAGGCTGTTCATGGAAAAGTAATATCCCAAACATCGGGCTGAAGACTTAGCCTCAAAATGGTCTACCTCATTGAACATGAGCCAGAGAGGAAGCAGCCCTGGCCTCTTCTCAGCCATCTCTTGAGCTTCTGCTAATCTACGAACCAGAAGGTTGTAGTGGTAAGAGTCTGCTCGTTTGCCCATCACCCGAATGGTGAACCGGGCGATGTCAGGATCAAGAATCTGTTTCCAAACAATACCTGCGGCTAACTTAGCGGCTTGACGCTTGGAGTAACCGCCAAAGTTGGTGTTGATTATCTTGCCAACCAGCTTGCGATGCTGCCAAGAGAACATCTCTTGTTGGTAGATGTCAGCCACTTTATGGACAGCCTGGCTCAGAACTGAAGCAATGTAATCTTGAGAAAACAGGAAGAACGTGTCCGATGGAACTTTATTCGATCTGGCTTGTACTTCCTTTTGACAAACCTCACCAGTCTCCAGATTGCGAACATAGCTAATGTAATTGCAAAGGGTCAGCGATCGCTCCTGCCCTGTTTCCGTGAGTCGAGTAAATCCAAAAGTTTTGAGAGCGTTTCTAATTTCAAGCTCTATCTGCGCCATGCGTTCAGGTTCTGCCTCCACAGGAACCTGAGCTCTAACCGGCATACTGTACATATTTGGCTAACCTCATTTAAAAAAGTAACTTTTGGGGTGGGTTCTCCACCCCAAAAGCGGGAATTAGGCTGCTTCTGTAGAGAGCCCCAGGAGGTAGCTCATTTCTGCTTCAGGAACTTTGTCTTTCAACCATTCCTTCAGCTGCTCGTATGCAGCCAGAATGTCATGTGCGCTAGGACGTTCAATCTCTACCAAAATACTTTCTGGAGACTGGTCATAACCAGAACGACGACCATAAGCGCCATCGTTGTACTGCCAGGTATAGCCAGCAAATGAGTTGTGTTCAAAAGCCAGTTCCAGCAGACTTTCCAGTCGATCGCTGAGCCCCCCTTCAGGAATATAGCTACCCTCTGAG
>CAZGDE010000210.1:0-11933 GCA_964524315.1 uncultured bacterium
CAGGTGTACGGACATCCCTTCTATGAACTTAGATGAATTTGAAGCGCAGACACGTGATGCGATCGAGGAAACATTAAATCAGTTGCAAACTGCAACGCTACTGGTGTCAGAATTGGAAAGTAAAATTTCCCAAACGGGACAAGCGGTTCAGGCACTTGGTCAGATGATTGAATCGTTTGTGGCGGAGCAACGCCACCAGCGTATGGCAGACAACGAGGAGCTACCTTGAAGGGTGCAAATGATCAGTGCTTTTTATTTGCACGTGATTATTTTTACCTTAATCGACGGTCACGGGTAGGTTGTTGACTTCTTCTGCGATCGCCTGCATCAATTCAGTTAGTTTGACGGGCTTAATCAAATAACGGTTTGCTCCAAGGCTGAGTGCCCGTTGCCGATCTGCCTGAAACGCGTAGGCTGATACTACAATCACCGGGATATGCTGCCATCCTGGGGTGCGGCGCATGTGTTGGAGTAATGTAAACCCGTCGATATCCGGTAATTTCAAATCCAGTAAGACGAGGTGAGGGTGGTACTGGCGCATTGCCAGGGAAAACGTCGTTCCCAAAGACAAACTCAAAACGTCGTAGCCACAGTATTTCAGGTAATCCGTCATGAGTTGGCGATTGGCGGGATTATCTTCTACCAGAAGAATACGAATCCCTCGCTTTGAGGTTGGTATTAATGTCGCAGACATAGCCTGCACTCCCTTGTGGTTCGTTGTTGACCTAATCCAAATGTTGCTAAATTCAGAAGCGATTGGGAGTTGAATTGATATATATAAATCTTGCTCACTGACAGAGTGTCTGCTGTATAAGCAGAGTTAGCAGAGGCACTAATGGGGTTAGTATTACTTCGCCTCTACAGGAAATAGGTCTATCAGAAGCTTTATCTGTTAAGGGCTATCTGTTAATCAGGAAAAGCTTTGTACTACACCTTGACTTGGCACCTAGATTATGGCTCACACAAGCAATGCGCCGGACAAAATGATCGGGGATTACTCTATGAGAAAGAGTGATGTACTTAAGTTCCCAAGTAGCAGCAGTGCCATGTCAAACCAACAGGGAGAAAATTACTTTGAGCGTAGAAATATGCCTATGTAATTATTGTAATCCAACTTGCTCGTTTCTGGAACGGTGGCTAATCCTGTTCGCTTTTCCAGCCATTTAGATAAAAAGCAACGGGGAGACAGCATGATGTCCCCCCGTTATGCGATCGCTTGAACCAACCAAGCAGTCAGATTGAGCAGTCAAATTTTACGCTTCAGCCGGATAAACGCTCACTTTCTTCCTGCTCTTGCCATAGCGTTCAAATGTAACGACGCCATTAATCAGTGCGAACAATGTGTCGTCGCTACCACGCCCAACATTGTTGCCGGGGTGGATCTTGGTGCCCCGTTGACGTACCAGAATGTTACCTGCTTGAACAGCTTGGCCGCCGTACCGCTTGACACCTAAACGCTGAGCATTAGAGTCGCGTCCGTTCCGAGTACTACCTGTACCTTTCTTATGAGCCATAGTTCCCCCTTCTAGATAATCACTAAATTCACAATTGAGGCAAATTTATTGAGGCAAAGTTAGACCTGTGACCAGGTACTATTCGGCGGTTGCCGTAGAAGCAGCCGCAGTCACGGATTTGCCACCCACAACAGAACCACCCAAACTGATGCTGTCGATCATCACACGGGTTAACTCTTGACGGTGCCCTTGCTTCTTGCGAGTTTTCTTCTTCGGCCGCATTTTATAAACGATAATTTTGCGTCCGCGCAGATGGCGCATCACCGTTGCCTGGACTGTTGCCCCTGCAACCAGAGGTTGACCAATGCTCACATCACCATCGTTCTGGACGAAGAGAACCTGGTCAATCGAAATCTGACTGTCGGGTTCAGCTGCAATCCGTTCTACATCGTAAAACCGCCCTGGTTCAACTCGTAGTTGTTTGCCACCCGTTTCAATAATTGCGTAAGAAGTCATGGAATTCCTTAAAAATAGTGCCGTACAGGTAGCCGTCGATAAAGATACATGGGCTGATAAGCAAAGCACTATCACCCCAAACTAACTTTATGGAACGACTTTTGTGCGTCTGACCTGATCCGAGCAGGGATAGACAGCCAGTTAACTAGTATGACTGGCTGTAAAGAATACTGTCAAGTTTATTGTTCGGATCCTGCTGGTAAGTTCATCACAAAGCGGTAATGGGCCTCCACCTGTTTAACGGTTGCGGATTGACGGTTGAGCATCCATTCACTCCGCTCCAGTAAATTACGGCGTAACTCTTCTACATTGATGGTCGTGACGGTTCCATTTGCCACAATCCGGTTGCCCTTTACCCACACGCTATCAACCGCTTGCGTGGGTCGCCCTAAGATAAGCAACCCAATAGGATCCGTTTTTGGCAGGAGAGAAAGGTTGGTCAGGTCGTACAGCACCAGATCCGCTTGTTTGCCAACAGTGAGGGAACCTAGCTGATCAGCCAAACCTTGCCCAGTGACCCCACCCAACGCAGCCATTGCCACGGCCTGTCGTGGTGTAATCCAATAGCTGTAGTCGAAATCGGTCACATTGTGCAGAATGGTGCCGATCTTGATGGCTTCTAATAAATCTTGGGAGTCATTACTGGCAGAGCCATCACAGCCAAAGGCAACGTTGACCCCTGCCTGGCGGTATTTCAAGACAGGGGCAATGCCACTACCCAGGCGTAAATTGCTAAGGGGGTTGTGGACGACTGTAGAGCGGGTTTCTGCCAGAATTTGAATATCTGCGTCGTCCAACCAGACACAATGGGCTAGAGAGGTGCGGTCACCCAGAAAGCCTAAGTGTGCCATGTGTTCAACGGCTGAACATCCATATTTCTCCTGGGCTAAAATTTTCTGGGCCTTGGTTTCCAGGAGATGGGTATGGAGGGCCAGAGAGTAGCGATCGCTCAACTCCACACAGCCTTTGAACAACTCATCCGAGCAAAGTTGCATGCCTGTAGGAGCCGGTAAGATCGAAATTCCGGCGTCTGGCCGATGGAACTGATCGATCGCCTCCTGGAGTAATTGCAGCGTTGCCTCCGTGGTACGGACATAAGGGGTATGGGTTTGCGCAACACCGCCCGTTGGAATGCTGGCTGTTAGGGGTTCATCCTGAATCAACGGTGCCACAAAGGCGCGGATCCCAACTGCCTGGTAGGCGCGAACGGCGGCAGCGATCGTTTCTCTCTCCATACCGGGAATGAGGACGAGATGATCAACTACACTGGTTCCACCTGAGAGTAAGGTTTCGACTGCTGTTCCCAGAGCGCTCCAATAAATTTGTTCCGGATCGAGGGGCGTAAAATCGTAGAGTTCAGCAATCCAAAGTTCTAATGGTACGGGCCGAATAATGCCACGTTGCCACATTTCGGATGAGTGGGTATGGGCATTGACAAAGCCGGGTAAGAGTAGCTTGTTGCAACCATCTACGACAGTACCGACAATCGCAAGATTGTTTCCAATGGCACCAATCCTTCCGTCAACAATATGCACATCGACTCTTTCATATCCCTGTTCAACGGGGATCACAACATTCTGAATTGTAAAATCCACAGATTTTCCCCTTGGAAACGTTGAGAAAACAAGCCAACAGTAAGCGAGTAGAGTGAGCTAATCGCAGGACAGGGTAGGTGTTAACTTTCTGTCATTATTCCACACACAGATTCAGAACTAAGCGGTCAGGACGGTTTGAGGAGTCGATATTACCCGATCAAATTTTCTCTATTCTCCTCTTTGGAATAAGAATTTCTAAAGTCGTAATCTGGATAACCGTTTGTGCCAGTTAACTCTGTTAAGAGCGCTGTTTATAGAGCGATTTCTGACACTGTCCGCTAGTAGAAAATATACTCTGAAGCAGGCTATCAAACTCTGGCAAGACCCCAACAATTGCGCTGAAAGTACCTGAAGTTAAAGCACATTAACGGGAAACTGTTGTTGTAGAGCCGGAAAAACTGGGCAGGGTGGACGTTCATCCAGATTTTCTGGTTTGTTCCAGGTAAAGGGTGCCCGTTTCGCTGCAGACATCCACAACAGCCGTTTTGCCCGTGTCATGGCGACGTATAGCAGGCGAAATTCTTCCGCTGTTTTTAAGTGTTGCGATCGCTCCCAGGCCGTTTGGATATCTGGTAGGGGAAACTGATTGTGTAAGCTAGCCCGAATCTGGGCTCGTGCCACTTCTGCCAGCGTGAACTCACCCAAAAATTGCACCTGCGGGGGCACCCATTGTGTTCCCGGAATCATGTTTTCATGTAAAAACGGCAGGAACACATAGTCCCAATCCAGACCTTTGGCTTTGTGCATCGTGATGATTGTCAGTTGTTGGGGACGGGTATAACGGGCTTCACCGTTGTCCGTTTCCACCGGGTCAAACTGCTCGGTTGTGACAATTTCGGTCATCACGCTTAATACCGAGGCGAGCGAATTTGCTCCCGTCGTTTGCTGTGCCACGCGTTCCGCCAGTTTATCGGCAGTTGCTAGTTCGTTGGGGTCGTAGTCCAGTGCCAGCGCCAGAAAGGAAATGAGTTGGTGAGGGGGAAGTTCCAGGCGGGCACGCAGCAGTTTATGGCAGACCGCGCGCGCCTGTACGATGGGTTCTACCGACTGCCCACCCCCTGGCAGATCGCCAACGGGCAGATCAATGGGGCCGGGGTAGAGAAATTGTTCCGGCAATGTCACCAGAGCATTGAGATCCTGACTGGGGATGCATTTGCGCTCAACCAGCGTTGTGAGGGCGGCCTTGAGGTAATCGGGCGAATGGGGGCGATCGAGAAACTGGAGCAATGTCAACATCTCAGCGGGAATGTGGGATTGGCGATCGCGCTGTCCCACTTCGTACACCTGTAACTGTTCACCATACCAGCGGTACAGTTCGCGGGCGACGAATTTACCCTGTTCATTAGTGCGGACTAGAACCGCTGCCCGCCCCTGAGGATTTTTCTGAAAGAGGGCGATCGCCCGCTGCCCGATCCACTCCACTGTCTGATAAACGTCCTCAGGCGAATATAGCTCTAATCCCTGACCTGTAGGGAGTGGATTGGCATCCGGTTGGGGATCGGTGGCATCGACGGGGTGGATCAACTGGGGCCGAAACGGACGGCCAACAGTGGCAGTGCCGCCGTAATGCTGGTTGACCCATTGCAGCACAAAATTAGCGGCATCGATAATACGACGGTTACTGCGGCCTGCCTGAGTCATTTCGGCAAGGCGATTGGTTTGTTTACAGGCGTTGCAGAACTCGCGAAAGTAGATTGGATCAGCCGGGGTGAACGTCGAGTTAATTGCCTGGTTTGGATCACCTACGCGAATCAAATTCTGACGTTCTGGATTGGTTGGATCGTCCGGATCCGTTGCCAGAATTTCCAGCAACTGTGTCTGCAATGGACTGGAATCCTGGGCCTCATCTTCAAAAACAGCAAACACCTGCTGTTGCCAGGACTGTCGGACATCCGGATCATCCAGTACCCGCAGGGCACCCAAAATCATTTCGTCGTAATCAATCAGGTTACGGAAGCGAAGTTGTAACTGGTAGAAGTCATATAGCCCTGCGGCGATCGCCAGAACTGAGTATGGATCATTCACATCCTGGCTCTGTCGTTGCAGATCGCCCGGCGTCAGCCCCGAACTTTTTGCTTCATGGATGACCGTAGCCGCCAGATCGGGCAATACTTCTGTCCGGAGGGCTGTTTGGCGGCGTAACCGTTCTGTTTCCTCGCCATCAAACTGCCGTCCTTCAATTAATGTTTGATAGTGACGGGCATTGGCTGAAATCCATTGTTCAACGCAGGTACGGATCAGTCGATGACTTTGGTTGGGGGTGACCAGGGTACTGTCCTGATTCAAGCCGGATAGGTCGGGATGGGCACGGGCGATCGCCCAGGCCAAGCCGTGCAGGGTTTGCACCGTAAAACCACCGGGTGGCAGGCCCAGCGTCTTCAGGTTTTGCCGGATCTTTTGTTTAATATTGGCGGCGGCTGAACGGGTAAAGGTAACAACAATCAGTTGGCGGCGATTGGTTAGTTGGTGACGGGCGATCGCAATGGCTGCCGCCGCCGCCATACCGGTTGATTTGCCCGCACCGGGTACTGCTGATACAGCAAGAGGGCCTCCCTGCCAGTCAGCAATTTCCTGCTGTCCCGGACGCAACCCATCGCGAAGTTGTTGCAAGGCTGATGACGTGAGGAGGGAGGACATAGATATTGCGAGAACGGTATTGAGAGCCAGGGACGCAGTGCGAATACCCTACTCAAACAAATCCAGGGGTAGGTGCCCAAAGGTTTCGTTGACATCCCCATCATAGGCAGATTGGCAGGAAACTAGCACACCCCGATGGACGCCTGTGTAGGGTTCGGTGTGCAATTTGCCCTTCGCTGGATTGAATTTGACGTAGAGCGCTCCATCTTCGGTTGGAACATCCGGGCGATCGCTATATCCTAATGCTTTGAGATAGGTGTGAAGTGCGGTGGTTGCCTGGATCACCGTATCAGCGCAGATACCAAAGATTTGATAGTCCGAATGTTGGGCAACCAGGAGGACGGCCTGTTGTACCAGGGGGCGATCAGCGGTGCGATCCGTATCATTGTCATTGACGCAAATAAACTGACGCAGAAGTGTCTGGGCCGTATCCAGGGTCAAGTTCTCGGAATTTGTCTCAGAATTTAAGGTTGGCATGGGAACTCACAGCAAGGTGCAAGGTTTATTCTCCCACTCATTACGGTGCCGGAAATAACTCGACTGGCTAATTGCCCGCATCTTATTGCAAATGATTTGCAAGTGATCAATTTTCCGTTAGGATGATAGGTAGGCTTATTGAATAAAATTTGCAATAACTAATGGTGATTGATTTCAGGACGTTTAACACAATGGTTTTATGTGCGATTATCCAATATCACCGGGTCTTGATCATATAGGCAATGCGTGTGGGCAGTATAAAAGGTAAGAGAGGCTTTTGTTGAACCTTCATAGACTGCCGTTCGCCCAACGATATTAGTAAAGCTTTTATATATTGCGGGTGCTTGCTGAGAGACCGCTGTGCATAGCGGTGTAGTTGCCTGCGGGTTAACAGAAATTTCACTTAAGAATTCCTCGCATTTAGTAGATTGCCAATGACACCGTTTCATCTTGAATCTCGCACGATCTCTGTAGCAACTATTTCTCGCTGCGATCGCTGGCAGGCTTATCAACGCCTTCAAGAACTGGATGTACCCTGCCACTGTGCCGCCAGTGGTGGATTAGAAGTTGAAGTGTATAGCGTGCTGACCATCCTGCAACTGCGGAGTGTGGTACGGCAGCTAACCAGTTCCCGTCAGGAACTCATAGATTGGCTGGAGCATTGTTGGCAATCACCGGATTGGCACCGTTGACCATTACAAACCCTCTCTAATAAAGGATTGCTTTATGGGCAAGAAAGATAAGCAGGTTTCACTGTTTGAACTGGAAGGACGGTTTCTCGGCTTCCTCCTGGAAGACGGCTACAAAATCAAGTACCTGCGGTTAGTGACGGTCAACGGTGAACATTGCATCAAATTGTCCAAAGAAGCACGGGCATCGGTTGGCCGGGTTCTGCTGCCCGGAGATTGGATTCAGGTTTGGGGTGAAAAGACAGTTAAGGGCGATCAGGATGAACGATTGAAGGCATACCGGATCAGTGTGATTTCGCCACGCCAAGCGCAGTCGATGCCTATCCCAGAACCAACTACTGTGAAGCCATCATCCCCTCAAGGCACAATTCTCGTTTGCCAAAAATCAGACTGTATGAAGCGGGGTGGGAAGGCCGTTTGTCAGGCATTGGAGGCCACATTGCGGGAGCGGGGACTGACCGACCAGGTAACAGTGAAAGGAACCGGTTGCATGAAGCAGTGCAAAGCTGCGCCTAACATTGTAGTGAATCCCGGTAAGGCCCGTTATGGCAAGATCAGTGCTAGTGAAATCCCGGCGGTGATTGATCATCACTTTCCGCAACCGTCCAGGGTTGAGGTCGAACGGGCAACCGCGATCGCCGTCGCAGACCTCAAAGTGAGCCAACTAGAAGCCAGCAAGCAAATGGTGATGGCAGAGCAAAAATAAGCCAGGATGCTGCTGCGATATATTCAGTGAGAACAAAAACGAAATCGGTGGAGAGAGAAAGTTACACGCTCTCCACCGATTTTTACGATAGTTGATCTTTAGAATCTGAATTGGAACGGGCGCTCCCTTGGGCTTCCTTTACCAGGAAGACTAACTTATGATTTGGGTGTACCTTTGCCTAAAACTTCGTCCTTGAAAGCCGCGAAATCTTGAGTCAACTCTTGCCGGCTAGTTGCCTTCCACAGGTAGCGATAGATAAACCATGCCGTATAGCCAAGACCAATCAATTCAAATGTGGGCGACAACAAGGGGATGTCATTAATGGCATCCAGCAGGGCCAAAGTCATCTTAACAGAGACAACTGATGCAAAGATCAAACCGAGTGTTACCAGGGGGCGCTTGTATTCACTAAAGAAGTCACCCAGGTACTCTGGCAACGCAGAGAGGAAGGTGTAAATGCGATCCCAAACCTGTTTCATTTGTTCGGTGGATGGGTTGAGGGATGAACTGTCGACTTTCATCAGCGGGGCTTCAGACTCAACCTGAAAGCCGGGGGAGCTGACTTCAACGTACTCGGATTCTTTGATTTCTGGGTTCATGTTCCTACCTATAAAGTTACAACCTGAGCGATTTGTGGCAAGGAGCAGATACCGTCACAGCAGGTTAATGCAGATCAACGAACTTACCAAACTATTTTGGCTATTTCTCCAACATATCGCTATAAACACTAGATGTTGTCACTGGCAAGATAGATAATTACTCAATTTATCTAATCCTGTAAAGTAAATCAGGCAAATTACCTCTATCCTGCGGCAGAAAGCGTCGTGATGAGCTTCATGAAATAATGCAACGAACACAGGCGGTAGAATTATAGCTGTTTAACTTGGTATAGCGATTTGTAACGTTAATTTCCGCCTGGGCAAGGGCACTCTGAAAGTGAGGACTTTCAGGCAATACCGGGGCTAAAGCGGTCTTATTTAAAGTTCCTATTATTCAACGAGCAGAATCGGCGAATGACCCAAATTCTCGTGATTGAGGACGACCCTAACGTCCGTACCCTTATTCTCAAACTCTTGCAGGCTGAAGGTTTTGAAACAATCAGTGCTGAAGATGGGCGCATGGGTGTTCAGCTGGCAATGATGCATGAGCCTGACCTGATCATCTGCGACATTATGATGCCAGAGTGCGATGGTTACGAGGTGTTGCAACAGTTGCGTCAAGGTGCCAATACAGCAGCAATTCCATTTATTTTCCTGAGTGCTAAGTCAGAGCGGGTCGATCTGAGACATGGGATGGAGTTGGGGGCAGATGATTACCTGACCAAACCCTTTAAGCGAGCGGAGTTATTAGGGGCAATTTCGGCCCGTTTGTCAAAACGGGAGTCGTTTACGCAACCCTATGTGGATGAAATGAAGCGAGCTGCTCAGACGCTCAGTCAGATGGCTTACCGCGATCCATTGACGAATTTGCCCAATCGAATTTTGTTGCATCACCAGTTTCAAGAAGCGTTGACCCAGGCTTTGCGATCGCAGCAGCTTGTTAGTGTTATGTGCATCAACCTGAATCGCTTCAAGGTGATCAACGCGAATCTGGGCTACTCGAATGGTGACTTGCTCTTACGGCAGGTTGCCGAACGGTTAGAGAGTGGTTTTGGTGCGCAGGGCACAGTTGCCCGTTTGGGTGGAGATGAATTTAGTTTGATCACCCGCGTCGCGACAAAGGAAGAGGCGGCAGACATTGCCAAATCCGTGCTGACTCTTCTGAGCGAACCCTATGATCTGGATGGGCACTATGCGCAGATTCGGATTAGTATTGGCATTGCGCTCTATCCCTGTGATGGTGATAGTCCTGACCGTTTACTGAGTCAGGCTGACACGGCCATGCGCCATGCTAAAACGCAGAATAACGGTGGATACGAATTCTACCGCCTGGAAATGGATGCCCTGGCTGCCGAGCGCCAGTTGATGGAGAGTAAACTAAACCTTGCCCTGGAGCGGCAAGAGTTTCAAATTTACTACCAGCCACAGGTTAACCTAATTACAGGGCGTATCATTGGTGCCGAAGCTCTGCTGCGCTGGCAAGATCCGGAGCTGGGTTTGGTGCATCCGATCAAATTTATTACGATCGCTGAGGAAACCGGGTTAATCATTCCCATCGGCGAATGGGTTTTGCAGACTGCCTGTAACCAGGCAAAAGTTTGGCAAAACTCCAGCCGTCTGACGATTCGCATTTCGGTGAACCTGTCAGCACGGCAATTCCGGCAGGAAGGATTGGTGGACAAAGTTGCCCAAACATTAAAAGACACCGGGTTAGATCCGGACGTTCTGGTTTTAGAGTTGACCGAAACCAGTGTGATGGAAAATGTGGAAGCAACCATTGCGACCTTGCGAGATTTAAAGGCGATGGGAGTGCATGTTTCGATTGACGATTTTGGTACAGGCTACTCGTCCCTCAACTACCTCAAACGCTTTCCCATCGACACACTGAAGATTGACCAGTCGTTTGTCCGGGAAGTAACGACTGATCCCAACGATGCCGCAATTGCGAAAGCCATTATCGCGATGGCCCAAAGTTTGCAACTGAAAGTGATTGCCGAAGGTGTGGAAACGGAAGAACAGTTTGCCTTTCTGCGCCAGAGCGGGTGTCATGCAATGCAGGGCTACCTGTTCAGCCGTCCGATACCAGCCCCGGAATTTACCCAACTGCTTGAGTCGGATAAGCGGTTGTAATCACTGGTTTCCAGCCAGCAGACAACTGCATTAACCAAACCAATGGGATGGGCTTAAACCAGGATCATCCATGTTGGGGATATGCTGGTTAATTGTTTCTGCTTGACGTTCAATAATTTCTTCAATGCCTTGCTGAATCCATGCGTGCATCGTTTCCTGAACCTGCGGTGAGAGTTCAACTGGTGCCGCAGTCGATACTTCCATATCGCTGATGGCAACATATTGGCCAGGCATCTGGCTGAGAACATAGGCAATGAGTTCTGCCCGCAGGTCAGGATCAGCAAATGCTTGCTGATAGGGGTGGTCGGCGTAACGAACCAGAACTAAGTCAATTTCTTGAACGACGAGTGGAGTAAGTAGATTAAAAACAGTTTTTGACATTTTAAGGTTCCTCGCTACGAGATAAAACCCTGCATGTCCGCCCACTCTCTCACCAGCTAGTTAACCGTTGAACCAGGTAAGCTTTGAATTTTAAACCACTGAGTTTGGGCTGTCTGACTTTTGCTATGCTCGAGTTTTGCTATGCCTGACTGAAGACAGCAAACAGCCCCAATTGATTAGCCTGTTTGAAGGCTTGCTCTAGTGTGGCACCCTGACGGGTCGCAATGTGCATCAGTGCGATCGCCGCTGCTCGTACAGCATTGTCACAATGAACCAGGACGGGTTTAGGCAGTTGGTTAATTTGTTGGAGTACATGGGTTGCCGTTTGGTCGGTTATTAGTTCTGCCTCAAATGGCAAATTAACATAATCAATGCCAAGTAGTTCTGCCTTAGGTTGTTCGTCTGGTAAAAAGCCCAGTTCTGCTGGCGATCGCAAATTGAGAATTGATTTAAAGCCATCCTGGGCTATTTGCTGCAGTTGTTCCAGGTCAATTTGGCCGGCGATCGCCAAGTCATCATTGATTTTCCGAATTGTTTGCATCGGTACCTCCTCGGTCGTTGCCCGGATAACAACCACAACCAATGTCAATGGTTTTGGCTCAAAGCTATAACAGCAACCAAAGCCACTCTGGTGGCTTTCCTTCTAAGGTTAGGCAAACAATTTGAGGAACTTGTGAAGCAAATTAAAAGGGAACCGATTGGTTCTGAACGTGGGCGATCGCAATTAGCTGGTTGCAATTGAAGTGTTG
>CAZGDE010000211.1:0-11916 GCA_964524315.1 uncultured bacterium
GCGTGTCGGCATACTGTCCGGGTTGGAGCGAAGCGATATAGCCATCGGAACGCAGATTTAGATTACCGCCGCCACCCCAACTGGCCCCATCTCGCTGCGAGATCCAACCACCATTTAGCTTAAATACATCAACAAAGGGCCAGGCTGTTGTGTAGTATTCCAAATCACTCAGGTTGATACCAACCGGGGAATTGGCATTGGGAGCAGTTGAGGTAGTACTGTTAATGGCGATCGCCAACGACTGTGTGGCTGTTAACGCACCACCGCTACCGGTATTACCATTATCATTGACTGTGATCTTCAGGCTATCGCTGCCCTGGTAGCCCGTATTGGGTTGGTAAACCAGGCCAGTTGCGTTAGCCAGGGTGGTATTGATCTGTGACAGCGTGCCCGTTAAGGTGACGCTCCCCGTCCCGTTATTTGTAATACCTGCCAGGGAAACTCCACCGCTAACATTGCTATTGATGGATAGTTTGCCATTAGTGGCTTGAACCGTGACCGTCACTGAACCCGTACCAGCATCCGGATCGGCAATCGCCAATCCTCTGATCGGCAGGCTGCCATTCTGCGCGATGGATCGCGTACTGCCACCGGTAATGGTAATGGAGGGGCGATCGTTCAGATCGAGAGGGGTTGTGCTACCACCACTACCACCACTGAGGAGGCGGGCATTGGCCCAATCGGCATGGTCATAACCGTTGCCATTGCCACCATCGGTGACGACGAGACGGAGGTTTTGCTTACCCGTGAGGTCAACATCAACGGCTTGGGTGGCACTGCTACCAGTCATGACGCCACTGTCGTAAAGCTTGGTGCCATCGGCCCAAACCTGGAAGGCAACGGAACCGTTACTACCAACTTCATCATCAACACCAACGTCAGAACGGAAGCGAGTGTATTGCCCGTTGAGGTTGTAGGTAATGTCGGAGTTGGCATGAACGCCTAAACCACTGGTGTAAGTCTGACCATTGAGGGTAAGCACGTTGCCATCGGTGGCACCCGATTCTCCATTACTGCGGTTTTTCTCAACACTGCCCCAGCCATTAGTGACGGCTGTCCAGTTCAGGCTGCTGAGAGTAATTTCGCTCCCGTTAGAAGAAACAACCCCACCACCGAGGAGGCGAGCATTGGCCCAATCGGCATGGTCATAACCGTTGCCATTGCCACCATCGGTGACGACGAGACGGAGGTTTTGCTTACCCGTGAGGTCAACATCAACGGCTTGGGTGGCACTGCTACCAGTCATGACGCCACTGTCGTAAAGCTTGGTGCCATCGGCCCAAACCTGGAAGGCAACGGAACCGTTACTACCAACTTCATCATCAACACCAACGTCAGAACGGAAGCGAGTGTATTGCCCGTTGAGGTTGTAGGTAATGTCGGAGTTGGCATGAACGCCTAAACCACTGGTGTAAGTCTGACCATTGAGGGTAAGCACGTTGCCATCGGTGGCACCCGATTCTCCATTACTGCGGTTTTTCTCAACACTGCCCCAGCCATTAGTGACGGCTGTCCAGTTCAGGCCACTGAAAGCAACTTCACTACTGGCAGCGGTGGCACCACCACCACTGAGGAAGCGGGCATTGGCCCAATCGGCATGGTCAGAACCATTGCCATTGCCACCATCGGTGACGACGAGGCGGAGGGTTTGTTTGCCTGTGAGATCGACATCAACGGTTTGCGTGGCACTACTACCCGTCATCAGACTGCTGTCATAAACCTTGGCGTTGTCTGCCCAAACCTGGAAGACAACGGAACCAAGGTTACCGACTTCATCATCCAGACCAATGTCAGAGACGAAGCGGGTGTACTTTCCGTTGAGGTTGTAGGTAATGTCAGAATTGGCATGAACACCTAAACCATTGGTGTAAGTCTGTCCATTGAGGGTGAGAACGCGACCATCGGTAGCACCCAGTTCGCCGTTACTCCGGTCTTTCTCGACGGGCCCCCAACCGTTGGTTACGGCTGTCCAATTTAATGTGCTTAAGGGGGTGATTGTGGTTTGCGTGGTGGCTGCCAGTGTTGTGGCACTGCTGCGATTAATCGTATTGGTTGTTGTTTCAGTTGTGAGAGAGGTACTGGTGGTTGCTGTTAATGGGTCAATGGGGGCGGTGGATAAAGTACTGGAACTATTGAGCGCGGTTGTCGTTTGGAACATAGCTAAATCTCCGAAAACGGGCTGTGAGTGACACGTTCGGTAGACAGCAATCCTGTGAGAAGAGCAAAACTGTCGTGTCGGTGTTGAGTTGTCGAAAAGAGTCCATTGGTGATATCGCGGAATGTCCGGATGCGATCGCCCCAACGGAGTCAAACGTAAGGTCGCGGCTGAGTGAGAGGGTACGAGTGCGTCATAGTGCCTGCGAAATATGCGATCGCCATTTGCCTGTAACAGAGCAGCAGGCTTTGTTCGCACCAGCAGGGAGCTCTACCCGCACGACGATGTCGGATAAAATGACCAAATCAAATAGCAAAACGGGTCGCCAGCCGCAGGCTGAAATCACCTGAGTGTGCATCTCAGGCAGTAACCGCAACGGTTAGTGCAGGCTAAGAACTGGCAAGCAAATTCTGATCAGGTGGCGAGACGCGCCAACGATTTTGGATGGTATTCACACCAAATCCAGAGAACATTGGTTCGTTGGGAGTCCAGGTCTTGGAGTCCACGGGCAGGCAATACATGTTTGGAACAATGTACTAATATTGCCTACTGCGATGCTTTCGCCGGGTATTCCATCCAATTCATCTTCGTTCAAGCGATAGATGCTAATTCGTCAATACATGACCTTTCAGTGAGTATTACAGTCTCCAGGTTCATTAAGGGCTTTGGAAGGTAGAACAAGGGAACTGTAGCTGACTGGTTTAGTATGCCCTGATTGCGGGGGGCGATCGCACATCCGCGACCCCAATATACGTAGTTTGTCTGTGTGTATCCTCTCATCAGCAGGGAAATCAGGGAACAGATTGTAGATGCCTGGCTTGCAGTAAAAGCCTGTTTCCACATCTGCAACCTCAGCCTAGGGGCAGACTTTCTACCGTGCTGTTCCACCCCTGCCACTTTGTTGGTTGTCTACCGTGACATTGGTATCTTTACGGAGTACCGAGTATATACGGAAAATTCCCTCACCGAGGGCGATACAAGGGTTTTATCGCCTGCGCAAGATATAAAAGTAAGCGTGGTTCGGTTGTGTGCCACTTTCTTAAGTGGTCTAATCCAGGCCAGGGAAGAAAATAATAGGATTGTGGTTAATCTGCCAAAGGGATGAGGTAGAAGGGTTTGATGTGTTGTAGCTCTAATTAGAGAAACTTTGTTTCCTCCGCGCGAATGCAGCGACGATCCGGATTACGGACGTTCTACCGATATCCCATAATTCATTGCACTCAGCTTTAAATCCGCTTAATTGAGGCATTGGTTGGCCAAAGCACTACGTCAATTTAATTCCCCGGTCAGCACGAATTAACCCCATCCGGTAGAGCTGATAGATCTACCGAAAAATTCTGCCTAAAGAATGAAGTGCGCTTGCTTTGTATTACTGGATACAGGCATTACCGTTCTCTTGAGATGGGCATGGGTTTTACGAATCCGGGCTGACCATCCACCTATAATGAGAGTTTGCGTCAGTGTGGTTTTCCTTGAACGCAAGGAATCCTGCTGGCACAGCCTCTAGCAGCCAAACATTAGCAGTAGTATGTCGTCTGATCGCACTTCCCAAGAACCTCAAAGCGGCTCCTCCCTTGAAGAAATTCGGGCTACCCGACTCGCCAAAGTTGACCAACTGAAGCAGGCAGGGCAGAATCCCTATGCTTATCGGTGGGAAATCAGCCACCATGCCGCTGAACTACAGGCAATGTTTGCGGATCTGCCGAATGAGGCAGAAGACCCTACCCAGGTATCGATCGCCGGCCGCATTCGTACCCGGCGGTTCAGTGGCAAACTGGCATTTTTTGATTTACAGGACGAAACGGGCAAGATCCAGCTATATCTGGACAAAAGAAATATTGAAGCGGGTATGCCCGCTGAACCAGATGCCTTTAACCACCTGTCAAAGTTGACCGATGCGGGCGATATTATTGGTGTCAAGGGCAACCTCCGCCGTACCAAGAAGGGAGAGTTGTCCATTAATGTCAGTCAATACGAGGTGTTGACAAAATCCCTATTGCCATTGCCCGACAAGTGGCATGGCCTGACGGATGTGGCGAAACGCTACCGGCAGCGATATGTCGATTTAATTGTTAACCCCGATGTGCGGGAAACGTTCCGGCGGCGTGCCCTGATTACCGCATCCATTCGTCGCTATCTCGACCAGCATGGTTTCATTGAAATCGAAACCCCGGTGTTAATGACGGAGGCGGGTGGTGCCGAGGCCCGTCCCTTCATTACATACCACAACACGCTGGAAATGGATCTGTATTTGCGGATCGCGACCGAGTTACACCTGAAACGGTTGATTGTGGGTGGTTTTGAGAAGGTGTTTGAACTGGGCCGGATTTTTCGCAATGAGGGTATTTCAACTCGCCATAATCCGGAGTTCACCACTATCGAACTCTATCAGGCTTATGCGGACTATAACGACATGATGGCGTTGACCGAAGCCCTGATTACCACGGCTTCCCAGGATGTGTTAGGGACATTGCAAATTACGTATCAGGATACGGCGATCGATCTGACACCGCCTTGGCGGAGAGTGACCATGCACGAGTTAGTTCAGGAAGCGACAGGAGTGGATTTCAACCAGTTTACCAGTCTGGTTGAAGCGAAAACTGCTGCCAAAAAAGCTGGGCTCACGGATATCGATGATTGTGAATCCATCGGTAAATTGCTGAACGAGGCGTTTGAACAAAAGGTGGAAGCAACACTGATGCAGCCTACCTTTGTGATGGACTATCCAGTGGAAATTTCGCCGCTGGCAAAACCCCACCGCTCCAAGCCCGGACTGGTAGAACGGTTTGAACTATTTATTGTTGGTCGCGAAACGGCCAATAGTTTCTCAGAGTTAACAGACCCAATTGACCAGAGACAACGTCTGGAAGCGCAGGCAGATCGGAAAGCGGCGGGTGATCTGGAAGCTCATGGGGTCGATGAGGACTTTTTGACTGCTCTGGAGTATGGGATGCCTCCTACGGGTGGCCTGGGAATTGGGATCGATCGCCTGGTCATGTTGCTAACTGATTCGCCCAGCATTCGGGATGTGATTGCTTTCCCGCTGCTCAAGCCAGAGCGGCATGATACTGACGCTGATGATTGATGGGTAATTACTTGATTGAGTGCGATCGCCAAAAGATTGAGGTCAAAAGACACAGGCAACCTGTTTTAGCCAGATGCATGCTTTCGTCTCAGTTGTCCAGGTTACAGGCAGTAATTCATTGTTTGTAACATACTGGCTTAGTCTGCTGTAATTAAACCTTGATTTAAAGGCGACCTCATCCATAGATCAGTGTGTCTACCTAGGGAGAGATGTTCCGGGAGAAGCCGCCTCTCCCGGAGAGGGATCCGTTTTGAAGGCGGGCTTAGCTAACCTTTTATTCGGGCAGTATTTAGACTCAATCAAGCAAGGGAGTCCTTGGTATGAATATTGCGTTTGCAATTTTGGCTCATAAATATCCTGAGAGAATTGTTCGATTGGTAAACGCACTGAATTCCGAAGACGACCATTTTTTTATCCATATTGATAGGCGGGCGTCGCCTGTTTTTGATGAAGTTAAGAGACTGCTGGGCAATGATCCTAAAGTTTCCTTAATCGACAGACGCTATCCCTGTAGATGGGGGCAGTTCAGCATTGTAGAAGCGACTTTAAGT
The DNA here is from genome assembly GCA_964524315.1 of uncultured bacterium. Lineage (GTDB taxonomy): Bacteria > Cyanobacteriota > Cyanobacteriia > Leptolyngbyales > Leptolyngbyaceae > CAZGDE01. The sequence goes on from CAZGDE010000211.1 coordinate 5,792, forward strand.
TGCTTACAAAGTATCTGTAACAGCAATCGAAAGTTTGATTATGTCTGTTTACTGTCAGGACAGGACTATCCGATAAAGTCGTTGTACGAGATCAAAACTTTCCTGGAGGAAAATCGAGGACCGCAATTTATAGAAGCATTCCCGATGATGGAAGCTAATAAATGGAGCAACCACGGAGGGGCACATCAGGCTATAAGTAGGGTTCTACATTGGCATGTCTTCCTAAGAAGCCGTCATATTCATATTCCACTGGCGCGCAAAATCCCTAATTCGCTGGTACCGTATGGTGGTTCCCAGTGGTGGACGTTAACGGGAGAATGTGTGCAATGGATGATGGATTATTTGGATGCTTATCCTGCTGTAATCGACTACTTTAAATACACATTTATTCCAGACGAAGGTTTCTTTCAAACTCTGGTTTGCAATTCACCTTTTAAGGATGAGGTTGAAGATTGGAGTCCTAATTATGTTGATTGGCTCAATCCTAATCCATTACCACCGCGAGTGCTGACTGTGGAAGATTTTGAGTTGTTAAAAAACTCTGATTGTTGGTTCGCGCGGAAATTTGATTCTGATAGAAGCAAAGAATTGTTGGATTTAATTGACCAGATGTTGTTAGAGCGGGCCAATTGGACCCATGAGAATTCTTTCGTGAGTCAGCGGTTCTCCCGTCATCCCAATTCTTCTGATGTCTTAAGGTCTGCAAATAAATAGGCGCAGCAAGTCGAATATTTTTGCTTCAGTCGGTAGATTGAATCACTTGTAGGACGGGGTGTACAGCGTAACCCATGCTGGTTCTGGGTTTGATCAGCCGCTATGCGGCTAATTGAGGAATGTCCACTGACTGAAGCGTTTTCCAAGAAAAAATGTATCTGGCGTCGGGTTAGGTTTTGCCTGGGGGCTTGGCAGTAGCCGCTAGTTCGATTGCTTGCCCTTACACACATTCTTTAAGAATTTTCTTCTGAAGTAAGGACGCAGGGTAGTAGTGTGCCCTCGCGAAGATAGAAAGTATTCTGGTTTACCTATTTCCTGCGGTTCCGTATGATGGGAGGAGTGACTAACCCACATGTAGAAACTGGTTGAGGACTATGGCCGCACGAATTCAATTTTCCCGAGGTGTTGATGAAGAGGTGGTGCCTGATGTGCGCGTGACACGCTCACGCGATGGTAGCAATGGTACTGCCACGTTTTATTTCCAAAACCCCAAGGCGCTGGATCAGGGCAATACCCAGGAAATTACCGGAATGTATTTGCTCGACGATGAGGGGGAGTTAGTGACGCGCGAAGTAAAAGCCCGTTTTGTCAACGGCCAACCCGAAGCCATTGAAGCAGTTTATTTGATGAAATCGGCGGATGAGTTTGAACGGTTTATTCGCTTTATGAACCGCTACGCGGAAGATAATGGGTTAGGGCTGAATAAGTCTTGATTTGGGGAAGTAGTTGTCTCTCGTAGGGGCAGTAGTGTCGACGAATGGTGTTTATCAACGCAAACCGCCCCTACTACGAATAATGTTTTCTAATTGCTGCTAACGAGATAAATTTCTAACCTGATTAGATCCACCTCTGAGAAATGCGTATTAAATAACGTCATATTTGGTAGGGGCGGGTTTTGTCGTCAAATCTGTTGCAGAACGCAGAGTGGTTTGCTAAACCCGCCCTTACGGTTGGTGGATTTATTAAATCTACGATCTAAAGTGTTTTCTGTGTGTTCCTCCTATGGTTTCCCTGCCCCATCCGGATGCGTCTGAACTCGTAGTTAACTGTGCGGTTATTACAGTCAGTGACACCCGTACAGTTGAAACAGATAAGAGTGGCCAACGAATTCAGCAGCTTTTAACGGCTGCTGGGCATCGGGTAAGTGATTATGTCATTGTTAAAGACGAACCAGCACAAATTGTCTCGCTGCTTGATCGCCTCACTCAACAAACCAAGCTGGATACATTAATTTTTAACGGTGGAACGGGTATTGCGCCTAGGGATACTACCTACGACGCGATCGCTAGTGTGTTAGAAAAGACCTTACCTGGTTTTGGCGAAATATTTCGGTGGTTAAGCTATCAAGAAATTGGTTCGCGAGCGATTTCATCCCGTGCGGTTGCTGGCATATTTCGGGCAAAACTGATCTTTTCCCTACCCGGTTCTACCAACGCAGTGACGCTGGCAACAACCCAACTTATTCTGCCTGAACTTCGCCACTTAGTCCGTCAGTTACGCGGTTAGTCAGTTATGCGCAAGTAGGGGCGATCATGGCGACCTCTGCCCCCAACTCTGGATGCAATCCTCCCTGTTGTTTGTTCTATGCTGTTCCTAACGTGAAATAGAATGTGGAACCTTCACCATAGGTAGACTCTACCCAAATGTGTCCCCGGTGTCGTTCAATGATTTTACGGGTAATGGTCAGTCCGGCTCCAGTGCCACCGCCGTAAAGATTCTGTTCATGCAGGCGCTTGAACAAGCGAAAAATGGTTTCATGGTGTCGGGCCCGAATCCCGATGCCATTGTCCCGCACATAAAGCGCTGGTTGGGGGAAAAGGTTAAGTGATTGTCCGTTAGCTTGGCTGGGTGGTGTGGCGTTTTCCATGTAGCCAATTTCAATCCATTGGGCCGGTTTGTCATTGTACTTGCAGGCATTACTCAATAGATTGGTCATCACTTCGGTGAGCAAGACTGGGTCACAGACGACTGTAGGGAGCGATCGGGGTAGCCGGATATCAATGTGTTCAATTTGGCGGCTAACTTGTAAATCCGCTAAAACCCGGCTGATCAGCTGATTCAGATCGGTTGGTTGGTAATTTAATTCTGCCTGTCCCAAGCGGGAAAATTTGAGTAATGCATCGATCAATGATTCCATCCGGCGGCTGAGACGGATTAAGGTTTGCAGGCGCGATCGCCCCATCTCATCCAGAACATCCCCATATCCTTTCAGCAACAGGTTGGAGAAATTGTGAATCCCTCGCAGTGGCTCTTTCAAATCGTGGGAGGCTGCGTAAGCAAATGAATCTAACTCGCGATTGCGTCGTTCTAACTCCCGGTTCATATAAGCCAGTTCGTCCGCTTTACGTAGCACAATGCCGACGATCGCACCCCTTAAACCTGTCGCATTTTCGACTTCCCCATCCTTCCAGGGTAAGGACGTTGCTCGGACAAGCTCCTGCCATTGGGCAAAGGAGGTACGGGGAGACAATTGACCATCAGTGTGGATGATGACCGCTTCTCTTGGATCACCGGCCCAATTAACGGTTTGCAACACTTCCGGGCGAAACCAGAGAATGTAGTAGCGGCGAATCTGGGAGATTTGTAACACGAGCAAGCCACTGGCGATCGCCTGATAGTCAGCGGCTTTTGGATATTGTTTGGGTAAGGAAGTGGTATGGAACAGCCCATCTGTTACCTGCTCTGCGGCCCATTCTAGCAGGGGAGGGATTTGTTCCAGGGTAGGGGTCGTGCCTACCAGCGTAATATTGTCTTCCAGGCAAACTGCGGCTCCGGTTGCCCCTACCAGGTCAAGTAGGCGTGGGGCTGGATTGACCAGCGCTTCCCGCAGGTCGTCTACCTGGGCAACAGAGGCGACAAATTCGGCTTGTAGCGATCGCAATCGCACCATGTAGTCTCGTTCTGCCTGATCCACCTTATTGGCTAACTCAGCACCCACAAACTGTCCCACTAATTCACAGGCATCCCGCAGGGCAGGGCTGAGCGATTTGGGTGTGCGATGGTGACAGGAAATCAGCCCCCATAGGGTTTCTCCCTTTACTAAGGGAATGATCAGAATGGCGGCAACCCCCATATTTTGATGGTACTGGATACAGCAGGTGTCTACCCCACGCAGCCGGCTGGGGTGCAAATTGGTTGGTTGGTGTGTCTGGGGGTTGTCTGCTGGCACCAGGGCGACTGCTGGTGCCGTGAGGTCGGGAATGAAGCGGAGCAACCCGGTACGATATAACATCCGTACTGGTTCGGGAATGTCCGACGCAGGATAATGTAACCCTAAATAGGACGGTAGATCGGCGAGTTTCGTTTCAGCTACCACGGCTCCAGCTCCGTCAGGAGCAAACTGGTAGGCGAGGACACGGTCAAACTGGGTAATTGACTGAATCGCTGTTGTGGCGCAGTGCAAAAAATCGGTGAGATGGAGCGTTTGCCGTAGTTGAGCGATCGCCCCCTTTACCAGGACATGCACATCCAACAGGGTGGTTGCCACGTCGTCGGTTAGCTCCGACGGGGTGGGTTCCAATTCGAGCAGAATTCCATCTGTTGTTGACTGTAATGTCCCATAAAAAAATCGCTCACCGGTAAAGGTTCGGAGCGGTAAGTGCAGGAATTCCCCAGTGGCATGGGCTAATTTTTCGTGAATAGATTGTAGCCACCGCTGATCCAAAAGGCTATGCAACGGTTGGTTTAATAAGTTGTGGGGAGGAATGCCTAAATGGGTTGCAACATTGGCACTGACCTGAAGAATGGTGAGTTCAGGATTACTTAACAATAGCAAGATGCCGTGTGGCTGAATCGAACTGGCTAACTGTACCGTTTCCAGAGGGGGGGCACCACTTTGAGTAGTGGTATTACTGGTTTCAGGCTGATTCATGGCGAAACAGCAGGGCTACCCGGCCACGAAAGAATGTTGCGTTTTTTAAACATCTATCCAGTAAATCTAAAGAAAATATTAAACTTGCTGGCAAGGTGAGATTGAAAGATGGAGGCAGCTAAGGGAGAGATTAATTTCTCACTCTTGCAACTAGAGTACGAAAAAATGCCGAACCAGGGAATAGTGACACAGGGTCTTTCCAGGTAATGGATTTACGAATGCAATGACATCCTTCAGGAAGGGGGCAGAAATGATCATGGTTAATCCTGCAATGATGCGTTTGACCTGGATGGTGATTGAAGAAACTCCAGCTAGTAAGCTGCTGACGTTGCCCGATACGGTATTGGTCAAAATGTTACTGCAACAGGTTGCCAGTAAAATCCTGTTGACAGGAGAAGAGGTGGGTGCTCTGTATGACTACATCTGCTCCCGGTTGGGGCTAATTCGGGACATGGCAGAGGCTCGCCGCACGAAATAATTGTGAGTCCCATAGCGAAATGCTCAATTCATCAAGGGAATTGAGCATTTCAGGGTCACCTGGGCTATTGTGATTTATTTGACATCTACCGTCACAGTAGCGGACATACCGGGGGTAATTACCGCTTCGTACCCCTGAATGCTGGTTGGGTCAAAGACAATTTTGACCGGGATACGTTGTACTACTTTCGTAAAGTTACCAGTGGCATTATCCGGTGGCAGAAGGGCAAATTGGGCACCTGATGCTGGCGATAAGCTCTCCACTCGCCCCACAAATTTATGGTGGGGGAAGGCATCTAATTCAACTTCTGCGGTTTGACCGGGGCGCATTTTTTCCAGTTGCGTTTCCTTGAAATTAGCCGTTACCCAATATTCGTTGCTGACCAGGGCCATGAGGGGAGTACCCGGTTGTATCTGTTGCCCTACTTCCACGGTTTTGCGCCCAATCTTACCATTAGCGGGGGCTGTGATATTGGTATAGGAAAGTTGCAGTTGGGCATTTTGCAGGGCTACTTGAGCCTGGGCGATCGCGGCCTGGGCAGTACCAAAATCACTTTGGCTGACCTGGGTTTGGATCCCTTTTGCCTGTGCCTGTTGGAGCCCTCCCTGAGATGACTCTAAACTGGCCTGGGCGGTAGCGACGACCTGTTGGGATTGGGCTACCTTTGCTTGAGCCTGTCTGACTAATTCGGCGTCGGCATTCGTCTGGGCCTGCGCCACTTGATAAGCCTGGCGGGCCGTGTCCAGGTCACGTTGGGCGATCGCGCCCTGCTGATACAACTGGGTAAAGCGGTTCAGGTCAGTCTGGGCCTTTTGTAAATTAGCCTGTGATGCTGCCAGTTGGGCCTGGGCGCGGGGAATTCCTGCCTGGGCTTCAGTTACCTGGGCCTGGGCCTGGGCGATCGCGGCCTGGGCCTTGGCTAAATCTCCCTGGGATTGGGTTGATGAAGCTTCGGCATTTTGAGCGGACAGGGCAATGGTGATCTGAGCTGTATTCGATTTCTGCTGGGCAGCTCTTAGGTCAGCCTGGGCCTGTTGCAATTTGACCTGGTAATCCCGGGGG
>CAZGDE010000212.1:0-11867 GCA_964524315.1 uncultured bacterium
TATTTGCACTTGGAGCGGTAGGTGGTGTCTGTGGGCCACAGGACACTAACCCAACCGTTAAGGCGATCGCCGAAGCGGAAAATGTCCGGCGATTTAATTTGAAAGAAGGGAACATAATCTCTGCATCGTAATAAACCTTCTCCCTAACGCTACATCGCGTCAGTAAAGAGAAGGTTAAGTAACCCCAATTGTATTCATTTCTGTAATTAATTTAACGGTTGTAAGAAAATACTGTCAGGGAAAGGTGCAACTTACCTCACCTGACTATCAGTAGGTGTACTTTCGCATTGAGGGAAAGTCGTTAAGGCGACGCTAGCGATGAACCGTTTAGCTACAAAGTACACGCCGCAGATTGCGCATGTTGGCTGGCAAATCCATTTGAATTGCCTGTTGCATGAACATGGCTGGTACAGGAATGAGCGGAGTTGCCTGTACTGCGTAGGAGAGCAGCGTTCCATCCTGGCAATCTTGCAATTTCAAATCAGCCGTAAAATCGGTGAAACTGCCCGACCGCATACAAAATAGAATTCGTTGATGGGCCGTTTCCAGAACATCAAGGTGAACTTCTACCTGTACATTAAATAGGATAAAATTCTTGTTCGCTGTCTGATAAAGCCGCTTGCGGTTACTCCGGGTCGATCCAGTAGCACTGCCTGGGTTAGCAGGTAATACTTCACTATGATTGATATCTGGAAAATAGTCTACCCAACGAGGATAGTCGGTTAACTGCTGCCAAGCATTGGCCCGTGCTAACGGCAGGTACATATAGGCTGTAACCGCAGATCCCCAAGCCGTATGGGGTTGAGTATGCAGTAGAATCTCTCCTTTAAGCAGGGAACCTATCTGGCAATCGGTATTGGGAAAACCGGAAGTAGTTGACGGCCGAGGGGGGGTGGGCAAAGTAACAGTCATTAGGCTTGGATGACTCCCAATGGTTAACGTAAAGGGTAGGAATAATTAGATAAGCTTGAAAGCGAAGATTGTAAAAGTAGCTATTTAATTTCTTTATTTACTACCTGTTCAGAGATTTTAGAGCGAATCCTTCTTTCTAATCTCGATCAAGATCACCAGGACTTACATTACTTAATCAGTGTTGACTGATCTGAAGTTACCCGATTGGGATGAAGAAGTGTTGCTCATGTCGATGAAGTTTTAGAGAATTTTGGTGAGGAATAAAATCTATCAGCATCTCTGCAGACTTTTTAAAGTATAGATAGACAGAACTTATCAGATGAATATCTGAATTATGGTCTAAACGAGTAGAGCTAGCCCTAGGGACATCAAAGGCATTAGCCTAGACGACATTAGACTAAAATTTTGTCTCTATAACCACCCCCGATTGGAGTAGTTTGGCAGCAGTGATGATGTGCTTGTCCCCAGGATGTAACGACAGGATGCAGGTTATCGTCTCGACAAAGGCAGATTCAAGTTCACAGTCTTAACGGCAGGAGAAGGCAGACACATGACACGGTCGATGAAACCTACTACTGTTGCTTTCCTATTTGTCCTGTTATTAACGGGACTGGTATGGGTGCTCCGTGGTATTGGGGTGTTAACCTTTATTCCTGGTTGGGTGCTGGGAGTACTGATTTTGCTTAGCATTGCCACCGCTATCTTGAGTGTGGTGCGGTAGATTGATGAAATTGTCCTTGGCTGCGATCGCCCTCGGTAGTAACGTTGGTGATTCTCGCAACACATTGGCAGGTGCGTTGACCAGTCTGGCGAACACCCCCGGGATTGTTTTAGAAAAATACTCCCATTGGTATCAAACTAAAGCGGTTGGGCCACCCCAACCCGACTACTTAAACGGTTGTGCTGTCCTACGGGTAACGTTGTCCCCTGAGGCACTACTGCACAAGATGCTGACGATTGAGGCTCGGTTTGGCCGAATTCGCCGTGAACGGTGGGGGCCCCGTACTCTGGATCTGGATTTGTTGTTATTTGATGACTTGATATTGGATCTTCCAGGGCTGCAAATCCCCCATCCTCGTCTGCAAGAACGGGCCTTTGTGCTGGTGCCCCTGGCAGAAATTGCTCCCTACTGGGTAGAGCCAATGTCGGGTATGGCGATCGCCGATCTAGTACAAACCATAGATTGTGCTGGTGTCGTCAAAGTTGATTTTCCCGCCGGGCCAAAGCCCTAAACCCAAAACTCTAAATTTTGATCCTGCTCTTGGCATTGTGATTTCGCTTGAATGTCGAGAATGGAACCATCGCTGTTCGAAAGCCTCAAATCCAAAATGGTATGAGTTTTCTGCCGAAACTATGCAACACTCTTAAGTCAAAGCTCAAAACATAAGTCAAAACTAACAACTTATAACGTTTACCTATGCCCTACGGTGGAGAACCGCCCCAATTATTGAAACGCCGCTTTGTCTATCAGGGGCGAAAGTTTGGTTTCGAGTCCAGTCGTCTGCGGTTGCCGAACCGCACTGAAGGTGAATGGGAGTGTATTCGTCATCCGGGGGGTGCCTTAGCTGTACCTGTTACCAATGATGGTAAATTTGTTCTAGTACGGCAGTACCGTTTTACGGTGCAAGGTCGATTGTTGGAGTTTCCTGCAGGCACTTTGGAATCTAATGAAGACGCGGCAGCCACGATTAAGCGTGAGATTGAAGAGGAAACGGGTTATCGGGCTCATCGCTGGCGTAAATTAGGGGAAATTTTTGTTGCTCCAGGTTATTCCGACGAAATTATCTATGCTTACCTGGCACAGGATCTTGAGTTGCTGGAAAACCCGCCCGCACAGGATGATGATGAAGATATGACAACTGTGTTGCTGACGACGGCAGAAGTTGAAAAAGCAATTCAAATGGGCGATTTAGCTGATGCTAAGTCAATCGCCAGTTTTGTCCTGGCACGTCCATTTTTAGAGTAGGCGTGAGCATGTATGTCTGATTTGATTCTGTTCTGGCATCGGCGCGATTTACGCATCTCAGATAATTTGGGCTTAGCCGCCGCCCGTGAACGGAGCCAGAAGGTCGTCGGCGTATTCTGTTTCGATCGCAATATTTTGCAACGGGATGACATTGCTCCTGCTAGAGTCGCCTATATGATTGGTTGTTTGCAGTCATTGCAACAGCGGTATGTGGAGGCAGGTAGCCAGCTATTAATCGTTCACGGTGAGCCGCAGCAGACTATACCAAAACTGGCAGTGGCGTTGCAGGCGACGGCAGTTTATTTCAATCAAGATGTGGAGCCTTACTCCCGCGATCGCGATCGCACAGTAGCGGCGGCGTTGCGGGAACAGGGAGTTGAAGCCTGCCATTTCTGGGATCAATTACTGCATGCACCGAAGGAGGTTATGACAGGGGGTGGAGTACCCTACACGGTCTATACTCCCTTCTGGCGGAACTGGAGTCGCAAAGCGAAGGCCAATCCAGTAGCTACCTTGCAGGCGGTCACTGGCTTAACTTCAACGGAACAGGCGATCGCCCAGGAGTTTGGTACAACTCCCTTGCCAACTGCCAAAGAACTGGGTTTCCTCTGGAACGAACCGCTCTTTGTGGCACCGGGCGAAACGGTGGCGCAGGAGTTGCTGGAAGCATTTTGCGATCGTACCATTAACGATTATCAAGAACAACGCAACTTTCCGGCGGAACCGGGTACATCCCAGCTCAGTGCCCCCTTGAAGTTTGGGGTGATTGGCATTCGGACTGTTTGGGCAGCAACATTGACGGCTTTAGACAATAGTCGTAGCGATGAAGTCCAGAGTAGTATTCAGACCTGGCAGCAAGAACTGGCATGGCGCGAGTTTTACCAGCACGTCATGTACTTTTTCCCGGAACTAGCCGATGGGCCCTACCGGGAACCGCTGAAAGATTTCCCCTGGGAGAATAATGATGAACACTTCCAGGCATGGTGCGAAGGTCGCACAGGTTACCCTATTGTTGATGCGGCTATGCGTCAGATGAACGAAGTCGGTTGGATGCATAACCGCTGTCGGATGATTGTTGCCAGTTTCCTGACGAAGGATCTGATGATTAACTGGCAGCAAGGAGAAAAATACTTTTTACAAACGCTCATTGACGGTGATCTGTCTGCCAATAATGGTGGTTGGCAATGGAGTGCTTCCAGTGGTATGGATCCCAAGCCATTGCGAATTTTTAACCCCGCAAGTCAGGCACAAAAGTTTGACCCGGAAGCGCAGTATATCCGGGAATGGCTACCAGAACTCCGGAGTGTGGATACAGCCGAGTTAGTAACTGGTAAAATTCCGCCGGATGAATGCGATCGCTGTGGTTACCCCACGCCCATTGTTGACCATAACGTACAGCAGAAACGCTTTAAGGAACGATATCAGCAGCAACGGGCTGATGTGCAGGCATCGAAATAGCGCAGGATGGCCTATCACTTTCACTACTCCAGGCAGGGTGATATCCAACGACCTGTCATTGTGTTTCTCCATGGGTTTATGGGTAGTGGAGAAGACTTTGCCAGGATCATTGTTGATCTGAGTGACCAGTTTTGTTGCATTGCCATTGACCTACCGGGACATGGCAGCACCCGGATTGAGGGTGTTGATACGCAATACACTATGTCTGCAACCGCGCAAGCGCTGGTGGCTTGGCTCGATCGCCACCATATTGCCCACTGTGGATTAGTGGGTTACTCAATGGGGGGGCGATTGGCGCTTTATATGGCATTGAAATTTGCTGAGCGGTTTTCCGGTACCGTGTTGGGGTCGGCATCACCCGGACTACACAATATCCAGGAACGACAGCAACGTTGCCAACAGGATGAACAGCGGGCAAAAAACCTGGAAGCGGACTTTCCCGCTTTTTTGACTCAGTGGTATGGGCAACCGCTATTTCAACCGTTACGGCACCATCCTAACTTTAGCCAGGTCTTCCATCAAAGGAGACAACAAAATCCAGTAGAACTGGCAAAATCTTTACGATACATGGGCTTGGGGCGACAACCTAGTTTATGGGATGGGTTGGCCAAGCATGACAGACCATTATTGTTGGTGGTGGGAGACCGCGATCGCAAATTTTACCGCTTGAACCAGCAAATGGCTGATTGGTGTCCCACGGCAAAATTACATATCCTGACTGACTGTGGTCATGCGGTTCATTTAGAGCAACCAGAACGATTTGTGGAACAGGTACGTACTTTTTTCAGTGATACTGCGTTGAAGTAGCATTTTTGTTAGACCATCTGACCCGAGCAGTAGAGCAACTTGTAGCGCTATTTAGAATTAGAAATATTGGTACTGACAACGGGTATTTGCCGATTTAAACCGGGGTGGGGCAGAATTGCCGCTGTGATACCAACGATGGCGAGACAGACCAGAGTTGGTAACAATTTTGGCTGGGTGGATTTCATAGGGACAAGTAGTAGAGGAACATGATCGGCAGTAATGACGACTTTGTGGTTTCAGATACCGTTTCAGATACCTAATTCCAGTTATCGAGTCTTTTGCCCGTTATCCGGGAATTTGCTGGCTGGGAGGGTTAACTTTAATGCAATGGCGTGAATGCAATATCGCGGGTCTTCAACCCCTCAACCAACGATTGGTAGACGACTGGTTCCCTTCAGTACCCTACAGGAAAGTGGCGCACTATTCCAGGATCGTTTTGAGACCACACACTAACCGTTCGATGCCTGCGATAGCTGTTTCCTGTTGTAACGCACCATAGGCGACGCGCAAGTAACAGCCATCGTTCAGACCGAAGGTGGAACCGGGAATGACCGCCACCTGATGTTCCTGAATCAAGCGTTCGACGAGTGCCATGGCAGACAGGGAGGTGTTTACCTTGAGCAGAAAGTAAAATGCTCCCTGGGAGGTGGGTAGGTTACAGAGATGGTTGATCGAGTCCAATGCCCGCAACAGGCATTGCCGTACTGCAGCGATCGCGCCTAACTGTTCCTGGCAGTACGTTCTCCCAACTTGCAAGGCTCCTAACGCCGCATATTGAGACACAACCGGCGGACAAATGACATTTGTGTCCTGAATTTTCATTACTGCCGCAAAGAGATGGTTGGGAATGACCATGTAACCAATTCGCCAACTGGCAAAGCCATAGGCTTTGGACAGGCTATAGAGCGAAATGGTATGGTTTGCACTCTGGGGTAGGGAACCCGGTGAAAAGTGCTGCGCTTCATCGTAGATGAAGTATTCGTAAGCCTCATCACTAATGTGGTAGATTCCACAACTGGCACATAATTGGTTGACTGCCTGCAGATCATCTTCCCCATAGACAACGCCAGTAGGATTATTCGGCGAAATCGTAACAACCGCGCGGGTTCTGGGGGTAATGGCTTGTTGGATGACATCCAGGCGAAGTTGGTAGTTGGCATCAGTTGGTACACAAACGGCCCGGCAACCGGCGATGGCGATCGCCATTTCATGGTTGAAGTAGTACGGCGTTTGGAGAATAATTTCATCGCCTGGATCGGTGATTGCCAGAATGGCGTTCAGGAAAGCCATGTTGCTACCTGCGGTGATGACAATCCGATAGCCATCATCCACTGTGTTGTCTATCGCAATCCCGTTTTCAGTTTGGAGTTTAACCGCAACTTGCTCCAGCAGTGGTGGTATGCCCTGTACTGCCTGGTATTTATGATTATTGGGTTTACTGAGGAAATGGGAGAGTTGGGCGATCGCTGCGGGTGGTGGTGGATAGGACACCACTCCCTGCCCCAACGAAATGGTGCCTGGATTTTGCCGAATTAACTCTCCCACAATGGGAATAATGGGTGACTGTACTGCCTGCATGCGGGCAGAAATACCAACCATGATTACCCTACGGGACGGTACAAACGCCCGTTGCGTAACTGCACCGCAGGTTGATTTGACAGGCGAATCAGGCTCTCATCATGGGTCGTGACAATCACCGTAATCCCCACTGTATTTAGCTTCTTCAAAATCTTGATGACCTGCCAGGAGTTGTCAGGATCAAGGTTGCCTGTGGGCTCATCGGCCAGAAGTAACGGTGGCGTCCCCACGATCGCCCGTGCAATACTGACCCGTTGCTGCTCTCCACCTGACAATTCATCGGGGAAACAATTTGCTTTATGGGTTAACCCCACCATTTTTAATGCTGGTTGCAGACGGCGCTGGATTTCTTTCCGGGGCAAGTTCTGGGCCCAGAGGACGAATGCCACGTTTTCGGTGACAGTACGACGCGGAATCAGCTTATAGTCCTGAAAAACAATGCCGATGCGACGGCGTAGATGGGAGAGGCGATCGCCCCGCAAATCTGACAGGTCATATCCATCGACGATAACACTGCCCTGATCTGCCCGTTCTTCCCCATACAGGAGTTTCAGCAACGTTGATTTGCCTGAACCGGATGGCCCTGTAATAAACAGAAAATCTCCCTGTTTTACGTCCAGATCAATATCAACCAACGCCTTACTACCATTGGGGTAGACCTTACTGACACCGCTCAGGTTCACCATTGCTGGGCGATCACTGGGTGGTGGTGCTGGCGGGGGCGTGGCCTTAATTGTTTGACCCGTCACTGACTGAGTCATGGGCAACCATACAGCAATGAACAATGCCAACCATTACACCACAAAAGGTCAGGCATGGGGCAGGCGATTTGGGAGATTTCTGCCAAATACTTCACCCTTGACTGCTGACAGGGTAACGTTGGGTTAACCGATAGAGGATTGACCGCCAGGCAAATTGGGGTAATGCCAGCATTCGTCGCCAACGCCAGGGTTCCTGATATAGCCGATATACCCATTCCAAATGGTTATCCCGTAACCAACCGGGGGCACGGGTTTTCACCCCCGACCAGATGTCGAAACTGCCACCCACCCCAATCCAGATAGAGTTGGGACAAAGGTGACGATGTGCTGCAATCCAAAATTCCTGGCGAGGCACGCCCAACCCTACCAAAATCAAACGGGGTTGTTGCGCTTTGAGGGTTTGCTGGATTGCTGGCTCATCATCAGCCGAGAAATAACCATGCTGGATACCAGATATATCTAGCGCGGGCAAACGTTCCTGCCAGATCCTGGCAGCATTCTCAGCGACACCAGGAGCTCCGCCCAGGAAAAAGACTGAACCTAAATCGGGCGATCGCCCAAATTCGCGCAGTAAGGATTCTGCCAGTTCAATGCCGGGGCACCGTTGCATTTTCTGACCGTGCAACCGGAGGTAGAAGACGATACCGGCTCCATCCGGGATGACTAAATCTGCCTGATGAATAACGCTGGCAAGTTGGGAATTTTTTTCTGCCTGCATCGTCATTTCCGCATTCAGCGTGACCACATGGCAACCAAGTTTCTCTTGGGCACAGGATACCAGCCAGCTAGAGTAGTCACGCAACAGATGCACGGGCAGTCCCAGAACAGAAAATGACCGGGGCGTTGCCAATGAAATCCTTTGAGACACGATACATCCTCACACACTACAGATAGAACCGAACTGGCAAAGCAACCAGTAAAGCTGCCGCTGATTGATCTTGAACCCAGTCCTACCAAATATCTGATTTTATCTCAATTTTAGATTCTGGATACCTTGCCCCAAAATCCCCGATCTAACCCCTTACACGACTGCATTGGGCGGCAAGTGCAGCCGTCTTCAAAAAGACTGGAGGTGGTTGTATCGACGGTAAACCTATCCCTGCGGGGCGATCGCAGACAGTGGTACCATGCCCAACCGCTGGAGCAACTGACTGTCATGGGAGTGGTCGGGATTAGGGGTCGTTAGCAAGACGGGCCCGGTAAAGATGGAATTTGCCCCTGCCATTAAGCATAGGGTTTGCAGTTCGTCGGTCATCTCCAACCGCCCAGCCGACAGGCGTACCATCGTTTGCGGAAAGACAATTCGGGTCGTGGCAATCATTCGTACCAGATCAATAGGGTCAACGGCAGGCGCATCCTGCAAGGGCGTACCTGGCACTGGTACGAGACAATTGATGGGAATCGATTCAGGGACGGGATCGAGTTCTGCGAGTGTGGCCAGCAGTTCCAGGCGATCGCTCACCGCTTCTCCCATACCCAAAATGCCACCACAACAGACCGAAATCCCGGCGGCACTGACGGCCTTAATTGTTGCTAACCGATCGTCATAGGTGCGGGTGGAAATGATTTGCCCATAGTAATTGGGTGACGTGTCCAGATTGTGGTTATAGGCGGTCAGGCCCGCTGCTTTCAGTTGTTCGGCCTGGTGGGGTTGCAGCATGCCTAACGTACAGCACACTTCCATGCCCAGACTCGCGACCTGGCGTACCATTTCCAGGACACGCTCAAACTGGGGCCCATCTTTGACCTCGCGCCATGCTGCTCCCATACAGAAGCGGGTAGCGCCGCCTGCTTTTGCTGCCGTTGCTTGGGCCATGACAGCATTGATATCTAACAGGGGTTGGGGTGTGAGACTGGTGTCGTTATGAACACTCTGGGAACAGTAGGCACAATCTTCCGGACAGGCCCCTGTTTTAATATTGCACAGGGTACACAGTTGCACAGCGTGGGGGTCGTGATGTTCCCGATGCACGCGTTGCGCCTCGAAGAGGAGATCTGGCAGAGGTTGATAGTAGATCTGGCGAATGCGATCGAGGGTACTGGTAGCCGTGCTGGATAGGGTTGTAGACATCGTGGCGATTCAAATTCAGTAAGGTAGTCGAGAGATTCTACCAATGTGGCTTGAGTAAGTAGCCTTAGTAAGGACTCTCTCCGTCGTTTCGCTAGATTACCCTGTTTCCCGGATCTCTGGATGAATAAATTGGTAGCCAGTAAATCGCAATTTCTGATTAGACACCTGGGCATTGCAGGGGCGGTTACTAGGTAAAGAGGGATCCCAGGTAACGGGCGGTAAATTGTGGTCACGACAGACCCGTTCGATTAATTCCCCTGTCCTGGCTGGGCTGCTATCTACCAAATTGTATAGCCCATGTAGTTGTTGTTGGCGGGCAAAGTCGATCGCCCCAACAATGTCATCCAGATGCACCCAATTGGCTCTCTCCTGGCCAGTGCCGGGGCGAGTTGTGCCAGCCGCACGCCGATATATTTTGACCAGTTCCCTGCCGGGGCCGTAGATCCCTCCCAGGCGGAATACACACACCTTGAATGGGCCCCTGGCAGACAACAATACCTGTTCGGTGGCGGCCAGAATTTCACCATTGCGATTAGCTGGGGCGATCGCCGTTTCCTCGTTGACCCATACTCCCTGGTGATCACCATAGATTGCATAACTGCCAGTGTAGATGACCTGCTGAACAGTAGTATCAGGTAGTACGTCGGCCAAGGTTTTCGCGGTTGCTAAATAGGTCGCTTCGTAGGCTTCGGGCGTACCGGCGGGTGCCCCAACACTGAGTAACACGACGGTCTGATTTTGCAGGAGCGATCGCACCCCATCTCGATCAGTTCCCTTTAAAACCACCACACGGTCAGCCAGTGACGCTAGTTCGTCCACGCGTTCAGGTGTTGTCGTTGTAGCAGTGACGGTAAGCGTTGACTGCCAGCGTTTCGCAACTGCTTGACCAACGTAACCACAACCAATAATGACGGCATTAGTCAAACCTTGGCTCCTATCCCTAAAGGTTGATTTCCTTATCCCGGCTACCTGGCTTGTCTGCCAGTAACCATGCGGCTATCACACCACCAATGAAGCCAAAGAGATGCCCCTCCCAGGAGATGCGGTGCATTGTGCCGTATTGAAACGGTAAAACGCCCCATAACAAACTGCCATAGAGGGTACCAACCCCCAACGACATGGCTACGGCGATCGCGCTTCGTTCAAAATAGCCCCGGAGTAACAGATAGCCCAGGTAGCCAAAAATAACACCGCTGGCACCGATGTGTACTCCAGATGATCCAAAGAGCCAGGTTCCCACGCCACTGACAAAGGCGGAGATGAGACTGACCCACAGGAAGTCGCTGGTTTCCCGTACCATGATCAACCAGCCCAGAACGATGAAGGGGATGGTGTTGCTGAGCAGATGAGGAAAGCTGCCATGCAGGAAGGGCGCGAATAAAATACCCCGTAAACCAATCGGATTTTTGGGGATGATCCCATAAATATCCAGGGTGGTACGAAATACGGGGCGAAAAATTGCCTGATCGACAATTTCGATGCCCCACATGAGTGCCAGTAAGCCAAACAGAACAGTAACTTGAGTTTTCAACTCTTGCAGAATCGAATTATCCTCACCTTTGCCACTCATACGGTGCCTCTATAGTTGCTGTCAGGAATAAGTTGCTGTTAGGAATGTTGCGGTTGGGGATTACAGTCCGAAGAGATCTTGCCAACCGCTTTTTCTACCATAACCGCTGGTATGTCCTCTGGCGACCGGATAGATTATTTCGTGCCCAGCAAAAACTCCTTGATAAACATCACGGTGGCATAGAACTGAAAGTCAATATTGGATTTTTTGGCGAACCCGTGGCCTTCATCTTTTGCCATCAGGTACCAGACCGGAACGTTATTTTTGCGGACGGTGGCCACGATTTGTTCTGCCTCGTTAAGCGGGACGCGGGGATCGTTTTTCCCATGAATGACAAACAGGGGTACTTTGATTTGCGTCGCATTGTTGACTGGCGAAATGTTGAGCAAAAATTCCCGCATTTGGGGATCCCTCTCATCGCCATATTCGACCCGACGTAAATCACGCCGATAGCCCTCGGTGCGCTCCAGGAAGGTGACAAAGTTTGAGATACCAACAATGTCGATCGCCGCTCGAATGCGATCGCTATACTTGGTTGCTACTGCCAGAGACATGTAACCACCGTAGCTACCGCCAGTGACCAGGATCCGCTCAGAATCCAGTTCAGGACGGGTGCCAATCCAGTCCAATAAGGCACCAATGTCTTTGACCGAATCTTCCCGTAAATAGCCATTGTCCAGCTTGAGGAATGTTTTACCGTAACCTGATGACCCACGCACGTTGGGGAACAGTAACGCCACACCC
>CAZGDE010000213.1:0-11749 GCA_964524315.1 uncultured bacterium
GGTACTACGAATACCAAGGTGGAGAGGCAATACCCTTGCCACCTGGGAGCCTGATTGAAGGGTATTTTTGGGGATATTTTGAAGGGTAAAATCCCCACAACCCTTACAGAGCAAGCATTTAAGGGGGGGAGCAAAGTATGTTATTCCATTCTTCTTATAAGAGCAAGGAATAACCAGACTCTTCTCCCCCCCTTCAAGCCTTACGTAGAGGACGTTTCAGCGATTTCACTGCTTATTTTTGAATCAGAAATTCACTTTTCGATTTAGGTTGCCCTCATCTTCAGGAGCAGAATCACGAATGAGGCACAACTCCAGACCCATAAAAGATTAGCCCCCCAAGCTGGAAACATGGAGGGCAACAGACTATTTTGACCAACCTCTCTTAACGGAGGCACTATAACTTTATTATGGGCGAAACGTAGAAATTTGTCAACGAAAAAACGACCACCATTAGCCAGAGGGTTACAAACCTCCCAAAACCTACCATAATAGAATAGGAGCTAGTTAACGCAATTACGCCCATTCCAAAAAGCAGGTCAACAGTGACCCAGACAAATATTCCCTTTAAGGAGATGCTAACAATGACCACCCAGGATGTCAAGGCCCTTCTCGGCCAGCACAAATATACCCCTGGCCCGAACAAGACAAGATGCACCTACACAGCAGTCCGAGTCCGACCTGACGAGCTTCAAGAACTCAAAATGTTTGCCCGACAACATGGATGTGACTTGGCAGTGCTGATGCGGGCTGGGGCAAAGTACCTGATTGACCAGGTTAATCGAGACAAAACCTCAGGAGAGATGGGTTAACCCGATAACGCCCACTCTGTCTATTGAAGGGTAAGGCAGGCCCACAAACTCCCCCTGCTGGAAACAGGGTTTGACCAACCAAAAAACTCTTACAAGGGACAATCAAAATGACATTAAGCTTCATCAAAGGCGACCCCACTTCATGGTCTGCCGAATTCCCGGACTTCTGCGAAACCCCCTACCCAGACTTACCCGCACCTGACCAATCCACTTTCAATGAGTACCTGAGACTCCTGGGAATTACCAGTGGTGAAAGCTTTCACCTTCGACTGTTGGCTGGAAAAGGTGAGAAGGGGGCAAAAACTCTTAAGTGCATCGGCCCTCGTCCGGTGAAGAACCCTCAGACAGGCCAATGGAGTGACGGGGATTTTAGGGCCCACGGTCGCAACCTGACATACCATGCACCCCTGGCTTACTTCGATGACCTCCATGCAGCACAACAGAGTGGAATGTATCCTGGTCTGGTGGTCAACCCAGGTGGGAATGCTGCCCGCGATATTGAGTTTGCCCGCGCCATTTATTTTGAGTGCGACGAACTACCAAAGGAAGACCAGTGGGGCATCACAGAAAAGTATGGTCTCCCTGCCCCCACGTTTGTCGTCGAAACCCGCAAATCACTCCACCAGTATTACGTCCTCACAGACCTCATTCCCATTGAGGAATGGTTAAAGCTGCAACACAGTCTGGTTGCGCTAATTGAGGAGTCCGACAATGTTATCAAAGACCCTAGCCGTGTACTGCGTTGCCCTGGGTTCTTCCACCTCCAAGATGGATTAGAGCCCTTTTTCTGTGGCCTAGTCAAACTATCTGGGGCCCGGTACAACCCTGATGACCTCTGGGCACACATCCCTGAAGCCAAGCAAGTCACAAAGGTAGTCAGGGCTGGTCGCAAATCCAAGACAGCTAGTGGCAACGTGACCCCTGAGGACATCCTGGCCGTGATGGGGCAATTCCCTGACTGGTTCCATAAGTTCACTCAGGAGGAGCAAGAGAAGTTTCTAAGTGAAACAGTTCGCACCCCTATGGCCCCTGAGAACAACCCTCCTGGTGGCCGTAACGGGCGATTGAACGACGCTGGTTTCCGTCTGGGGCTAAACCTGGGTCGTTTAGTTGATTTCAGCAAAAAGAACCCCACCCCTGAAGACTCCCTGAAGCTGGCAATCCGGGAACTATCTGATGCTGCTGAACTAGCTTGGGCCAATGAACCGGGGTCAGCCGCTTTCGAGATGGTTCAAACGGGCTTCCGGGCAATTTATGACGGCTTTCTCCTTTCAACCGAAAAACACCCCTACGCTATTCAGGACAGGTTATTGGGGAAGTATGACGGAAAGCCCACTGGAGAGGAGATTGACCAACAGTTTCTAGAACCTGCGGTTTACGAGCAACAGGAGCGTGTGGTGCTGGTTCAGGCCACCCAGGGAAAAGGTAAAACCTCCTCTCAGGGGGTTGCGATTGCTAAGTTCAAAGAGCAAAACCCTACCACCAAAATCCTCTACATCGGCCACCGTCAGACTCTCATCCACCAGACGGCCAAACTACTGAAGCTGACAAACTACCAGAACTGTCAGGGCACTGCCCAACTGAACGAGTCTCAATACCTGGCTATCTGTCTGGATTCCCTTTGGAAACTCGACCCCGGACAATGGGAAGGCGCACTGGTTGTACTGGACGAAATTGACCAACTACTTCAGCACCATCATGCCTCAACCAGCATCAAGGATAAGCGGCGGGAGGTTCTACACAAATGGTACAGGTTGGTAGGGAATGCAACCCAGGTTTGGGGGATGAGTGCAGATATTCCCGTTTTGGTTGAGCAACACCTTCGGGGTGTCTTGGGTTCTAATGTGGAAATTAAGCGAATCCGTAATATCAACAAAGGTGCTTATCGGAAGTGGGTGGAATCAACCTCCAGCGTAGCGATGGAGTCTGAGTTAATCAGCAGACTAGAGAAAGGGTTGAATGAGTACGTTGCTTGCAACTCTCGCAGAAAGGCAACCGAACTTTACGAAGAGATGCGGGCCCGTTTCCCGGAAATGTCTATTGTCCTCATCACCAGCGAAACTAAAGAGGTTGACCCTGCTGCCAAGAAGTTTCTCCACGCCCCCCTGAATAACCTCCCCCAGTTGCTAATTGCCTCACCCACCTTGGGCACAGGGTTTGACATCAATGTGCCTGATTTCTATCACAGCACATTCTTGTTCATGGGGGCCCAGGATACAGCTTCAGCTTGGGACATCATCCAACACGCTTTCCGGGTGCGACAGCTAATTAGTGGAGAGATTTACTTCTACTGTCCCCATCGGTGTGGCAGAGGACTCATCTTATCCGAAGCTGGTTTTTACAGTGCCATCTGGGAAGACGAAGACACTCTAAAATCCATGTACTCCACAGGGATTGACCGGGTTCCCCAAGCAATTTCAGGTTTGCTTGATGAGTCAATGGTCTTTCGTCGTCTGGTAAAACCACACCCTGATGGCGGTTACACGGTTTCAAATGACCCACTAGAGGCCCAATACCTAAGGGATTTTGTGGGGCATAACCTTCGTCGTAATGCTTCGTTGTTGTGCCTGAATCGACACCTAAAGAAACTGATTTCAGAGCGTGGGGATGACTTAGGGGAGTGCGTTCCAACCCCCGACAAAACTAGAGGAGATAAAATAGAGAAGCCTGAGGCATTAGGTACATTTGATGCTTTCCTAGATGCCGAACCGTTTGAGACAGTGGTGGAGATGGAAGCAACAGCGTGTCTTGCGAAAGCCAAGGGCACCATGACCATTGAGCTACAGCAGCGCATCCAGAAGACAAAATTTCTTTCCCTGACTGGGATGACGGACAGTGAACTTCAGCAGCGGGTTGATGGCTCTGAGGCACTGAAAGCAATCGTGACGGACTTCATCGAATACAGGCTGTACCACCAAATCTCCCTGTGGGCTTCTGGTTTCTTCTACAGCAAAGACTACACCCTTTGGCTGGACTCGCTAGAAGTGTTTGATGCAAAGATGATGGCAAGTGACCGCAAAAAACGCACCGCAAAGGGTGAACTCCTTCGCACCATCATCCCCCTTTGGGTTCTGGAGGGTCAAATAATCCGGGAAAGTGAAAAGGGAGAGTTGGCAACGCTTCTCAAGGCAAACAAAGCAAAGACCAAAAAACTCTTGGGGGTAGCTGTATCGGGTGATGAGAAGGGCGTAATCAAGGAAGTCAACAAAATCCTGGCTCTTATGGGGGTCTCCATTGTGAAGAGTGGGAAATCCAAAGGTGATGCAAGGTACCAGTTCAGTGACCTCTCAAAAGACCGCCTAGACCTCTATCGTGAGTTTCACACTCGTAACAACCGTGGTCAGCTATCCCTGGTGAGTATAGAGGAAGGTCAGAAGAAGATTTGGAATTCAAAGCAAGCAGAGCTACTGGAGCGTTTAGCAGATTCGATGTCAGACAAGGAGGCAGCGTGATGATGTGGAAACCCAAGCAATCTAAACACCCCACAGAGGATTGGTGTGTCGAGTTTAGTTTCAAGCAAACCGAGCATAGTGACCGGGCCGACCATTTCCTGGTATTTGAAGCCACCGACGAATTCGACGCTATGGCCTATGCGATGTCAGAGTATGGAGACGAGATAGCCGAAATCCTCTTCATTGGAACCCTTAGGGAGAGAAAGGAATTGGATGAATGGACTGAGCAACAGTGGCAAAAGAGTGAGCTGGAGAGCCTTTTCGAGAAATCCTAGCCCACCCAGCCAATAATCCACTCGCCCCCTAAGCCTCCAATGACCCGTCCTAGTGTGGATGGGTCATTTTTCGTTTCTAGTCCAAACCTTAAGATTCCCCGGTTACTTTTCGGTGAGATTAATATGGAATGGAGGTCAAGTCAGAGAGGTTGATTGTGACAGATGAGAGAGGTGAAAACCTTAAACGAAAAAGGCTACTCACATACGTAATGGCGGCATGGCATACACTTCTCCAAAGTAAGGAGTTGGATGCTCCGCCCCCATCTCCACCGTATCCACCGTATCCACCATATCTACCTAAAGAGAGTGAAGGGGTTGGAGGGATGGAATTTTCACATAAGCTCCCCAAAGAGTTTATGGTGGCAGAAGACGTTCAGGCTGGCGAAGTCCCCTTTGACCGAGTTACTTTAGACATTACTTTAGACGAAGCTACTTTAGACCAAATTAACCAAGCTGTTCTACGCGTAAAGAGACGACTCTCCCCTACAGAGTCCTTAGTTCTTACCATCAAAACCAGCGAAGACACCCCCGTAGAAGAAGCTGCCGAGGAAATCGCCAACTTAATTCAAGCTCTCAATGAATACCACATTGCTCTCGGTGGCAGTGGATTGGAGATTGACGACTGGGAAATTCTCGTTCCTGCTAAGCAAACGGTGGGGGTTTGAGGAATGGACGAGCGGCACAACATTGTTCTACGTCAAGCCTCTTCAGACAATCCACCTGACCTCCTGACCCAACTCAAGCAAAGCATTGAGGAGCTATGCAACTTAAGCTTGGGGGCAGCAGGCGATTACCTTTCAGGTAAGGGGCAGCAGGAAGTCGCCAAAGCCCTAGAAATCAAGACCCAGGCACTACAGAGACTTGGTGGCTTAGAGTCTGAGAGGCAGAGGCTTCTGATGGAACGCGAGAAAATGCTCCGAGACGACAGAGCCAAGATGTATGAGTTGGAGACACAGCGTATCCTTGCTGAAAATGAGCGCATAAAGGCTGCTACTGAAAGCCTCCAGAAGATTGTGGATTCGGTTGCCCGCTTGAAAGAGATGGGTGTTGAGGTGAGGTTAGAGGTAGTGATGGGGGCATTAAACAGCACTTTGGAGCGAATCAAGTCACTATAACTCTAGGTATAAGTATCATTTTGACCCGCTGACCCAATTCATCACCAATCAAAAAAAAAGGTCGCTAATGGGCATTGACTGAGGGCTCAGCTTAATCGTTCAGCCAATTTCCAAGGGATGTCGTTATGCCCCCCTCACCTAACCCCGGCACCCAACGATTATTCAGCCTATGGGCAAATGGTGAGACTTCTGAGGGACTTGAGGGAACAAAATTGTGTCTCTGGCACGATTTGCAGCCTTCCACAGCCCTTAAAGGGGTACCGGGGGTATGGGCTCCATTGGCTTTCAAGTGTCGCCTTAGCCACCTACGATCGCCTTAGCGACCTTTAGTTGCCTGCAATTTACTTGGGCCCCGCAACCTTCCTCAAGAAACAGAAAAGCCCCACATAAGTAGGGCCGGGGAGAAGAAAGGTTAATGCACGAATCAGGCGGTAGACTATTCAGACTCTAAGGCTTTGAGGATTTCAAGTTGAAGTTCAAGTTCATTCAGTTTGGCTTCACAACTCGCATAGAAATTGTTCCAGCGACGGCCTTCCTCTGTTGCGGCAATGGTGGCCACGCTTGGAGTTCTTGGGGCTTTGCTTACTGATGGTTTCGGTTCAATGGGCTCAGTAGGTTCGTTGGCTGGTAAAGGACTTTGAAGGCTCTCAATGGCAGCAGACCTCTGAGCCCGCTTCTTAGCCCGACCAATGATGTCGTCGGCTGTACTGCTTGGGTTGGGGGTAAAAAGTTCCTTGATGAATGGCTCTCTCTCCATACTGTCAAAGCGCGAGGGGGTCGTCGTTTTAGGGAGACCAGCCTTTAGCTTCTCCGTCACCATCTCGCCATAATTTCTGATGTCGCTCCCCGCAATCACCCACTCTTGAACAAGCTGTTTTCGCAAATCTTGAACTCTTTTAGTTACCTTCATTCATCCTCCAGTGGGACCCAAACAGCCCTAAACAATGACTTTCAGCGCCCAAATGCCTTGGTGAGCACCTATAACAAGGAGATTGAGCGGGTGGAGGACAATAACAGGCTGGTGGAGGAGTTGAGGGATGTGTTGGTCAAGCTAAAGGAATCTGCCGGGATAAGCAGAACCACCACAGTTTTGGGGCGACGTGTCACTGGTTGGGACACTGGTAAGCTCAACCAATGTTTGATAAGGATAGACACACTACTGACCCAGTGGTTTGAAGGTGAAGAATACGATGAGGGAGACACCTCAGTAGAGATTTGCCCTGAGATTTTCAACTTAAAAACTAACTTAGCGTGGAACCAGCTTGGCATCTATTTATCAAAAACTGAAGTGGTTGCTGATAGGGACATTCCGACACTTCTTGCAACACTGAGGGCCTATTATCAATGGGATGAAGGCAATGAGTAAATCACGATGCTCCATTTGTCGCTTACCCAATGTTGAACAGGTCAATAAAGCTATCTTGGCTGGCTCAAACCTTGAGGAAGTGTGTCTAATTGCTGGGAAGAAGATTGCCAGGTCAACTCTTTTCCGCCATAAAGAGCATTTGAGAGTAGAAACCTCTCTGCATGGAGCGTCTACATTTGCCGACATTCATGAGCCAGATGCACTACCCAGCATTACCTCACCATCCCTGGATGCCTCTGGAGCAAGGTTGGTAGCTGTATTGAAGCTGGCTGAGGCGGCTGACAGGGCAGGCAAGATTGCCCAGGAAACAAATAGTATCAAGGCACTCTCGGTTCAAGGCGATTTGTTAGCTAAGTTCCTTCAGCACTCGTCTAACCTGGATTGGACGGCTCAGGATAATCAATTTTGAAGCTGGTTTGAGGCGATTAACGTGCAAGGGTAGCAATGAAAATCCAACGGTTCCCCGTAAACTGCGGTTCTGGCTTGGGCAGGGGCACCGACTGTATAATTTTTTAGACTGGTTGGCGCTTGAATCACACACAACCCACGCCCTTGGGATAAGCTCTCAATGACCAGTTTCACAAGCAGTTTCATTCCAAATTACTTTAACCGTATGAATACAGGTGAGAGCTTCAGCACCTTACGGAAAAGTCTGCCCCCAGACAAACCCGTAGCTGGAAACGCCCCGAAGCACGATGCTTACCGTGAGGCTTGGGCACGGATTCGTTTAGCCAAGGAAAATGGCTTTTTCTTGGAAGCTATCACAATCCAGGAAAGTATCATCTCTGACCGTCTGATTAGCTACTTTACCCGTCCCACTGCAACCAACCCTATTTCAAGCGGAAATAATGGGCAATGGTCATCTCTTAACCAATTGATTCAGCGTTGGAAGTCAGAATATCCTGATGGACTGAGAACGAATAGATATGAAAACCTAATTCAAGCTTTAGACCAGTGGCGCATACTTAGGAATAAGGCAATTCATGCGATTGTCAAGTTTGAGTCTAATGACGAGGCTCGAACGGTTGACGAATTTTTGAATAAAGCTAGGGAAGCGGCTGTGGAAGGGGAAATTCTTGCCAAAGAGATTTGTAATTGGTGCAGGAAGGCAAAGAAAGAAGGAAATGATTAAAGATTCAGAGCACTTTGATTCAGTCGCCAACAACCCGCAATCCCAGCTAGTTGGTTATGTTGCCTGGGACAGTGGGGCAGCAGGGGTAGGAGCAGATTCAGAAAGTGTGTATAGGCTTAGTGATGAGTATTTTTATCTTTCTAGTGCCGGGGAGGAGTTCGGCCCCTACAGCACACTGATGACAGCATTGCAGGAGAATGAACTGCTGAAAGTTACTGAAGCCACCACCAAGATTAGTTTTTCAGAACTGGCAGAAGAGGATATTGCGAGTGCCCTGGTTCTTAATGATTTAGCCGATAGGCATCCACTGGTAATCAACGGTTCCAGGTGGGTTTATCACCAGCCCAAAAAGGTTTTTCAGAAGGAAGAAAAGTGAAGAGAGGCAGACTTGGTAGCCTGCCTCCACACACACTTCTTCAGTCTAATACTGCTTAATCAGAACAGGCTGCTCACTTACCTCTCAACACTGCCAATGCCTGCTGAACCTCTTTTCCTTTCAAATCAATTATTTCCAGCAGTTGTTCCGGTGTGCGGGTGTCTTCCTCTTTCTTGGCATTCGGGTTCACTGCCTTGAGGTCAAAGTTCTTGGCTTCAATGTCCTCCCGCTTCACAGTCCAGCTACGGTCACTATCACCTCTGGAAGGTAAGAGCCGGAAGAAATCATCGAAATGTGCGTCTGTGAGTGGGTTTTTCTTCGTTACCTTGACATCGGACAGGTCATAGTACCAGATGCTTTCGGTATGCTTGCCCTTGGTGAAGAACACGAGGTTTGTCTTCACACCTGCACCTGCGGCTGTAAACACGCCTGGGGGAAGGCTAACAATACACCACACATCAGCATCATCAAGCAATTTACGTTTAGTCTGAACGAATGCGGTCTCATTAGTGCGGAACAGCACCCCCTCATCCAATACAATCCCGCACCTACCAGTGGGTTGGAGACTGCCCAGGACATGCTGAATGAACAGAACTTGGGTAGCCCCAGTCTTGTAGGCAAACCGGGTCTGTGCTTCCTTGCCCTCTTTACCACCAAAAGGAGGATTCATGAGGGCAATGTCATAGAGGGCCGGAGTCCCCGCAAATAGTCCACCATAAGTCTCTGCACCCGTTAGGGTATTACCATGCCAGATGTGCGGTTCATCAATGCCATGCAGCACCAGGTTCGCCAGCGCAATCGGGTAGATGGCGTTATCTTTTTCCCTTCCGTAAAAGGTTTTTCGCTTTAAGGTGGTCAGTTGCTCAGGTGAGGTGATGTTGCTATAGTTCTTCCCGACCATCTGCTCGAATGCCTGGGCCAGAAAGCCACCTGTACCACAGCCAGCATCATAGATGGTTTCGCCAATTTGAGGGTCAATGGCCTTCACCATCGCCCGAACAACTACACGAGGGGTAAAGAACTGGCCCCCATCGTTGCCCTTCTCACCCATCTTGAGCAGGAGACCTTCGTAAAGCTGAGAGAGCGCATAGATATGGGTGTCATCTACAGAGGTGTTGCTAATCTCATGCACCTTATCCAGGATGTCCAGCAAGGAGGTTTCTGAGTCAACACGGGTTCGCTCAGTGCCGGAAAGGACTTCGCTGATGACCTTCTGTTTGGGTGTCGCGTTAGGATGGTTCCGCAGGTTTCTAAGGTGAGGTAGCAAGTCCTGGTTCACAAAGGCGAAGAATCCCCCCATTGCGCCATCTTGAAGCTCCTTACGCTTCCAGCCCTGGGCAAGTCCATCGCGCATAGTGAACATGTCGTTACTGTAGGGAGCCGCCCAGTCGTGCCAACGGTAAGGTGGTTCAAGGGTATGGATATAACCTGCTCCAACGGCTTCCGCCTGCTCTGCCTCTCGTAACTCCTGTTCGTCAAGAATGCGAAGGAAGAGTATCCAGGTCAACTCTGGGACATACTGCAATGCACCCGCGCAATTAGAGCGGCGCATAATGTCACAGACGGATTTGATGTACCCATCAAGGCTTTGCTGGGTGGTGAATTTACGTCCATTACCGTTTTTCCCATTGCTATTTTGGGGCATCTGTACGTTCTTCTCCCAATATTTTTCTTACGCCCTCTTCGTAGTTAGTAAATTCCTTTACTTTCTCGTACTTAATAAGAGTTTCCCGACAAAGAATAACAACAATAATTGCTCCCATCGACACTGATAATTGCCCAAAACCATTTATAGTACTAAGAAAAACATTTCCATAAAATCCAAACGTCAGGGGAGTTAACGTCAGGGGAGTTAATGAAGCATCAGCAAGCTGTTCGAATGCAAATAACAAACCTGCCGCTGCAAGAGACAGGAAAGCCGTTAATAAGACCTTAAATAACATAATTAGCAAATACTCAGAAAACTCCTGACGATTTTCACTAAATGTTTGTATTTCGGCAAGTTCTTGTAACAACTTCCTTTTTCGAAAAGCCGCTACATTTTTATTCCACCTTCCAAGAAACTTCTCAAAGTGTGGCGTAGCAATATTAGTAAGTATTCCAACAGGAATTGCAAATAAAAGCCCTAGCCAAAAAGAAGCATCCATATCTGTACTCCACTAGTTTATAGTTCTCCATTAAAGGCACAGCGAAGAATAGCCGCAGGTAATTTGTTTATTGTCCCCAGTTGGTCTTGAAGAGATTGACGCACTTTTTCAATCTCTTTTCTCTGCGCTGTGAGTACTGCTGAGATACTTTTCTGCTCGTTGATAGGCGGAACCATTAGAGGGAAACCTGAGAGCACAGTTCGATTTATGGTGGCTATGCCTGTTGTTTGCTTTGCATGAGATAGAAAATATTCCTTTCCATAGGATGAGCCAATTTGAAATGCAACAAATTTAGGGCAAAATTTATCCAGGTCAAATCGAACTCTAAAAATGTGATTCTGATGTATGCAATCTGGAATTTTTTCTTCCCAAAAGGTTCCTCGTCCGAGTTTGTCAGGGTCGCCACCTTCAGTAAGCAGAATGTCTCCATACTTCAAAAGACACTTACTAATTTCTGCTTCTGTAGCATCAGTCTTATAGACATCTGATAAATCTAGATGCCCATCTTTTACATTTGCTACTCGAAGGTAAGAAACTTTGCGGGTCTCACCCCGTAGTGGACGACCGAGTGCTATTCCTGCGCCAATGTTCGCTACTTCGTCTAGCCGCTTCTTCTCCCACTGCTGCGCCTCTTCACTTTCAAAGACTTCACGCAAATAAGCAGCAGGTAAAGCCTTTGCCGCTTTCAATTGTTCCGCAGTTGCGGCTCGTGCCTTCTCCACTGCGGTCAACTGCTCGTTTAGGATAGCCACAATGCGCTGCTGTTCAGCTAGGGGTGGTAGGGGAATGCGAAGTGATTGTAATTTATCTTGGCTAATATTGGTAATTGTCCCTCTTCCAGCTTTAGATATTAGAAGACCTCTGATAGGAGGGTAGCGAAGATAATAGACAAGAAAAGGCGCACATATAACTGATGCAATGAGCCTTGCTCTAATAAGAAACCCGCAGAATGTGATGGCTTCAGAGTGAGTGGGAAATAGGGTTGCCCAACCAACGCCTTCCTCTTTGACTGAAGAGCGTACAAAAAGAACATCGTTTGGTAAGAGCAAATAATCGTTCTTGGGGGCTATATCCACC
>CAZGDE010000214.1:0-5416 GCA_964524315.1 uncultured bacterium
GCGTCATGTTTCTCCAGCGGATGCGGTGCCGCTGATTAAGAAGGTATTGCACGATAAAAGTTTACAAATTCGCTCAATGGCGATCTTTGCGTTAGGGATTAAACCAACCGAAGAATCCTTTCCCCTGTTGCTGGATCTGTTGGTGAACGATAGTGACTACGGTGCCAGAGCAGATGCGGCGGGTGCGATGGGGTATTTGCAAGATCCCCGTGCCTTTGAGCCACTGGTGCGAGCGTTTTACGAAGATACGGATTGGCTGGTACGGTTTAGTGCGGCTGTATCCCTGGGCAACTTGAAAGATCCCCGTGCCTATGATGTCTTGTTGAAGGCATTGGAGAGTCCCGAAGTGGTGGTGCAACAGGCGGCGATCGCCGCTTTGGGTGAAATTAAAGCCCTGGATGCCGTGGATCATATTTTGCGATTTGCCCAATCTGATGACTGGCTAATCCGGCAACGGTTAGCCGAAGCATTGGGGAATTTGCCTACGCCCAAAAGTATTTCAGCCCTGAAATATTTGGCGAAAGATAGTCATCATCAAGTGGCTGCAGCAGCAAAGTATGCGCTGAAGGAGTTGGGTGAAGCGAGCGAAGGTTGAGATAACCGGTTGAACAACTTGTTATGACGGGTATCTCAGTGATTGCCAAATTAATGGTTAGAACGCTTGAGCTAAGGCGATTTTCAAGGAAAAATGTCCCTGGCGTTGGGGCCGGTTTAGCCAAAGTCTTCATCAATCAGTTATGACCTGGCTAAACCGGCCCTTACAGGTATTGTGTTACTGCAAAATCGCCTCAAGGATCGCTGCCTGAGTGGAGGGCAGGGTTTGGGAGTCAAGTCCCTATGTGGTGGATGGGGTTTAGAGTAAACGCAACTGGGTGTTGGCATCTTCAGCCACAAATGTGGGTTTGGCCGGTGCTTCAGCTATGCCTAATTCGAGAAGGAGATTGCTGCCATCTGTGACAGTCTCATCCTCCTCGAAGAGTAACTCCTGTGCTGCAACTAGAATGTCATTAGCAATCTCGCGCAAGTCTTCGCGATTAGAGAGATAGGTCTGGAGGGCGGCGATCGGGTCAATGCTATTTCCCAAACCTAATTCGGGTAGACGGGGACGGGCAAGTTGACTGACTAATTCGGGATGGATGGTATAACTGTGGGCATTGCTGAGAGCCTGGTGCAATGTGCCGTTGTCAATTTGTTCCAGTTGTTCGGAGCGGAGGGAATAGAGTAGCCGGACGACCGCATCCTCGATCAGATCGGGTTTAAGGGCGGCTAATAAGGTTGCTTGGGGATCGTCTGACTCGGTTACGTCTACCTTAATGGTGCGAAAAACCCGTACTGGGAGGGGACAAAACTCAAACGCTGTCTGCCCCTTTTGCAGATTGACCAACACAAATCCTTTGTCTTCCTTTTCCTCGCTAAAGTCTACCCGTTCAATACTGCCGGGATAGACGACGGGTGGTTGTTCACTCAACACCTGATGGCGATGCACATGACCGAGGGCCACGTAGTCAAAACAGGAACGCGTCAAAAGTGTCAGTGGTACCGTAAAGCCTTTGCCAACGGCAAGAAAGCGTTCGGCCCCGTAACGGGCATTGTCTGCCATCAGATGTGCCAGTAGTACGCTTGGTCGTTCTGGATCAAGGCGACGAATTTCACCCTCCAGGGCGACTCGCAGGCGGTCAATGAGTAAATCACCAACTTCGCCCATCGTTAACCCTTCAGTTTCCGGTCGCGTCAGCAGGGTCGATCGCGTCAGCCAGGGTAAGGTCACAACCTGAACCACACCATTACGCGTCTGGATGTGGTGGGTTTCCAGGCTATCGCCCACCACAAAACCGGGTACTCCCAGCGTTCGATAAATGCATAGACTGGCCCCGCCCTGCCCCTGGGCGTGTTGATCATGGTTGCCAACCAGCAGTACGGTCGGAATTTGCGCATCGACTAACCGTCGGAACTGACTGGCAAACGCTTCCTGTACGAATGGTGGGGGTGTCGCGTCGGGAAAGGCATCCCCACCAAAGAGAACCAGATCAACGGGTTCGGCAATGGCGCGATCAATGCAGCGCCCTAATGTCTGCACGAAGTCTTCCAGGCGTGTGTTTAACCCGGTGATGGGATTAATTTGCCCGTGGGAAAAACCGCTACCGAGGTGAATATCGGACAAATGCAGAATTTTGATCATAGGGGGATTGGTCGGATGTAGAGGCAGACCAAGGAATCTAGGGGGCCATGCAAAATTGATTAGTATATATGTTCAACTTCTTGCACAGTATAGCTTAAAGGGATCATTAACCATACTTTGCTGGGCGTTCAGCCAAACGCCCAGCAGACCGGATTGATGCTTCAGTAGGTCAAAGATACTAAGGGATGAAACCTCAACGTTGCCCGGAGGCGGGATTACGTTCCTCATCGGTGCCGATCCATTGTTTGGTACTGACGATCGCGTCAATCTTGTTCTCCAAATCGATCAACTTCTGCGGTACGTTACGGGAACCGACGTAATGGTTAACGGTTTTGCTGCGTCGTCCCTGGGTGAAGGACGTAATGACTGAGGGGGCGTCGGTGTGTTCGCCTGTGTACTGGTCTGCCAGTTTGAAGTAGTTGACCCGGTTAAATTCACTGATTAACTGTCGAACCGCTTTCTGGCTAATGGTTTTTGTCTGTTTGCCCTTCACCTTAACGAAGCGATCACCCTCGTAAACAACTTTGCCATCCCCATAAATGGTCAGCTTATATATGGGACAAAAACCAAAGCAGGCAGTCCGTTCCAGGGTCATGATTACCTGCCGCTGGGCTGCGGGTGTTTGACTGGTCAGGGTTGGTTTTACCGTTGTGGCCGGCACCAACGATGATGGTTGCAGGCCGGACAGGGGATTGCCATTTAAACACAGCAGTAAGCCAAGACTGAGAAATTGGGATAGTTGCATGGTGGCTCTTTCCATCCGAATAGGGGGTGATTGCTTCCTATTCTGGACGGGCGACCGCCGGTGACCTGTCCATGTTCCGAAATTGAAACTGAATAACTTGCTACCACGGACTGCCAATCAACGTGAATGCGGCCCAGTAATAAGGGTGGGAGAAGGGTTTCGTGGTGAGCGGGGCCGTTGTTGGCGAGGATGTTGGTGAATGACTGACCTGCCGCAATTGGCCACTTTCAACCCGATTATCAATACCATTTAGCATCGCTAATTGGGCTGCCCGTAAGGCTTCTGCCTTGACCGGGGTTTGTTTCAATTGCCCATAAAAGCCTGTCATTAGTTGCAATGTTCCTTCGTCGCTGACATACCAGAGGCTCGCTAATGCCGACTTCACCCCCGATTTTACCGCCAGTCCAGCAAATCCCATTTCGGCTTCGCGATCGCCCAGAGCTGTCTGGCAGGCACTTAGCACCAGTAATTCGACCGGGGGCTTATTCCAACCAAGCTGCTGAATTTGATCTAACTGGAGTTGGGCATCGCTGAATTGAATGTAGGAATTTTTGGGAGAACCGGGACGAAACTCCGCATGAGTTGCCAGGTGAATAATCCCGAAGGGTTGCTGTTGTCGCTGGACTTTGAGGTTTTGGAGGGTAAATTCCTCATTTAAGAACGATCGCCCTGTCCACAGCGTCGTGATCGCGTTAATTTCCTCAGCGACCGCAGGGAGCGCTTCCTGCTGCATAAACTGGGATGACCCCATCGCTAACACATTCGTTTGGCGGACATCGACATAGCGAGTATCGGTCAGGCTAAAACTGGGCATTAACCCAACGCTGTAACGCTCAATCAGAAATTGTTTCCCGTCATGGAGAGCCGCGAACGGAATCGAACGTAGACCCGCATCAACTACAAAAATGACATTTTGTGCCTGTAATGCCTGCAATTCCTGTTCTACTGGGGCAATGAGCCATTGATACAGTTGTTGTGCTGATGCCAGGTAGGAGCGGGTGCGGACTTTGCGCGGATTGGCAACCTCTTGCTGAAATTGTTGGGCAACCTTCAACACATTGCCTCGTGTGGCACCCGTTACCTGTTCTTGAAGAGACTGATTGGTGGCCGTAACGATAAAGATTTCCAGTGGATCATCGTCCGCAGTTGCCTGATTAGTACTAGGGGTAGCCGAATTGGCAACGAACGTTGCGTAAATGACGACGGACTTGATGTGCGTCCTGGCTTCTATATCCTTGAGGGTGGCACGGAGGTCTGTGAGGTTTTTATTTGAGCGATCAAGGGATTGCCCTAGATACTGGTTAAATTCATTCGTCGAGTAGTCTTCCAGCTGCACCAGCATACTGTTTGCGTCAGCAGCGGGCAAATGTTGGGGAAAGGGCAGACCACCTTCAACCCCTAACAGGCGATCGCGCAGGGGGCGGAATCCTGGCCGAGGTGTACCATTACCGCCGGGTTGGGATTGACCGGGTGGCGGTGAGTTACCCATTCGGCGATCGCCCATTCCTGGCGTACCAGGTCTGTTGGGGCCACCGGGGCCACCGGCCCCCCCCGGTGGCGGCATTTTCCCAAGACCGGAACCAGCCAGAACGTTTTGCCCCAGGTTGTTTTGCAATAACTGGGTGGCATGTTCGGCATTACCACCGGTCAGCATTTGCGGCCCAGCGGTGGAGTTGGCTAACAATAACAATTCGGAGCCTGGATTGACCCTAAGCGTACCTATGCTGGAGACGTTACCCGTTGAGTTGGTGAACTGATAGCTAATGGGACTGCCGACTAACTCACTGTAGTTATTCCCACCTACGGCATGAAACGTCTGTCCACCACTAAGTTGAATGCTGCTGGCGTTAGTCGCAATGAAGGACGCAGGCACGTTCAAGCTGGCATTCGCCCCAAAGAGGATCCCAGTCGGGTTAATCAGGTATAGATTGGTGGTGCCACCTGTGAGTTGGATTAATCCATTAATGCTGGATGGACTCCCCCCAGTCACCCGCGCGAAAATGTTTTGGAGCGAAGGGTCGGCAATAAAGTTAGCGATTTGTGTCTGGGTTAACCCAAACTGGTTGAAGCTATGAAACAGGTTGGCATTGTCCCGCGATCGCTGTCCACCCGTAATATCAAACCGACTACCGTTGGGGGTGACAATAGTACCCGTCCCATCGCTAGCAGGCACGATCTGCGCCATTGCTGGTATTGCTCCAACACCTAAACTGCCAAGCAACAGCGTAACCGTTACTATCCCAACGTAGCGATGTCTTTGGGGCGAATGGTTTGAGGGTGATGGGGCGATCGCGGGTGTACTCATCACAAACTCGATGTTTTGTTTGGGGGGCTCAGTTTAGAGTACCCGTCTGCACGAAGCTTGCAGCCGATATGTTTCAATATCGTTGCATCCCTGATTGTGATCGAACTGGCCATTGCAATCGGTACTTTCCTGGCTGCATGAGGGTTTAAACAAGGAACGATCGCGGTTCTCAAACTGTCTCCCTGAT
>CAZGDE010000214.1:5426-5943 GCA_964524315.1 uncultured bacterium
AACAGCGATCGCCCCAAGCTTCCCTGGCATTGCCTCTACTTCCGTGCAGAGTGCAGCCCAGTTCAGTTGTGGCGATCATGCAAAACTTGTAATCAAGTTTAATTCATAGAAGGGAAAGCATTGTTATGCCAACTTCTGCTTGAGTACCATCCACAGGAATGGCAGATCCTCAACTAGGTAACGCTTCCAGAGACGCTTGGGTTCCTGGCTAATGCGGTAAAGCCACTCTAAACCGGCATCGCTCATCCATTTGGGGGCACGTTGCTGCGCACCAGCCTCAAAGTCAATCGTGGCACCAATGGCCATGAAAATGTTGATATTGGTTAGTTGGTCTTTGTACTGGTGGATCCACTTCTCTTGTTTGGGGGCACCAACGCCTACAGCTAGTACCGTTGCGCCAGAGGCTTGGATCATTTCGATAATTTTCTGGCATTCTGCCTCATCCTTTTCGAAACCAAAGGAGGGTGAATGGGCACCAACAACTATTTCGCGACCAGCTTTCTGATTAATTTTAGCC
>CAZGDE010000214.1:5953-8376 GCA_964524315.1 uncultured bacterium
GGTCAGAGCCAGAAATCTTTTCCTTGACAGGGGTGCCGAGAAACCGCAGTGCATAAATCAAAACTTGCCCGTCGCATACTTTATAGTCTGCGGCTTCGTATGCTTCCCGAAACTCTTCGTCCTTCTGAAGTTTAATGATGTGGTCAACATTGGGTGTAAAGACCACGCCAGACTTTAACTCATGCAGCAACTCAGCCATAGAGAAGTTGTTGATTTCTGCGTTGAGGATAGATACCTTCTTGTCCGACTTATCCGAGCGTTTCAGCATGAACTTTCCTACAAATCGTGATGATGCAAAAACGATCTCTAAAGTGGGTGGAGCCAATGACCGGACTTAATTCAAACGTGTTGATATACGCCACTTAGAGAAAACCACCGGATGGTTTGGGATAGTAAGCACCGGCACCTTTAGTATGCCCCGTTTGCCCTGGAACACTATGGTTAGGGGGCTTGTCTTTGCGGAGCCTTTGCGATCGCCCCTTCATTCTCCTTAAAGCTATAAAGTTTCTATAAAGAACCGGTATCCTGGCTTTGCAATTTGTAGAAATAGTGAAAATCCTTACTCACAGGTATTTCTAGACAATCGCCAGATCGAAGGATGTGGTGTGAGAAATTACTTTAAAGGGGTATTGTATTGTCTCAGTTAAGAGAATAAGAAATTTACGTTTTTCGGATAGAATAAGACACCAATTAAAGGGTTCTGGCTTCCGCCTTAAAATAGTTGCAGACTGCTGATAGAAAACAAAACTCTTAAATTAACGCAACTTCATTTCTAATGACCCATTCCACTGATATCGCAACGTTGGCACGCTGGATGGCGGCAGACTTCAGCAACCAGGCTCAGGCCTTTGACAACCCGCCGCTCTATGCCCATATTCGCGTTTGTATGCGCCCGTTACCATTAGAACTGCTGTCTGGGGTCAGTTTTTTGGTTGAGCAAGCCTATGACTTTGAGTTAAATCATCCCTATCGAATTAGAGTGTTAAAACTAATTACACAGGGTGACCATATTGAGATTGAGAACTATACTGTCCAGGGTGAAACAGAGTTCTATGGAGCCTCCCGTGACCTCAAACGACTGCAAACGTTAACCGCTGATCGTCTGGAGCGGTTATGTGGGTGCAATATGCAGGTGGAATGGACGGGTAGCGGCTTTAGAGGTCAGGTAGAACCAGGTAAGGCTTGTATGGTGGTGCGTAAAGGCAAAACAACCTATCTGGACAGCACTTTTGAAATTGATGGTGAGAAGTTCATGAGCCTTGATCGCGGTCGTGACCCAGAAACCGATGAACATATTTGGGGTTCGGTAGCAGGGCCATTTCACTTTGTGCGATGGGCCAGTTTTGCGGATGAAGTAAAGGTTTAACCTATGTACGATTTGCTCCTGCGCCAGTGTCGCTTACTTCAAACTGATCGGACGATCACTGACGTTGATATTGCCATTAAGGGCGGCATTATCGCCGATATTGCTCCCCAAATTAGTGGCTTTGCCAAGCTAGACATGGACATGCAGGGGCAACTCGCCAGCCCTCCTTTCGTCGAATCGCACATTCACCTGGACTCGGCTCTGACTGCTGGTGAACCCCGTTGGAACGAGAGTGGCACCTTGTTTGAGGGGATTGAGATTTGGCGAGAACGCAAACAAAACCTGTCGCTGGCTGATGTGAAAGCCCGTGCCCTGGAAACGCTGAAACAGCAGGCAGCCCAGGGTGTTTTGTTCGTTCGCAGTCACGCTGACGTGAGTGAAGCGAGTTTGACGGCTTTACAAGCACTGCTGGAGGTGCGAGAAGAAGTCCAAGATTGGATCACGCTGCAGGTTGTCGCCTTTCCCCAGGATGGCATTTACGCGGGGACGGACAATGATGTGTTGATGGAAAAGGCCATGGAAATGGGGGCAGATGTCGTTGGTGGTATCCCCCATTACGAGTTAACCCGTGAAGATGGGGTGAATTCCGTCCAACGAATTTTCCAGTTGGCAGAAAAATACGATCGCCTGATTGATATCCATTGTGATGAGATTGATGATGACCAATCCCGCTTTTTAGAGGTTGTAGCAGCCTGTGCTATTCGTAGTGGGATGGGTTCAAGGGTGACGGCCAGCCACACGACGGCATTTAGTTCTTACAACAACGCCTACGCGACTAAGCTGTTAGGTTTCCTGCGGCGGACGGATATCAACTTTGTTGCGAACCCGCTGATTAATATTACCCTGCAGGGACGGGCCGATACCTATCCCAAGCGGCGCGGTGTAACACGGGTGAGAGAGCTATGGCAACAGGGGATGAATGTCAGCCTGGGGCATGATTGTGTGCAAGACCCTTGGTACTCGTTGGGAACGGGCAATATGCTGGATGTTGCCTTTATGGGGCTTCATGTCTGCCAGATGACAGGTATGGCAGAGATTAATGCTATGTATGACATGG
>CAZGDE010000214.1:8386-11748 GCA_964524315.1 uncultured bacterium
CGCTGAATGTGACAGGCCAATATGGGGTGGCCGTGGGGAAACCGGCTAATCTGATTGTGCTCAATGCCAAAGATCGTTACGATGCCATTCGGACACGGGCAATGGTGCATTACGTCATCTCCCGTGGGAAGTTATTGGTTCGCACAGAGCCAAATCGTACCATTTGGCATAGTGGCCCGAAGGATGCGGCCTATTTCTAAGTAAGGGTAGAAGGCAGAGACGGGACAACAGGTAGACTGGTTTAGCGGAGCGATCGCCGTGCCATGCTACTGATCCAATCAACTACAAAGGTTAATAGGACGAATCCGCCGAGGGTGACAACCATGCCCCGGTAGTCAAAGCTGCTTAATTGTTCCAGCAGAACACGCCCCAAGCCGCCTGCACCCACCAGCCCAACGATGACTGTTTCCCGCGTACAAACCTCCCACCGATAAAGGTCATAGGCCAGGAAGCGGGGTAAAGTCAGTGGCAACACGCCATACAGGAATAGTAGGGGCGCTGGGGTACCTTGCCCCCGCAAGGCTTCCAACGGCCGCCGGTCGAGATTTTCGATTACCTCTGCTTTTAACCGTCCCAAAATACCCAGGTTATGCAGACCGAGGGCGATCGCCCCAGGCAAAATTCCCGGAAACATGACATATAACACCACCAGGGCCCAGATCGGTGCTGGAATGGCGCGACAGAGCAACAGAATCGCCCGACTCAGTAACAGAGTTGCCCAGGTGCCAATGTGCTGTAAAGTACGGTTTCGGTTGGGATGGAGCAGACCTCCCGGCAAAAAGAAATTATGGGCACTGGGAAAAGCCAATAAGGTGCCACCCACAGCAGCCAGAGCGATCGCCAAGACAGACATTGCGACTGTTGGCACGGCCAGTTTGCCTAATTGACCAACTACCTCCCAATCCGGCGGGTAGGATGATTGCACAATACTACTGGCCCGTTGCCAGACTAACGGTGACCAAAGTTGGCTGAAATCGGCCTTAACATACCCGAAGGAGAAAACTACCAGGAGCAAGAAAATTGGATAAACGATGAAACTACGCCTATGAGGCTGTACGGTTGCCATGCGTTGGTGATGGCGCTGATTTAAGTCCAAGCGAGTGGGACACCCCAATTGTTGCCGGAACCAAGCACTGGCAAAATCAACGCCACCGTTTAAGACAAATAGGGCATAGAAGAACGTCCAGAGCTGTTCATACCGGAGGGACTGTAAGCTCAGCATAATTTGATAGCCCAGGCCCCCAGCACCGATGATGCCCAGCACTGCAGCAGAACGAATCGAGCACTCGAAGCGGTAAAATGCATAGGATACCAGGTTCAGAAGTGCCTGGGGCAGCAAACCATAGGTGAATGCCGATAGGGGTGATACCCCGCTATTGAGTAACACGATCAATGGCTGGCGTGGGGTTTCATCGAGTAGTTCGGCAAAGACTTTCGCCGTAATTGCTCCAAATGGAACGGCGATCGCCAGTACTGCCACCAGCGGATCGAGGCCAAACAGGTTGACAAAAATCAGCCCCCAGATCAGTTCATGGATGGCGCGGGGAATTGCCAATAGGGCCCGGATGAGCCAGAAGGGAAGATTGGTCAAGGACGGGAGGTGGCTAAGGCGGGGGTGTTCCCCTACCTTACGCTGTCCCCGGTTGATGGTTTCCCACCAAACTTCAGCCCCAAAAATTCCACCTATCACTCCCAATAGCACACTGAGACAGGTGCCACAGACGGCATAGGCCAGGGTGGTGAGGGTAGCATCTGCGGTTAACCGCAACAGATCTGTACTCAGGTCGGGATGCAGGCTGGCACCGACGAACCGCGCCAACTGTGACCAGCCATCGGGGTTCAGAAGTTCTCTTTGCAATAACCCGGCTTGCCAGAGGGCAAATGCGATCGCGCTAAACGCCAAAATGGCCCACCGGAGTGGTGGGCTGAATAACACGAATTTTGGATAGGAATGAGCCTGAGCCACCAACTAAATCAACCAATCGGTTAGTTTGATTATCTCAGAGCGTATGGGCGCATGTCGTGGAGTTGACGCATTGTAGTGGTATGCTCCGCTGATCAGAAAACCTATAACAGAGGAGCCGTAGCAATTTGCGTGAAACCACCCGCATTTAACAACTGATTCCAGGCTGAGTGGACAGTGACATTCTCTGGATTAGCACGACGCAGATTTGCCAGCATGATCAGCGCATCCTGCCATAGGAGGGCATCCGCTTTTTGATAGAGGTTCATGCGATCGCGGGGAGGTGCCTGGGTGAATTGATTGACCAGGGAGGTTGGGTTGCCCGTGTTTGTCATCACTCCCTGCCAATAAGGGTTTGCTCCCCCATCGGGGGCATCCTTACAGGTTAAGGCAAAGACCCAGGCATA
Organism: uncultured bacterium; assembly: GCA_964524315.1. Classification (GTDB taxonomy): domain Bacteria; phylum Cyanobacteriota; class Cyanobacteriia; order Leptolyngbyales; family Leptolyngbyaceae; genus CAZGDE01. The sequence continues at coordinate 10,757 of CAZGDE010000214.1, forward strand.
ACGCTTGCCTGCCTGGAGACCGGGTGCTGTAGCCCGGGACAGGCCAACCCCAATAATGCCAGCTTTCCCGGTTAAATTGAGTTCACTTTTTTCGATGGTACGGCCCTGGTCATCTTGCAGCATGAACTGGCCCTTCTCTGCACCATCAGGAACATAGAAAAAGAAAGTGGGGTGGGTAGTTGTTGTGGTATCTGCATTCAGGGACAACAGTTCCTGGCTCGATCGAGCCTTACTGCCATTGGTTGCCACACACTCTCCCCGTGACCCACCAGGCGATCTCCCACTCGTTGGCCCACCTCTGACCACTGGTTTGGCATTGACGGTCGCGCGACCACGGGATGGTGCAGTATTGGCTACTGCCAGATTGGCCGAAGCTAACCAGTAAAAGCTGGTCAGAGTCGCAATACAGGCTCCTAAAACCGCTGTGCAAGTCTTTGTAGAATGCATCATTGTTACTTCCAAATGTTGATGGTAATCACCGAAATCAACAACAAACACACGAAGCCTTCCTATTCGGACTATCCACTTAAAGCAGGATGTTGACAAGAGGGAAGAAGACCCTGCACTTTTTAATTAAGTGAACTAATAGACCTTGATCACTGAGTCGTTCATGGGTGGTTTGAGGTTCCGGCTTGAGTGAATAGCCCGATAGGAGTCTAAAAACTTCATAAACTTTTTACAGAGAAAGCCACTGCTATCCGGAAAAACTTCATAAAAAATTTCTGGATTTTATTTTGCCTGTCTCTAAAACCGTCTGCTAGACAAAACCTGGTTGGAAGGAATTTGTTGAATACCAACTCCCAGATAAGTTGTCTACTCTTCTATTCCAAATTGCTCTGGCTGAAAGATAATTATTAGACAACTGCAATGGCTGTCTTTATTGGCGATCGCCGTCTGCTCCTTACTAAGCCAATTAAATGGGTAGTGTTTAAAATTGGGGTTGTGATTATGCTCAACATATCGTGAAATGTGGGTTGAGCATAGTCAGAATC
>CAZGDE010000215.1:0-11735 GCA_964524315.1 uncultured bacterium
CACGGCGACAACGTCGGAAACGCCGGCTTCTACGCGTTCACGCTCGGAGCGAAGCTCTATCCGCTGAGCCTTTCCGACGCCGAGGTCGAGCGCGATCTCGGTTCCGCGCAGCCCTATGCCTCGATCGGAATCGGTGGCGGCAGGTTCGATGCCGGCGACTCGACGATCGACGCCGAGGGCTCCTTCGTCGCCCGTTTCCTCCTCGGCTTCGACATCTGGGCAACCGACCACATCGGCTTCTTCGTCGAGGGCGGTGGCTATGCCGCGAGCGAAGAGGACGTCGAGGGCGTGGGCCTCCTCTCGTTCGGCGGCCAGTATCGGTTCTAGCGACAGGCCGGAGGGAGCCTGGGTCCCGGCGTTTCGGCTGGGCCTCTTCTGCTGGGCGCCGCGGTCACCCGGCGAGCGCGGTGCGAGGTTTCCCCTCTCTCGCGCGGATCATGCCGACCTCGCTGCGTGCCCGCGACGGATCGCGGGCCGGCCCTCCGGAGGAACATCCGGAGGACCGGCCCGCTCGTCGGCCCCCGAGGCTCAGAACAGGAACTGGGCCTTGAAGGCGAGGATTCCGGCCGGGTCGTAGTCGTCGTCGCTGATCCGATTGCCGTCCTGGTCCTCGACGCGGACGTTGCCAGCGACGGCGACACCTCCGTTGAGGTCCAGCTCGACCTTCGGCGCCGGCTTCCAGCGCAGCGTCGCGAAGATCGGGATCTCGGTCTCCTGGCCGATGCCATCATCGTCGGTCCGGTTGGGATGTTGCGGTCGCCCCTGGATGCGCGCCTTGTCCGACAGGCGGAACTGACGGCTCTGGAACGTGAAGCCACCGCCCAAGGAGAGCTCGGGCGTGATCAGGTAGTTCAGCTGGGCGCCGACGCCCGGATCGACGAGCTGCACCATCCCGACGTTGAGCCGCCAGGACTCGGCGAAATTCCACTTCAGGGTCGGCACCGGGATGAGGCCCACACCGCCTCCGAGCTGGCTGAGCGCGCCCACGAGAAGCCCGGCCGAGAAGTCGTCGCTCGTGTGATAGTCGAAGCCGACGAGCAGACCGCCGCTGAGCGTATCGCCGAAGTTGGCCCCGCCCTCGCCCCAGGTGCGCACGATCGCGCCGCCCAGGATCCGCCAGCGGTCGTTCACGTCGTGACTCGCGATGCCCGCGAGCACGCCCCGGTGGACGTCGTCCCAGCGGTAGCGGTTCGACGGCCCGCTCGAGCCCGAGAAGTCGTAGCCATGGAGCGTGTAGTTCCCGACCAGGAAGAGCGTCGAATCCTCTCCGAGCGCGATCCGATGGCCGAGGCCGAAGAAGGCCGTATTGCGCGACATCTCGCTGCCGTCGTCTTCGACGTCCGTTTCGAACTGATGACCGTACTGGAAGGTCGCGACCGTCGGCGGAGCCTTCAGGTCCGAATCCATGACGGCCGGGATGTCGACGATCTGGCCGAAGGCCGGCGCCGCGACGAGGCTGGCGAGGAGAGTGGAAAGGAGCCGGATGCGACGGGATGTGCACCCGGATTTCATCGATCGAGACATGAGAACCTCCTTCGGGGTGGATTGGAAGGATCCAATCCGCTTTGCGCAGAACCCATTTCATGAAGATCGTGGGCGGACGACCTGCTGATCACGGCATCGGGAGTGCCCTCGAACGACACGACGCGCTCAGCTCCGCGGCATGGTCCATTCGTCCATCCAGCCGGCGAGGGCCTCGACGACGAACGCCTCCGCCTGCTTGCGCGCTTCGCGATGCGCCTCCTGCTCGTTCAGGTGGGTCGAGCGGCCCTCCCGTGTCATGATCGCCAGGGATTCGCTGTCGACGGTCCGGTCGGTGATCTCGAGGACCGCATTCCACTCGACGGCGACGAATCGGTCGGCCGCGCCGAGATCGAGGGGCTCGATCCCGACCCGCGCGCGGATCAGGAGCCAGCCTGCGCTCGGCGCCCAGTCTCCCGGCGAAGCGATCCGAAAGCCCCGCCCGAGCACCTCCTGCGCCATGGCCACGCGCACCTCTTCGAGGGGATCGCCGAGCAGTCCCGTCTTCGAGTCCATCTCCGATGCCTCGACGTCGATCGTGAGCGTATGCCGGAAGGCCGCGAGCTGCTCCTCGAGCTTTGCGCGGGTCCGGGTGGGATCGCCCGGCACGGATTGCCCGCCGAGCCGGCCGATGCGCGTGGCGAGCCCCTCGCGCGCCGCAGCGAGCTCGACGGCCCGCAGCAGGACCATGAAGGTCGCCGAGGGCAACGCGTTCTGATCGAGGGTCGACAGCGTCTCTGCGAGCGTTGCGTCGGTCGCCGCCAGCTCGCCCGCGAGCCGTTCGATCGCCGTGGTCCGATCGAGGACGGCGAGCGCCCAGTGGACCTTGCCGCTCTCGTCGATCCAGGTCCGCTCGATCTGCGCGCCCTCGCGCTCGCCGCTCGTCTTGCGCGCGACCTCGGCGATCGCCGCCGCAGCGGCTTCGTGGGGCTGGGCACCGGAGCCGACGCCCCAAGTGTACTGCTCTTCGGGAAAGTCCCTGGGCGACTTGCCCTGCACCCAACGCGGGGCGTCGGTACCCGTCGCGCAAGACGCGAGACCCGCCGCCAATCCCAGCGCCATCACGGACCGGAAGAACCTTCGCATGGCCGTCTCCTCCTCCGATCCTCGAACGAGCGTAGCTCGCCGTACGGCGGGCCTCTTGCCCGGCGCTAGTTGCCCCTTCGAGTATCCCGAGCCGCCTCGCGCGCGTCCTGCTTCGCCCCGCGCTTCTCTTTACGGCACTCGGCGCGGCTCTTCTCGTCGCCCTCCTTGCACTCCTTCTTCGCCTCGCGCGCATCCTGACGACCCTCGCCTCGAACGTCGCGCGCCTCCCCGCGATCTTCGCGCCGCTCCTGACCCGGCGTGTCCGCATACGCAGGGGCCGAGAGGGTGGCCCCCACCAGGGCAAGCAGGACACTCGACAGGGCAATCACGAGAGCTCTCTTGAAATCCATCCTTCTTCTCCTTGTCGTTTCATCGAGGGGAAGGATCTCGGCGTTCGCCGGGATCCTCTACTGGCCGAGCTTCTCGAGCTCGACGGCGATCGCCTGCGTGAAGGTGAACTCGACCAGATCGCCGACCTTCACGCCCTTCAGCCGATCGGCATCTCGGACCCGAAACGTCCGCTGCTCACCGCTCGACGACTCGAGCGTCACCGAAGGAACGGAGGCATCGAGCGCGCGCACGGTCGCCGTGACGAACACCGAACGCGCAGCCGCTGCGCCCGGCGCCTCGCCCGGCTCGGCGCGAATGGCATCTTCCTGGACGCTGACGCCGGGGGCGGACTCGCCGGGCTTGCGCAGGTGGTAGACGACGGACTCCAGATACGTCACGCGGACCGAGTCGCCGGCCTCGACGTCGCCGAGCCGCTCGACCTGCGGGCCCGCTTCGAAGGCGACCTCGGATCCGTCGGCCATGCGGAGCGCGACGCTGCGAGTCGAATGGTCGATGGCGATCACCTCCGCAGTCGCCGTCACGCTGTTCTCTTCGATCGTCCCACTGGTGTAGAGGGGCTCCTTGTCCGCGAAGAGCGCGCAGCCCGACGACGAGAGCCCGAAAAGCGCGAGCGAGAGCCCCGTGATGACGTCCTTCATTCCGATCATGCGAACCCCTTTCTCGTTTCGATTCGTCTCAGGGCGAGAGCGCCTCCGCCCGCGTGGAGCAGGATTCCGGACGTCGCCCGTCCAATCGGGACGAGCCTCCTGCAATTCCCGTGTCACCCGCTCGGGGGCACCCACCGGCGACGGCGCGCGACGGGCGTGTCTTCTTGTCCCGCGTTCGAGGCCGCTCGGCACAGATCGGCTCGCGCCCTGGATCGTGCATGCCACGCGCTTCCTTGGATCCGTCGGCGCAGTTTTGCGATTGACGGTCGACACGCGCAGTCCCTTCTCAGTCTTCGTCGAAGCCGAGCATGAGCGCCAGGAAACGGCGGAACGAAGAGTACACGGATTCACTGAAATGACCGGCATGCCCACGCGGAGCGATCGACGGCGAGCGTTCGGCATCCGGCTCCTGCGTACCCTCTTGATGGTCGGTCTCGCGTGCGTGCCGATTCTCGGCCGGGCAGCCGAATCCGGATCCGACCTCGCCTGGAAGATCCGGAATCCGGTCGCGCGAGCCTGGTCCCGGTTCCTTTCCGGGACGACACGACCTGTCGGTTGGGGCCGCACCTCGAGGCCGTTCCTGCTGCAGCTCCTCCTCAAATATAACTTTCCGCACGACGGGCATCTGTCGAACAGCCCGATCATGACGGCAGACTGGTCGTGCAGGGACGATGCGTGGCTGATTCCAGTCGGTAGCGGATTCGGAAAGGTCCACCGCTTCGGCAAGCTGCCCTTGAATCTCTCGACCCAGGCGTTCTGCGACGCCGAGAGACACAGAGGCGGCGGGATCATGCTGGATCGTTGCATCGCTTCCTTGATTCCGAGCCTGGCGGAGGCGGCGTCGTTATGAGAACTCGGGTTCAACCCGGGCCGGGAAGATGCGAGTCGAGCCAGCGCAACCTCTGGCGATGGCTCCACGGGGGTGGGACGCCGTCACGGTGCTCGTCGGGGGCTCGCGGGTCCTTCTCGGAGTCGGGTTCATCCGGAACGCCACGAACGGAATGCAGACGTTGGACGCGCTGTCGACTTCTCTCGGGCTCGATCTCGCGGGTGCGATCAGGACGGATGAGGTCGCCGGATGCCAAACGCAGCGGACCCGGGTCTCGGCCGCGGTCCTCGACCGTCGAGGCGTTTCGATGACCAGCCGGTCCGGCCTGCGCCAGGCCGACTTCCTTTCGAGCGCTTGAATGCCCGCCGCCCATCGGCGAACGTGCACGGATGCACTACCACTCCCTCCGCTCGACCTCCCGCGCACGCGTTGGCGCGCTCTCCGTCCTCCGTGCGCGCTCGCTCGCTCCGTCCCTCGTCGGGCTCGTCGCCCTCGTGCTCTCCGCCGATCGAGCTCCCGGCGCCGATCCCGATCGCGTGATCTCGTCCTCGTCGCCCACTCAGCTCTTCTGGGGCGACACGCATCTCCACACCGCCTACTCCCTCGACGGCGGCTTCAACGGGACCTCGCTGAGCCCTGCCGACGCCTATCGCTTCGCCCGGGGCGAAACGATCACGGCGACCGGGGGCCAGCGCGTCCAGCTCCGCCGTCCGCTCGACTTCCTCGTCGTCGCCGACCACGCGGAGTATCTCGGTGCCGTCCAGCGGATCCGTGCGGGCGACCCGGCGCTCCTCACGCAGAAGGCGGCGCGGGATCTCGGGAGGGTCCTCGAGACGGGGGACGTGACCGGGGCGCCCATGCTCATGATCGAGCTCGCGCGCTCCTACGATCTGCAGAAACCGATCTTCACGATGCCCATCGGCGACCTCTCGCCCTGGCGCGACATGACCCGGCTCGCCGACGCTGCGAACAGCCCCGGTCGCTTCACCGCCTTCGCCGGCTACGAGTGGACCTCGATGCCGAAGGGCGACAACCTCCACCGCGTCGTCGTCTTCCGTGACGGCGCCGAGCGCACGAACCGGATCGAGCCCTTCACCGCCTTCGACAGCAATGCCCCGGAGGACCTCTGGCGCTTCTTCGAGCGCTACGAGCGCGAAACGGGCGGCCGCGCGCTCTCGATCCCCCACAACAGCAATCTCTCCGGCGGCCGCATGTTCGCCGAGTCGGACTTCGAGGGTGGCCCGATCTCGGCGGAGTACGCACGGCTGCGGGCGACCTACGAGCCGGTCATGGAGGTGACCCAGATCAAGGGCGACAGCGAGACCCACCCGCTGCTCTCGCCCGACGACGAGTTCGTCGACTACGGCACCTGGGACAAGCTGAACATCGACATGAGCACGCCCCAGACCCCCGCGATGTTTCCCGCGCAGTACGCGCGCTCGGCCCTCGGGCTCGGCCTGCGCGTCGGGAAGCGCGTCGGCGTCAATCCCTTCGCCTTCGGCATGATCGGGAGCACCGACGCCCACACGGGCCTCGCCGCCATCGACGAGGACGACTACTGGGGCAAGTTCACGCGCGACGTCCCGAGCGCCACCCGCGCGGCGCGGACCTGGGGCAAGCGCGCCCCCGAAAATCCCGAGATCCAGTCGTGGGAGATGCTCGCCTCGGGCTATGCCGCGGTCTGGGCCACCGAGAACACGCGGGAGGCGGTCTTCGACGCGATGAAGCGGCGCGAGGTCTACGCCTCGACGGGGCCGCGGATCACGGTGCGTGTATTCGGTGGCTGGCACCTCGACGCTCAGGACCTCGCGGCGGACGATGTCGTCGCGCGGGGGTACGCGAAGGGCGTGCCGATGGGCGGGGTGCTCCCGGCGAAGGGCTGGCTTGACCGGCGACCGAGCTTCCTCGTCTGGGCGCTCAAGGATCCCGAGAAAGCCCATCTCGACCGCATCCAGATCGTGAAGGGCTGGCTCGAGCGGGACGGTCGGACGCTGCGGGAGAAGGTCTACGACGTCGCCTGGTCTGGTGATCGCCGCCCCGACGCCGGCGGCAAGCTGCCCGCCGTCGGGAACACCGTCGACCTCGCGACGGCGACCTACACCAACTCGATCGGCGCCGCCGAGCTGAGGGTCGCCTGGACCGACCCCGACTTCGATCCCGCGCTGCCCGCCTTCTATTACGTCCGCGTGCTCGAGATCCCGACTCCACGCTGGGTCGCCTACGACGAGGCGCGACTCGGAGCCAGGCTCGCGAAGGACGCCGAGCGAACCCATCAGGAGCGCATCTACACCTCGCCCATCTGGTACCAGCCGAAGCGCTAGGCCCGATCCGATCCCCGGAGAGCCATCCCGTCGCAGAATCCGGCAGTGGGCACTCACGCTGCCCCATCGGCCGCGCTGCGTCCGAGGCAGACGCAGCGCTGTGTGCTTCGTCGGCGTCGGAATCGCTCGTCGGATCGCATGGGCAGTTCGGTTGGAGCCGGTTCGAGGTCGACGCGCTTCGTCGTCCGGGCTGTGCCGGACGGATGCGGTTGATCGCCGCCATCACGGAGCCCAGCGTGACGCGCCGGATCGTCGCGTCTCCTGTGCTTCCGCGTCGGGCTCCGCCGCTCGTGCCTGCGAACGAGATCGATCGGGAGCCCATCATCGGGGGCGGAGCGCTCGAGCGGACGGCGGCGGAAGCGGATGGAGGTCCGGACTTCGACTTCATCCGGGTGGACCGGCGTTCCCGACGCAGCTCCATCGCCTGTCCCCGCGGATGGCCATGTCGGATTCGACGATCGGAGCCTGATCGAAATGAGTTCGCGACCATCTCGCGCGTCTTCATGACTTCGATGTCGGAAGGTCGACGCCGCCGGCGGACGATCACGTCGCGCCGGCGGCATCCATCCCTCGTTCGGAGCACGGTGCGATCTTCTGCGAAGGACTATCAAGATCCGGTGGAAGTCGCTATTCGCCAGACACACAGACGGTGCCCTCCGCGTCCGGGTCGAAGGTGCATTCGGCATTGCACTCTTCATCGGCGCCGCGTGTTCCGTCATAATGGCAGCTGACATACCCCCAGCAGAACCAGTCGCCCTCCGAGAATGTCACCGGAAAGTTGACGGTGCCGTAAGGACATTCGCCCTCCATTTCGACGACCGGATGACCTTCCGAGTCCTCCGCGACTGCAGCCGTGATTTCGATTTCATCGAGATCGATTTCCTTGTACCCGACGACGGCGTCGATGCACATCGAGTACGCGGTGATTCGACCTGCTTCGATAACCTTGTCCCAGACGGTCTCGATCCAAGCAGCGTTGAAGACGCCGGCGTAGGCTGTCGCAGCCGCGCAGGCCCCAGCCCCTGTTCCCCCTGTTGCCGCCGTGCAGCCCACAGCAACTGTCGCCCAGGCTCCCGCCGAGAGCGCATGATTAATGAGAGCAAAAATCCTCAGCGGAATCGCCGCGTAGCCAGCGAGGTCACCACATTCATCGGAGCTCTCCGCGGATGCGACATAGCCGTCCGCGATTGTTCTCACGACGCTCCCGTCGGGGTCCTTGACGACGCCCAGGATCTGATACCCGCTGGAGCTGAAGGTCAGCTGAGCGCTCACGATCGCCTGCAGCCGCATCTGCGCACGTTCTCCTCGGAACGAGATGGTGTAGATGTCGGTGTTGGCATCGATGCCCTCGAACATCGATTCCCCGGTTGGAGTGAGGGTCGTTTCCAGTCTTGCCAGAGCGAGATAGCCCCCGAAGCAGAGCCTCGACGACGAGGTGCAGGGAACGTCGGCGAGCAGGATCGTGGACATTTGATTGGCCTCGATCCCATCGACATTGAGCACGAGACATCCGTCCGGGCTGCCGGGACAGTAGGACCAGTCCAGTACCATCTTCCCAAACAACGATTCGACCCGGGATTCTCCCAGTGGAAGCCCATCGAAGAGTGGAGCCCGAGTCGGCGAGGAGCCTGGCAGCCGGGTTTCCGGACGCGTGAAGGGCGATTCGAGGACGGCCGCATGGGAGGGCAGCGCCATGAGGGTTGCCATCCAGAACGTCGAAAGAAGTCGAATCAGGCGTGCGCTCGGGTGGTTCATCGTGTCGTCTCCTTTGGGGCGTCAGTCGTACTCAGAGGGGATTGATTCTCCGGCGACTGCGCGTTTCTCGAAGGAGGACGGTCGATCCATGGAATTGGTATCGGAACATCTTCCAGAGACGCGAACAAAAGGCCCAGGGGTCCGCGGAGACTCGCGCGGCTGGTACGCCAGAACCTGCCGATATGGTGACTTGGCTCGTCATGACGGTGCTCGCCCCATTCCCCCACGACCCGCTGATGGTGATGCTCCTCGAGCGGGGTGATCCGACCCACGCATTCGGCATTCATGGGATGGACGAATCGCTCGGCCTGCACATTCAGTTTTCGACTTCGAGCGGCCCGCTCGAACGGGCGGCCTCCCGAGCTGGTCAGGATCGTCTCGAAGGATTGCGCGAATTGCGGATCACGACCGTGGATGGGGAAATGGCCATTCCCGGGGTGCCCGCATTCGGAATCGGTCGGATTGCGAGCGAGCTGAGCCACCCGCTGGCCATCCGGTGATTGAGAGAACCAACGTTCGCGTCTTCAAGGCGATGATGAATGGCATGAGAAATCGCGCCCGTCCGCGCCAGGTGGCAACTTAGAGCGAGAGGAAATCCGTCGTCACAAGGGCGCCCCAATGCACCTCGGGAAAGGTTGCCCAGGTCTTTCGTCGCGGCGGAGGAGGATTGACTCCGTTCCCGATCAGGACTCGCTTGTCCCGGATGATGGAGCGCCTCCCTGTTTCGGGTGTAGCCCCGCTTCGGATCGTCTCGAGTCATCAAGAGGATCAGCCGCTCGATTTCCGCCGGTCTTCCTGGCCGACCCGTCCCGACCTCCTGGCGACGGGCCTTCGATGTCAGCAACGCAGCGTTCCGGGCATGGCCGGGGTCACGCACCTCATTCGCAGAAGAGATCGAAGGGTTGGCTCGATCCAGCCGGATCGACGATCCGACGAAGGAGCTCGGCGTCGCCGTCGGTCATTCCGGTCCCGTCGAGGATGCCCTCGGCTCGCGTCAGAAACGTCCCGATTCTCATCTCGGTATCGTCGAGATCGTAGTCGTAACCGGCGTCGCTCTTCGGAAGGAAGAGGCGCAGAACGTCACGGAAGTCGACGACGGGCGGCGCGCATCCGCCCGTCAGATGGGCTCCGTAGCGATGCTGGATCGTTTCCGATCCCGGGTAGGGATCACTCGGTTCGTAGTAGTGGTAGGCGCCGAGATCGGACACGACCAGCGTATTGAACACCGATCGCCACCCTTCGTCGTTTCGCTGCATCAGCGCGAGCGAGGAAACGACGTCCCCCTCCATCAGGCCGCTGTTCAGGAACGAGCGATTCAGCGGCAGCCGCGTGTCCGATCCGAACAGCTCGTTCGCGACGCGCTCCATCCAGAATTCGGCGAATCCCTCATGAAAAGCCACGCAGGGGTCGCTCACGGTTCCATGGGTATCGCCTTCGAGGATCAGCGACTCGGTCAGGCACGATTCCCCCGTCGAGTGGTTGTAGGCCCAGACATGACCCAGCTCGTGGAGCAGTGTCTGCGTGCCGAACCAGTCGTCTCTCGAATTGGCGATGATGTAGATCACCTTGGTGGTCGGGTTCGCGTACGGGGCCTCGATGGCGTCCCCGGTGATGCCGTCGTGAATCGGCTTGATCTTCACCTGCGTCTGGAACTCGAAATTCTCCCCGAACGAGGCCATCAGGGCGATCGCCTGCTTGTAGAGGACCCAGGTGTCGGCATGCCGGCGTGCCTCGAAATCTCCCAGATCTCCCGGTACCACCGGCCCGAAGACCAGCTCTCCGAGATTCACGGTCGACGGCGAATGACCAGCGCCGTCGGACCGGAAGACCTCGTACCAGTGGACTTTCGTGAGGGAGGAAGTGGAGGTCGAGTGACGCACCTCGAGCTCGGAATCCTGGAACTTGACGTCGACCTTGAATTGGCGGTTCGAACAATCCTTGGTGCTGTCGACGGTGAACCTGCCGTCGTCATCGGTTCGAACTTCTCCCCACGAATTCCAGGTACCCCAGACGCCGAGCACCTTGTCCCGCGCCTTGACCCGGACCTGAATGTTCTCGAGGGGGGATTCCGTGCCGAGCTCGCGAACGCGGGTGTCGTGCTCGACGGACAGGGTTCCCGTGACTCGCCAGTCGCAGGATGCCGACGCGGCGTCGGCGATCACCGTCATCGAGAAGAGAAGGGCAATGCCGAGAAGGGTCGACCGGGTGATCGTTGATCGAGACATGGGGAATCCTCCAACGGAGTTCGCTCGGAGTTCCGGACTCTCTGCCCGTGTCCGTAGCGGCCTCATGCTCTCGAGACGGTGGGGGCCGGCGTCCGATATCGCCCGGACTGCGACTTCTTCCGACGCTGTGGTCTCCAGGGCGCGCGGCGCGGGGCCTCGAGCCAGCAACCACTCCATCGAAGGGCGCTTGCTCGTCTCGAACGGTCGCTCACCGTCGTCTGGCTGGCGCCCGCGTCCGCTCAGGTCCAGTTCGTGAAGGTCCCGATCGGGATCGAGAATCTCGTGCTCGCGAATCCAGGGGCGCCGGATCAGCCGCTTTCCCTGCCCGTCGACGCCAACGTCAACCTGGCGTCACCGTGCGGATCCGTCCCGCGAGGGCGGGTCCGTCTGAGCCTCGTCGACAACGGGATCGACGTCTCGATGACGGGGAACCCGACCGGCTGCCCCGTGCGAGCCACCCTGTGGTTCGCCGTCGTGCTCGAAGTCCCCATCGTCGGCACGGACCCGGTGGCCTTCGTCTGGCTCATGCCCGAAGCCGGCGCGGCGACGCTGGTGAACACGCCGTGGGTTCCGGGGGCGAAGGGGGGCGCCGGAATCACCTTCACCGTGCAGCGATCCGCGACCTCGTCCCAGCTGCCCCTCCCGTTCGATCCCGGGATTCCGGCCGTTGGATACGTATGGACGACGGATCCGACGACGTTCGACGAGGGAACGTCCTCGGTCCGCGCGATTCCGATGCTGGCGGGAGATCAGCTGCGGATCCCCGTCGTCGCGGTGGTCGAGCTGTCGCCGGCGTCCGGCGGAGGAGACTTGACGGGCGACATCTCGGCCCGCTTCGAGTTCAAGACGCCGCTGCCCCTGGCAGTTTCGGGCCTCTCGACCTCGCTTTCGATCCCGATCGGTGTGGTCGGGCTGACGGGCCTGGCGCGGCTGCGGGGCTAGGAACCCGCCCCGACGTCCGCGATGATCCGATCGCGATCGCGCTTGATCTGCAGGAGGA
>CAZGDE010000216.1:0-5702 GCA_964524315.1 uncultured bacterium
AAATATATGCGACAACAGTAACGTCAGCAGACATACGCATCCGAAAGGCTGACCCGTTCCCGATCAGATTTTTCTACGGTTTCACAAGACCTAAAAACAACATGATCCTAGGGTCGGAGCTAGCCGGAGAAATTGAAGCAGTTGGTAAAAATGTCAAACAATTCAAAGCCGGTGACACCGTATTTGCTGGTGCAGGAATCAGTCTTGGTGCCAATGCCGAGTACATTTGTCTACCTGAAGAAGGAGCGGTTGCGATCAAGCCTACGAATATGACCTATGAGGAAGCTGCTACCATTCCCTTTGGGGCAACAACCTCATTGATTTTCCTGAGAGATAAGGGGAAGATTCAGAGCGGACAGGAAGTTTTGATCTATGGGGCTTCTGGAGCGTTAGGTATGGCTGCTGTGCAGCTTGCCAAGTTCTTTGGGGCACAAGTGACTGGCGTGTGTAGCACCGCGAAGTTGGAATTAGTGAAGTCCCTGGGGGCTGACAATGTGATTGACTACACCAAAGGGGATTTTACTCAAAGCGGTAAGACCTACGATATTATTTTTGACACCAGTGGCAAAAGTCCATTTTCAGGCTGTCTACGCTCACTAAAAAATAGTGGACTCTATCTCAGAGCCGTTCACATAAATCTATCCCCAATACTCCGAGGGCTGTGGACTTCAATTACAAGCAGCAAGAAAGTCATCGGTGGGGTAGCAATCGAGCGTAAAGAGGATCTGATTTTTCTCAAAGAGTTAATTGAGATGGGGAAGATGAAATCGGTCATCGACAGGTCTTATCCGCTAGAACAGACTGCCGAGGCTCACAGGTATGTCGAACAAGGGCACAAGAAAGGCAATGTAGTTATCGTTGTAGAGCATCACAACAGAACCTAACAATGGTGTTGCACTGGAATTTTCTAATATAGTTGGTTGCGTTGCAGAACTTTTCTGCCTTAGTTGCAGCCTTTTTCCAGGTTAGGGAGGCTGAATTTAGCGGTGCAATATCAGAATTGATCTGTGAGAAAAGGTCATAGCTGATTATGTTAGCTTCAGTAAAAAACACGTAATCTCAAGCAACTACTTCAAGAATTAGAAAATCTTACTCATGGATCTCAAGAAACCTGATCGCAGAAAGTTTCGTCTTCGCAATACCCTCCTATTACCTTTTCTTTTGCAAATAGTGGCTGCTTCTGGCTTAGTTGGTTACTTTTCGTTCCGTAGTGGGCAAGAGGCCGTTAATGAAGTTGCAAGTCAGCTACGCAATGAGCTGACCAACCGCATTAACGAAAAACTCGCTTCTTATGCCGAAATTCCCCACACCATTAATCGCTTAAATGCCAGTGCTGTTGTTCAGGGGGATATTGATATCTCTAACGGTACAGGCGAACATCAATTTTGGCAGCAGATGCAAATCTATCCTGACATAAGCTATATCTACTGCGGTAATGAGAAGGGAGCATTTATGGGTGTTGCACGTTATATGGAACAGAATCAACTTAAGTTGAGGTTCCAGATGGTTAATCCATCCACCCGATTTGTTAGAAAAAGTATTGAGCTTAATAGCCAGGGTAATCATACAGGAAAGACTGGCATTATATTTACTAAACCTTACGATCCGCGCTTGCGTCCTTGGTATAAAGCCGCAAAGGTAGCAGCAAAGCCAGTCTGGAGCGAAATCTACCTTGACTTTTCTATACTTCTTCCCACGGTTACTGCCAGTATTCCCATCTACAATAAAACCGATGGCACATTCGTTGGTTCCTGTGGTGTTGATTTCTTTTTGTCGCAAGAATTGAGCAAATTTTTGCAATCATTGAAAATAGGAAAAACAGGCACTGCTTTTATCATTGAGCGTTCTGGGCAGCTGGTGGCGACTTCGACCAAGGAGCCAATGATTCAAGGTAGTGGAGAAAATACCAAGCGACTTTTTGCTCGAAATAGTGACAATCTTGCAATTCAGAAAACTGCTAACTATTTAGAAGGTCGTTTTACTGACCTGAAGCAGATTCAATCCGTTCAACAATTGGACTTCAACCTCAATGGTGAACGACAATATACTCAAGTTGCACCTTTTCAAAACCGTAACCTGGATTGGCTGATTGTGCTGACAGTGCCTGAATCAGACTTTATGGCCCAGATTAATGCAGGTCGGCTAAATGCTTTGTGGCTGAGTCTAGCGGCATTAGGACTAGCAATTGCGATTGGCATATTCACAGCCCGTTTGATTACCCAACCTGTTTTGAGATTAACGCAAGCCTCTAAAGAACTGGCTGAAGGCCAACTCGATAAACAGATAGATACGAGCGATGCGATTGAGATTGAGGAAATTGAGACCTTAGAACAGTCGTTCAATAGCATGGCAAAGCAGCTTAAGGATTTTTTTGCAGCTCTTGAAGCGCAAAAAGAAACACTAGCAAATCAGAATGAAGAACTACAACGTCTTGATCAACTCAAGGACGAATTCTTAGCCAATACGTCCCATGAACTCCGGACTCCCCTCAATGGTATTATCGGTATCGCTGAATCCCTGATTGATGGTGCAACGGGAGAGCTTTCAGCACTCACTCGAACGAATCTTCAATTGATTGTTTCTAGTGGTCGTCGCCTTTCCAACTTAATTAATGACATTCTCGACTTCTCTAAGCTCAGACATCAAAATCTTGAATTGCAATTGTCATCTGTAGATTTAAGAAGTATTACTCAAATTGTTCTCACCCTTAGCCAGCCTTTAGCTAATCAGAAAAATCTACAGCTGATCAATACTATTTCTCAAGATTTGCCCAATGCTGAAGCGGACGAAAACCGTTTACAACAAATCCTTTACAACCTAGTCGGTAATGCTATTAAGTTCACGCCATCTGGCACTGTAGAAGTGTCTGCACAAGTCATAAATTCAGAAGCTAGAGAACTTCTAGCTATTACTGTTGCCGATACAGGTATTGGGATTGCTGCGGACAAGCTAGATCGCATTTTTCAATCCTTTGAACAAGCAGAAGGTTCAACTGCTAGGGAATATGGTGGCACTGGTTTAGGACTTGCTGTGACTAAACAACTTGTAGAATTACATGGAGGTGAAATCAGCGTCCAATCTAAAGTTGGAACTGGTTCACAATTCACTTTTACCCTACCCCTTATTCGAGAACAAACTAAAAGTGTGAAGCCGATTGTGTTGCTTCAGGACAATGTTAGTTCTGAAATAGCACCTTTAGCCTCTCTCCTCCAAGTGAGTAGCCCTACGACGAGCGACCAGCAATTCAAGATTCTAATTGTGGATGACGAACCGATTAATCGTCAGGTATTAATCAATAACCTTTCTCTTTACAATTACACTATTACCGAAGCTAGTAATGGTCAAGAGGCTTTGGCAACTATAGATAATGGCTTTATTCCTGATTTGGTTCTGCTTGATGTCATGATGCCGCGCATGACAGGTTATGAAGTTTGTCAAAAAATTCGTGAACGTTTTTTTGCCCATGAACTTCCTGTTGTGATGTTAACGGCAAAAAATCAAATTGAAAATATTGTTGAAGGATTTGTATCTGGCGCAAATGACTATTTAACAAAACCGATTCAAAAACAAGAAATGCTAGCCCGTATGAAAACTCATCTGAATTTGGCTAAGGTAACTTTAGCCTATGAGCGATTTGTGCCTCGCGATTTTCTTAACTTTTTGGATAAAGAGAGTATTATTGATGTACAAATCGGGAATCAAATTCAGCAAGAAATGACCGTCATGTTTGCTGATATTAGAGCATTTACCACCCTTTCGGAAGCAATGACTCCGCAAGAGAACTTTAACTTTATCAATGACTATTTAAGCCGAGTTAGTCCGGTGATTAGAGAGCATCAAGGCTTCATCGATAAATATATTGGTGATGCAATTATGGCACTCTTTCCTCAATCAGCCAATGAAGCGGTCAATGCTGCTATTTCTATGCAAGAGAAGGTTAAAATTTATAATCAAGAGCGGCAGCAAAAAGGGTTCGTTCCAATTTCCATTGGCATCGGTTTGCATACAGGTAATCTGATGCTAGGAACGATTGGCGAGCCAGAACGGATGGAAACTACAGTGATTGCTGATGCCGTAAACTTAGCCTCGCGTTTGGAGGGTTTAACAAAGCTTTATGGTGCAGGTATCTTGATTAGTGAACATACCCTGAAGCAACTTAAGGAACCCCAAAACTACAACTTTAGATTTCTCGATCGGGTACGAGTGAAAGGGAAGAATGATATAGTATCAATTTATGAGCTATACAGCGAAATGCAAGGGGCAATTAACCAGTTAGAGATTCAAACTAAACATACTTTTGAATTAGCAGTGATGGCTTATTACAAACAGAACTTTGTGGAAGCACAATCTATGTTTGAGGAGATTTTAACTATAAATCCTGAAGATAGAGCGGCAATGCTCTATGTGAAACGCTGCCAAAAATATAAACAATCTGATATGGCGGAGGGATGGGATGGAGTAACAGATTTAGATTTGAAGTAATGCATTACAGTTCAGTTGCTCAGTTATGATTTAATTTTCTGGGTTTTACTTGCGGGTGGCGACGACATAAATCATATATTGGTCATGCACATAAACACCAGTTTGGAACAAGCTCTCGAATTCTTTGACAATTAAGTGCCATACATTTGCTTTTTCACTCTCCGGAACTGCACTCAAGAAAACATCATATCCGTAAGCTTCCACTACTTCAGCGAACTTTGCTGGTGATTCATAGGTTATAGGCTCGTATTCAAGGTGAGCAAAATCTATCGCGAACTCTGAAGATAACAACATATTCACGACAGTGTGTAGATTCATGCTGCCGATCGGATTAATTCGATAGAAAGCATTACTTGTTAATCTACCATTTGCTGCGAGATTAGCCATTACATGCTGATAAGCTTCGAGGAATCGCATAGTAGTGCCAAAGCCTGCGATGCTTACTGCGAACTTTCCATCCTTGCGTAAAACGCGCGATACTTCTTTGACAGCCCCTTCTGGGGTTAGCCCTTGTTCATGAAAATTAAGCCAGTGGAGTACTGAATTCGAGATTATGAGATCTTGAGATTGATCTGTAAATGGTAGATTCTCTGCATCACCAACGTGAAAGCATGCGGAATTTCCGTGGGATTTCCATGCTAGTCGAATCATTTCAGGTGAGAGGTCAATACCCTGATACTGATAAGGCAATGGGCTAAAACGTTCCATCAAAACATCCAGGAGTATTCCATCGCCACACCCAATATCTAGGAGTGTCCCCTGAGATGGAACTTGGGACTGAGAAAAGAGAACATCCAGGAGTCGATTTAAGTTACCTGTTTGCAAGTGCTTACGAATTGTATAAGTAGTAGCTTGTCTGTTGTAACTCTTCTGAACAATTTTTCGCTGAGACATAGACATTTGTGACATCCCTAATATTTTGGTTCCCTGCTATCAACTATTTGTAGTCAAATTCGATAGCCTTATGTAGTAAAGAGTGAGAGCTACTTTTCTTCATCCTTTTCTACATAAGACTACCCGAGGATGTGGATCTTCTGGGGAAATCCTTTGCAGATGTTGATTTCTCAGCTGGGGGCGCATGGTAAACTTCTCCTGAAGTAAAGAATTGCTCATCATAAATCTATCACTCTCAGACTTAAGGAGATTATGCAGGTTTTCAACCTAGAACACCCGCCATTTACCGATTTTGAGTTCCTACTTACTCCGACCCGCTCTGGTAT
>CAZGDE010000216.1:5712-11729 GCA_964524315.1 uncultured bacterium
TGCCCTGTTTACGCAAACCTTTAAACTCAATTCTCGAAACATCCCGTTTTGCACTCAAACAATGGTGCAAAAAAGCTAAACGATCGTGCACTCACCAAACGACGATTGTTCAGCCTTATTCTGCTTCGCCAATTAAGGTGAATGCTGCCCAATGGAGTGGTTCGGGATATTTCTGTTTGGTCGTCAGCATTGCCTGTCGTAATGCCTGAGCTTTGTCGGGAATCTTCTGCAAATTCTGGTAAAACTCCGTCATCAGAAAAGCCGTGGAATCATCGGGTACTTTCCAGAGAGAGACAATAATGCTGGGAACACCAGCCGTAATCAGAGATCGCGACAGCCCAATTACCCCATCGCCCGTAATCGTACCCCGTCCGGTATCACAGGCACTCAGGACAACCAGTTCCGCCTTCAACTTTATATCCAGAATTTCATCAGACGTGAGCAAACCATCGTTGAGTTGACCGTTGCCAACAGGAGCCAGGGCGATCGCACCGGGAACGCCCAAACCTTTGACATCATCGAGTAATCCGTGGGTGGCAAAGTGAATCAGATTGGCACTGGGCATTTGCTGAACGATTGCGGCTTCCGTTGCCTGTTGTCCAGTGATAGCTTGCGTGTTGAGCAGTTTGGCAATTTCCATTGCTTCCTGTTTCGCTCCCGGCAGGTCAGACAACTGCACAGGCTTATCACCAATTTGCGTCACCACTTTGGGCATGGTGGGATTTCCCACAATTAACGTCTTTCCGATTTCTGACTTCTGGCTCCTGACTCCTTCTCGTTGCTGCCGAGTCAGTTCCAATACCTGAATCGAGGGTGCAGTCAGAATTGTATGTTGTTCAATTAACGCTTTGCCATTGGTATCCAACAATGCTGGAAAGGGAACCAGAAACAATTCACCTTGTGGCATGAAGATGATTCGCTGACTAGGGTCTTTAGGGAGAAGGGCGGCGATCGGTGCAATCAATAGTTGATGCAATTGTTTGAGCTTTGCACTCTGCTGTTCTTGTTGTCGTTTAAGCAACTCTGGTGATAGCGCAACTTCCACATCTGCCCGGCCTCTGGCACCAATGGTGTCCCGGCTCTGCTCCACTAAAGCTGCCAGGGATGAGTTCTGTTGCTGCCATAGGGATTTGAGATCCACCTTGCGAAAGCTGATTTCTCCTGTTGGTGGAATCAGCCAGACGTAGAGTTCAAATTCGCGGGAGTCCACTTTACCCTGAATCTTAAACTCGTCATAGATAATAGAATATTGCACCAATGTAGCATTCTGGGCTTTTGCAATTTGTTGCATCTGAGCAACGGATAGGGAAACAGATGAAACGGATGGAGCAGCTTGTTTATCCGTTTCATCCATTTTAGAATCCGTTGCCACCCGCTGCGCCAGCAACTCCACAAACGCCCGCGCCCGTCCTCGCTCGGCAATTTCCAGGGCTTCGTTAAGTTTGTTTTGAGCAACTAGGACTTGTTGCAACGTGCGATAGGTACGCGCTTGTTTTTCAAAAATAGACACCTTGTTGGCATCATTGCCTGTGCCCGTTCGCCGCAGCAATTCCCAAGCAACAATGCTCTCAAACAAGTTCTTCGCAGCCGCAGTTAAACTGCCAGATTTAAAGAACGAGGCTCCCAGATTATTGAGTGCGTTACCTTCACCTTGTTGGTTTCCTAACTCCCGTGCAATCGCTAAATATTGTTGGTAAAACTCAATCGCCTTGCTATATTGACCCTGGGAATAGTAAGTATTTCCTAAACCACCTAAAGCGTTTCCTTCTACTACTCGAGTTTTGAGTTCTCGCGAGATCGCTAAACTTTGTGCGTACAATTCAACTGCTTCACTATATCTACCAAAGTCACGGTAAACATCTGCCAAACTGAGTGCAACGACTCCCAGACCGTGACGATCTTGGATTTCGTGTGAGATTTCTAGGCTCTGTTCGTAATGCTCAATTGCTTTGTTATAGTCCCTTAAAAGGAGGTAAGTATTACCTAAATTACTTAAGGCAATCCCTTCACTTCGTCGATCTTTAAATTCCCTTGCTACCGCTAAATGCTGCTTCTGATACTCAATTGCCTTGTTATAGTTGCCAAGTTCTTGGTATGTATTTCCCAAGTTACCTAGAACACTTCCTTCCCCATTTCGATATTTAATCTCCCGTGCGATTGCTAAACTTTTTTCATAAAATTCAATCGCTTTGCCATAGTTACTCAGTGCACTATAAGCGCTTCCTAAACGACTTAGAGCATCACTCTCCTTTTGTCGGTCTTTGATTTCCTGGGCAATTGCTAACTGCTGTTCGTGTAATTCAATTGCTTTGTTATAATTGCCCAGCTCGCGGTAAGTACTTCCCAGTCTGCCTAAAGCTTCGGCTTCCTCCCCTCGATTTTTGAATTCCCGTGTGGCAGCTAAACGTTTTTCTTGATACGCAACCGCTCTACTATAGTCGCCCATCTCACTGTAAGCCGCTCCCAAATTACCTAGTGCTAAAATCTCCATTTCCCGATCTTTGAGGTTCTGGGAAATGGTAAGAGCTTGCTTAGAATATTCAATTGCTTTCGCATAATTACCTAACTTTCCATAGGCATTGCCTAAAATAGCTGACGCTTGTCCTTCTCCCTTATAATCTTTAATTATCTGCACGATTGCTAAACGCTTCTCTTGATATTCAATCGCTTTTTTATAGTTTCCTAGTTGAAAGTAAGAATTTCCTAAATATCTTAAAGCTCGTTCTTCACCTCCTTGATCTTTAAGTTCTCGGGCAATCATCAAACGCTGTTCAGAGTAAGCAATTGTTTTGCCATAGTTAGTTATGCCAAAATAAGCAATTAACAAATTTCCTAGAGCCTGTCCTTCTCCCTGTCGATCATAGGTTTCCTGCGCGAGGGCTAAAGCCTGCTCGGAATACTCAATTGCTTCGGCGTAATTGTCCAGCGCATTATAAGCACTTCCTAAATTACCCAAGGCAAACTTCTCTCCCTCGCGGTCATTAATATTCCTGTAGATGTTAAGTGCTTGCTGCCAAGCCTGCAACGCCGCTTCAAACTGCCTATTCTCAGATAGGACAATCCCCTGTTGCAACAGGCGGTCTGCCTCAGCTTTGCGAGGAGAAATTGAAGTAGTGCTATTCCCTATTTGCTGTGGTGCTTTGAGAACCCGCCGGACAAGTTTTTCCAGTTCAAGATCGTTCGATTCTCTGGCAATGATTAAAGCCTGCTGGCTCAACTCTATGGCTTTTGTGCCATTTCCTAATCTACTATACGCCACGGATAACCCCAGTAATGAACGAACTTCTCCCTTGCGATCTTGAATTTGTTGGTAAAGACTGAGCGCTTGTTCAAAGGATTGGATCGCCGCTCGATATTGATTGGATCGACCTTGCTGAATTCCCTGCTGTAACAGGTGGTCTGCTTCGGCTTGGTGGTCTTGCGTGGTTTGAGCTGTAGCGGCAGGGAGGACGGGAATGGTGGGGGAGAGGAAGGGGATGGGGAAGTTGGGGAGGAGGGAGAGGAGCAGGATGGCAGTGGGGCGGTGAATGGTCTGCAAGCACAGGCGCATAGTGAAATTCTCCTGGGGTAAAGAATCACTTGTCGTTAATCTATCATTCCCCGTCGGTTGGAGGTTATGCTACGGGTTCAAACCAGCGCAACTGCCATCTCCCCCCCCCCGTCTGGGTCAAAGTTGAAATTTCCAGGTGGCTTACATCGGTTGCCCAAACCTCTATCCAAGACACATACCAGCGCGACAGTTGCCGCTGTATCTGAGCTAGTTCAAATGCAGCATCGACATCAAGGTCAATTGCAATCAGTTCTAATATTTTGCTTGCACGCGGTCGCTGACACTGCATCTCCATTAGCTTCATGAAGACTGAGCGAAGCCAATCGCACAAGGTTTTATACCAACCTTTCCATAACCCACCTGTATTGCCCCTCCCTGCTCAATTGACGCTCTAGCCTGTCATCGCAAAAATGGTGTAACTTAGCCTGGATCGTATCAGCTCTTGTCTATAGCTTCTGCCAAGATTTTAAGGGTGTTCGTCGCTGTTATCCTAACTCCGCTCCTGTCCATTGTCACGTATGCAAGTTCAAGGACATGGAGATATTTATAAACCATTACCGATCAGGATAAAAGGTGCCCAATAGTAGGGATGTTGCAGGTTTTCACTATGAAGGATCCGGAGTTGGTCGGTGCGAGTATCAACAATTTCAATATCGGCGCGCTTGCCGTCTACTGTAGTGTAATCTCCTGTGATCAGAGCTTTCTGTGCCTCCTGTAATGCTTGGGTCTTGGTCATGCCTTGCTTCAATGCTTCATAGAAGGCATTCATCAACACCTGGGTACCCCCATCGTTTACCTGCCAAAGTGAGGCAATGGTTGCTCTCGCTCCGGCTCGTTGAAACTGATAACCCAATCCCAAAATCTCCTCACCATTGGCCAGTCCGCCTAATCCGGTTTCACAGGCACTTAACACCACCAGATCAACATTGGGCAGTGACCAGTTCTCTATCTCTCGTAGGGTGGCAGTTTTGCCATCGCCAAACACAATAAATGAGTCTTCGGGTTGGCCAGAAAGAAAGGCGGCATGGGTGGCGAAGTGAACAATATTGTATTCATTTAATTTCGGTAGAGTCGCTTCGCGGCTGAAGGCTTGATCAACTAGCTTTGTGCCTGGAAGCATCGCAACCAGGGTTTCTACCTCTCTACCAGCAAAGGGTAAACCCGTGAATGTGAACTGATGTTGCCCAATTTGAAATTGATACTCGCCCTGCACAAATGCGCCTGCTAAGACGCGTGGTTTCTGCACGGGTAAGGGACTGAAATCTGTTAAGGAACGAGCAGTGATATGGTTGATGGCGTATTGTTGAGTGAGCCACTGCTGACCATCATATAAGGCAGCTAAAGGAATATACCGCAACACCCCGTCTGGTGCATAAATAATTGTTTTGACATTTGCCTGCTGTAACTCGGGCGCAAATGGCTGAATTAAATACTGATAAAGCTGGTGTGCTTGTTTCTGCGGATTCAGACGGCGATCCTGAACGGCCCGGCGGAATTCGGTAATCATTTGGTTCAATGCAGGGCGCTGGATGTTGACAGTGCGGCGAAGGGGCGGCGCATCGGATGTTACCAGAATGAGTTCCAGCCGATCGTCGAGAATGAGCGGATAAAATAACACAGCTCGATGCTGTCGCAGATTATCGCGCAATGCATTCAAGTCTTCTAGATTAATATTCTGCCGCCGTGCATTATGGCTGAGCTGATCGACGAGTTGGGTAATGTCAGGAAGATGGATAAACTGGTTAAACTGGGCATTCAATTCACTTTCTAGCTGCACCAGTTCATTAATGCGTTGTTGCTGTCCAGAAGTGCGCTGTGTATCGGGAATCGCTCTTAGTTGCGCAAGCTCCTGTCCCAGTTGAATGGCAGTTTGTTGGAAGGTCTGATATTTCTTGAGAATTTCTGTTTCTGGTTGAGAGAAATCCAGTCCCTGGGCTGTTCTTATGGTTCCCCGAATGTCCCTCAAATAGTCGTTTAGTTCCTGGACTTTGAGCAGGTCAAGCACTTGCTGGGCCTCTAAGATGCGGTCTCGTTTAAGTAACAAATCAGCTAATGTCCGGTAAGTATTTGCAACTTTGTTGGTATAGGACTGTTGTAATTCAGGCGTTAAACTCTTGATGTTCTGGCGAATTAGTTCCGTCAAATTAATCGATTGCTTGAGAAAGATAATGGCTAATTCTGGTTGGTTTTGTTCTGCCAAAAGTTGGCCAATATCGCCTAAAATTCGATATTCAAACTCGCGATAACCAATTTGCTGGGCGATGAGCAAAGCTTTCTGGTTGTAGCTCATTGCCTGGGAATAATCCTTCAATGACCCGTAATCATTACCCAAATAATTTAGCGATCGCACTTCTCCCTCCCGCATACCGACCTCACGGTACAGGGTCAAAGCCTTAGTGTGATACTGAATGGCCCTTAGTGGTGCAGAAATCTCAGGTGGTCTCAATATGAGAAGGTGACGACTTTA
>CAZGDE010000217.1:0-7977 GCA_964524315.1 uncultured bacterium
TTGCCTTGCTGGAAGCCCACGCCCAAAGTCCCGAACCCAGACGTGGTGTAGATCTCGGTGTTAGCCGTCTGCTTAAAATAACGCTGGTCTTAATCCTGGTGGGACTGGCAACGATTGTTACATTGCTAGGTAGCTGGTTCGTCAGTTTATGGCGCTGATTGTGAGGGTGACAAGGGCGATCGCCATTCACGCGTTCGCTATCAGCCATCTAGTCGAGCCAACCAATGACCAATGACGAATGACCAACGACGAATCATCAATAACAAATGACCCATGACGAAGCGAACCCTAAAGTAGCTTAAAATTAAGATTTGCGAAAGCGTTGACGCTATGTACTGCGACTACCTGCAACTGATTTTGACTGCTCGTGTTTACGATGTGGCCCAGGAAACACCCCTGGAAACAGCACCGAACCTGTCTGCCCGACTTAACAATAAACTGCTGTTAAAACGGGAAGATATGCAGTCCGTGTTTTCGTTTAAGTTGCGGGGGGCGTATAACAAAATGGCGAAACTGCCCCCGGATTTGCTGGCGCAGGGTGTGATTGCTGCATCGGCGGGGAACCATGCTCAGGGAGTGGCGTTGGGGGCACGGCAGTTAGGCACACGGGCAATTATCGTCATGCCCGTCACTACACCCCAGGTGAAGGTCGATGCGGTCAAAGCTCGTGGTGGGGAAGTAGTCCTGCACGGTGACACCTACGACGATGCTTACGCCTATGCCCGGCAACTGGAGGCAGAAAAGGGGCTGACCTTTATCCACCCATTCGATGATCCCGATGTGATTGCCGGCCAGGGCACGATTGGGATGGAAATTTTGCGGCAATATCAACAACCGATTCACGCTATTTTTGTGGCGATCGGTGGGGGTGGGTTGATCTCTGGGATTGGTGCCTATGTCAAACGTATTCGGCCCGAAATCAAGATTATTGGGGTAGAGCCGGTTGATGCCGATGCAATGTATCGATCGCTCAAGGCCGGTCGGCGTATTCGTTTGCCCCAGGTGGGATTGTTTGCCGATGGGGTAGCAGTCCGGGAAGTAGGAGAAGAAACCTTCTGGCTCTGTCAGCAATATGTAGACGAGATCATCCTGGTGGATACGGATGCTACCTGTGCTGCCATTAAAGATGTCTTTGAAGATACCCGTTCGATTCTAGAACCAGCGGGGGCATTGGCGATCGCGGCTGCCAAACAATACGTCGAGCGAGAACAGATTGACGGACAAACCCTGGTTGCCGTTGCCTGTGGTGCCAACATGAACTTTGACCGCCTACGGTTTGTGGCGGAACGGGCAGAATTTGGCGAACGACGGGAAGCCATCTTTGCCGTCACGATTCCCGAAGAACCGGGCAGTTTACGGAAGTTCTGCGAATGTATTGGCAAACGCAGCCTGACAGAATTCAATTACCGTATTGCCGATGACAAGGAAGCGCACATTTTTGTCGGCATTCAAATTACAAACCGCGCCGATGCCGAAAAGATGGCGGCAACCTTTGAATCCTGTGGCTTTAAGACCATTGACCTGAGCGATGATGAACTGACGAAATTACATCTGCGGCATATGGTGGGTGGGCGATCGCCCCTGGCACACAACGAGCTGCTCTACCGTTTCGAGTTCCCGGAGCGACCGGGCGCGTTAATGAAGTTTGTCAGTTCGATGAGTCCCGATTGGAATATTAGCCTGTTCCATTACCGCAACAATGGGGCAGACTACGGGCGGATCGTGGTGGGAATGCAGGTGCCACCACACGAAATGGCAGAGTGGCAGGCATTTCTCGACACGCTGGGCTACCGCTATTGGGACGAAAGCCAGAACCCCGCCTATAAGCTTTTTTTGGGGTAATGCATAAACGCTTGAGTGTCAGGTTTTACGCTTTGCTAACCCATCCTGAAAATAATTTAGAACTGTCTACTTATTTCTCAAACTCTCCTTAGCTCTACTAATTTTAACGAGTAGTCCAACAAGCGCACTAATAAATTCTTTGTCCTGAATGATTTGAGACTCGGCATCGTTGGTAGAAGCTTTGATGGCTTTAAAGGTTTCTGTCACTGACAGAACGCTAGGTCTTATTTCTTCAGGTAAATTGGCGATTTGACTCTCAAGAGGTCGAAATGTGAAAGTATAGGTTTGAACCAATCTTGTGTGAAGATCTTTCTCGCTTTCAGCTAAATTCACAACTGAGTCAAAATTTTTTCAAGCGTATAGTCAAGTGCCCCTAGTTCACGTTGCTCCATAAAGTTGCTGTTATCTTTGTTGACTGTTAGTTAGAGAGATAAACTGTAGGGGCGTTTCGCGAAACGCCCCTACAGCAAGGTCTATAGCGATCTCAGTTTGCGTCAGAATGACCTTTTAATCTGAATGATGAGAAGATCGCCCAAATGGAAAACGGAGTCATATTCAAAAGTGAATATAACTCCGCTATTGGTCTATTTCCTCATTTGATTGCCAAAGTACACCGCAAGCGAACATATCAGACCAAACTTTGCAACCTCCTCCAAACTTTTATATGGGTTTGGAATTTCCGGCTGAGTTTGGATAGGTGCAACCGTCGTACTAAGGTAAAGTGAGGTGGTAATAATTAGGGACAACATATTTGAGTCAAGTACATGAGGGGTAATTTTCGGTACTTTGACTACACACAAATCATATGATAGGCGTAAAATTCACGATCTCCACATCTACGGTAGTACGGATTCCCGTACCACTACGTATAGTGCTTTGTCTGCCTTGAGGGCTGAATGGGAGAAAAGAAGATGTACTCCTATGATTTGTCAGATTGCAACAGTTGAGACGCAATGTGACGAATCCGTTTTGTGACCAATTTCTCAGCGGAAATCCCAATCAAGAAGCCAGAGAGGGCAACAACAATAATATTCATTGTTGGGCTTAGTTCTAACAGGAATGCCAGCCCAATACCGGAAAAACCAATAACAATATAGCCAATCAGTAGAAACAGCGGCTGATTTTTTAAATCACGGATTAATGCAGTGTCATGATTATTCAATTTCACGGCAGTCTGTCCCCTGTCAGGCTAAAGAACATTCCGCTGATGTCTGAGCTGGCTACCGTGCCTGCTTCCGCTTGGGTTGGTCAATCCAGGAAACGAACAGCGCACAGATCAGAGCATAGCTTCCAAAGAAAAGTGTGACTTCTAGCATACAGCTTTCTCCTGTAATCGAAGTGTCAGGTAGTGAATAATCTCAGGTTGAAGTAGTTGCACCCTGATGCTCATAATCTATGTCAGTAGGATAAATTGCTTCATCCTCCCATTGGGGTCATTCTATTGGGTGATAGTTCATGCCTAGGTTTTACTCTCTAACTGGCTAATGGCAGAGGGCAGTAGGAAAAAATAGTTTCTATGATGGATTAATGGGTGCAGATTGTCAGACCACCATGACAGGTTAAGTGGCGAGAGTGACCTGAATCTTTAAAGCACCCGCACTTCCATCGCGACTGTGACTATCATCAATTGGTTGTTGTTGCCGCTCCGATTCAGCGATCGCCAACACAGTATATTTACCCGGCGTCTCCGGTCGCCATACGTAACGCCATAATGTCCATTCATGGGGTGATGGCGGCTGATTCCGTTCTGCGGTCTGCCACGTTTTACCATCATCCGTGCTGACCTTAATTTGCCGGATGGCAGTGGACTGATCCAACGCCACGCCGACCAGTAAAATTCCCTTCTCCCAACCCAACTCACCCTGCCGCTGTAAAACAACATGATGGCTACGGTTGGAGATATGTTTTTCCTGCACCTGGCGAGTCAGCGAATGGGTGGGAATCCTGGCTGTATTTGACCAACCCTGACGCTCCCAATAGCCACGTTTCGGGTTGGCGATCGCCTCCAGCTTCACCAGCCATTTCGGCTGTTTCTGCCCAAAGTAACCGGGGATAATGATCCGAACGGGGTAGCCATGTTCCCTGGTCAGTGGGGCCTGGTTCATCTGATGGACCAATCGCACATCGGGACGCAGGAGTTCGGCGATCGGTAGCGTCGTCTCGTAGGAATCCGCACCATGCATGACAAACTCCGTTGCCTCTGGTTTGATCCCCGCCCGTTCCAGAAATGGCAATAGGGATGTACCTCGCCATGCGGCATTGCCGATGAGATTGCCACCCGCCGGATTACCAATACATTCCATCGTGAGATAAAAGTCTTCCTGGGGCGCTTCCAGAATATCTTGATAGGTGAGTTGGAGTGGCTGATTAACCGCGCCCGCAATTTCTAACCGCCATTTCTGGGCATCTACCTGAGGTGGCAGGGCGTAGGATTGCACGTAGAATTCCTCGATCTGTGTTAGCCAGTGTGCTGGTAAGGGCTTAGCTGGATCGAATAAGCTCAGCAAGACCTGGGGATCCTGTACAACTGGCTGATTACAGCCGGGCAGGAAGACCGCCATGATGACCCCACCGGATGCATATAGAAGTTGTCGAAGTGCCTGGCGACGTTTCATAGGTCAAAAGGGAAATGAATTCCTATGTACCAATTTTCCTGTGGTGGTCTGAGTTTCTGGTTAATATGGCATTAGAGTTTTGGGAATTAGAGTTTTGAGGTAGGGCAGTGGCGACTGAAAAACGGAACCGTTGGATTATCAATGTTATTTTGATCCTGGCAGTAATTGCCTTTGTTGGGTTCTCTATGATCCCACTGCTAGATTCAGCCTTTAAGCAAGAGGCTCAACCTCAGGGAGCTAGCAGCCCATCTCCCAGTCAGTCAGCCAGCCCGACTGCCGCTAACCAGTCATCCCGTAAGGAAACTCTGGAGTCGCAGGCAAAGGGGTATGAACTGGTCTTGCAGCGTGAACCGGAGAATCAGACTGCTTTAAAGGGTTTGCTAGAAAGCCGTCTGGAATTGATTGGTATGGGGTCGGGTAAGGTTGAGGATGTGATCCCACCTCTGGAAAAGTTAGTGAAGCTCAACCCGAACGAAGCTGATTATGCCGTGCTGCTGGCACAGGCACAGCAACAGTCGGGCGATCGCGAAGCCTCTGCCCAAACCTATCGGGATATTCTGACCAAGAAACCAGGTAATCTCAACGCTTTAAACGGCCTGGTATCACTACTGATTGACGAAAAGCGCCCAGAAGCAGCGGCGGGTTTACTCCAGGACACACTGAAGAAGGCACCCCAGGAAAACCAGATTCAGGCTGGCAGTATTGATGTGCCGTCAGTGCAGTTGTTGTTGGGACGGGTCTACGCCGAGCAGAAGCGGTACGACGAAGCACTGGCCATCTATGATGAAGCGGCTCAAGCGAACAAGAACGATTTCCGTCCCATTTTCGCTAAAGCCGTCATCCTGAAAGCCCAGGGTAAGACAGAAGAGGCTAAACCGCTCTTTACCAGTGCGGCAAACCTGGCTCCTGCCAACTATAAGGACAAGATTAACCAGTTGGCCAACGAGACAACATCAATCAGCCCTACACCATCCGTAGCGATACCCAGTCCGGCACCGGCAGCACCATAGGGTTGTCTATACTCCTTCGATCGCGGCAACAACGCCGAAGATAATAAACAGGGCCCCCCCGATCGCCGTAATCGTTCGTTCCGAGATGCGTCCCGCAATCAGGAACCCACCGAGAACGGCGATCGCCGCACAGATGGTATGTCCCACAATGGCTCCAGCGGTTACGCCCCACGGATTGTTGGAGGCTGCCAGGGTGACGGTGGCAAACTGGGTGCGATCGCCCCATTCAGCCGCAAACGTTAGCCCAAACGATTGGAGAATCACCCCATAGTTCAGCCAAAATTTGTTAGTAGGGGCTACATCAACTTGATCAACGGTTTCGGCGGCCTCGTCCATTTCGTTACCGCATTTACAGTGGGGTGACATGCGGGTGGCATCGTACAGAAGTTTTAAGCCACACCCCAGGAACAGGGCGACTGCCAGATGATGAACTAATGCGGTGGGTAACTGACTGGCAACCTGCCCCATTAAAACTGACAGAACTGTCATTGCCGCCAGTGCTGCGACTACCCCCACAAATACCAGACGACGTGAATGCCTCATCGCCAAGAGCATCGCAATACAAAAAGTTTTATCGCCCAATTCACTGATCGTGATCAGCAATAATCCGGCGGTAAATGCTGTTACCATGTCCTCCAGGCTCCTCAGAATCGCTTACGGGTATCTCTGAGTGAGCTTGATGAGGGCATATGCGACTCCACCAAGCTCACATCAGAAAATGTGAACTCAGTGAAGGTCTCGCTTGCAAAGACTCTAATAGTGAAATAAACAGTATCACTATTCGCTTTGTCACCTGAACCAGGCTCATCGCCAGTATGTTGATTCAGGTGGGCTGATTCGTCACCAGCAGCTACTCCCCTTCAAACATAGGTGATTATACACTGCCCCTTAACACCGACACAATCCCAGATATTACTGAGGACTGAGGGCACAATTGTCCAAATCCTCTAAGGAGGTTGGATTTAATCAATTCGCAACTTGTACGAGCGGGTTTAGCCGATCACGCTGTATCCAGACCTGGATTTGACCGCACAACTCGCTCCTACCAATTATCGAACTTACTTAATTTCCATGTCTCAGGATTGGGCAGCAACCAGAGACGTTCCTGCCATAAAGACGGACGCTGTAAGGCACCATATTGTTTCTCCAGGGCTTCGCGCAGTTGGTTTGTGGGACGAAAGATAAACACTGTATGGTTCTGGATTTTGCGTCTAAACGTTTCTGTCTGAACCCAGTTGCTACCCTTCTGACTGAGTAACAATGGCGTATTCCTATCCAGTTTGTAGCTGAGAGAAATGAGATCGCCCGTATTGGTAAAGTCATCACCAATATCGCTGACGATCGCGGGTGCGTTGGCTGCCCGGATCAAATGGGATGTTTGTTCGTTGGAATAGCTTAAATCCTTATTCCACCAGGTAAAGGCAAGGGCACTGGTGGTTAACGATGCGAGACTACCAACCACCAGCAGAGCAAAAACACCAGACCAACCCCATTGCTTGACGAAGGGCATCAGGAGGCGATGTGACGGTTGTTGCTGGGATGAGGGCGATCGCGCTCCCCGGTTAACCTTTCCTGGTGCCGTGGATAGTTTGGTCGTGAACCAATAGGCCACTGCTAACTGAATACTGGGATAGCAGGAAATTAAATAACGACTGACCGCCGACCGCTTGCCCCCTAGAATAAAGTCGGGAAGTGCTAGTAGCAAAAACGGCACCAGAGTTGCGGTTAGAATGGCCAACCAAACGGAGCGATCGCACTGCCGACAGACTGTATAGAGGGATGTGCCAATAATGATCAGGACGATGCCTCGCAGGCAATAGGTCCAAACGAGCTGTTGTTCAAAATACAGGTCAAGAAAGATGGACGTAAAACTCAACGTCCAGAGCTTTACCAGATAATCCCCACCGGGGAATACCTGTGCCCAATCAGTGGTTGACAGGGCCCGACGAGAGTTGGTCAGGATAACATATATCCAGGGTGAGTAGAGGATGAGGGCAACGGCGATCGCGCTCCCGAAGCCAGTCACAATCTTCGCTGGTTGAGATGCCCGTCCATTCTGCAAAATTGGTAGTTTAGCTGGTTTCCATTGCTCTAAACCGACATAGACGATTTGGGCAAGCAACGTTAAGCCAAAGAATGGATGGACATATAACCCGATCACCAGTGATAAACCGTACCATCCCCACGCATGCCAGTTTGCATACTGCTTGCCGTGCCGTGTTTTCTGGCGTTCCTTTGCCTGCCGCATCGCCCGCAGTAGTAGCCACTGACTGGCAATGACCATAACGGTCAACAAACTATATTGTCGTGCGGTCTGCGCAAACAGCACATCAAACGGGGAGAGGGACAGCAGCGTCGTTGCCATCAACGCTACCGGATGGGAAGCAAACAACTCCCAGGCAAGGGCATACATAAAAGGTAATGCCAGCAGGCTAAGGACCACTGGCAACAGCCGGGAAGCAGTCAGGGAGCCACCAAATAGCTGCATCCAGAAGCGAGCCAGAGAAAAA
>CAZGDE010000217.1:7987-11718 GCA_964524315.1 uncultured bacterium
TCTTCCGCCTGCAACGAGTGGATGGTGTCTGCCAGGGTGCTACCCGGTTTGATGGTTTGAAATTTTTGCAATTCGCCGATCGCCAGTTCTCGGTCTTGAAACAACTCGGCATCAATTTCGCCACGGGTGTAGCCCGCTGCCCGCATAGAGGTGTAGACCTCGTCGTGCCAGTAGACCTTGTGGCTGACGTTGATAAAACGAAAGGCAATACCCAGCAGTAGCAGGAAAATCAACGTTCCCTTAAGCCAGATTGGCAGACGCACAGTTTAACCTCCTTGCTATCAGTATCCGCAGGCGAGAAGTTTGGAACTCTGGTGAATGGCTCCGCTACTCCTCCCTAGCCGCGTTAAGGAGAATTACGCCGTCAACCGTTTCTCGACGGCCCGGATAATGCTCGATCGCCCAGAGATGGTAGCTTCACTTTTATCCAGGGAGACAAAGAGCTTACCAGAGAAAAAATTACTGGGAGCCGGACGCTCGTAGACGGTAAATTCATCCAACTCGCCTGTTTGTTCAAAGCCTAATTGGCTCACGGCCTCTTTGAGCCTCTTTAAGAATGCACCCCGGTTTTTAACGGGTAGCGTCAAGGTGCGGTGACTATTGAAATAGGCACCCACTAATCCGGCAAGTACACCCAACACTAAATCAACCTGAAACGGATTAATTTCTGTTTGGTTGGGGTCGAGTCCCTGGGTGAGGACAAAGGCAGTAATGCAGGCTGTACCCACAAAGTAGAACAGAAACGTTGGGACAAATCCCGGACCCCCCATAACCGTATGTCTCCTTCTCAGATGGTCTGCTTCTCAGATAGTTTGCTTCTCAGATAGTCTGCACAAAATCGAGCAACTGATGTGCCATCTGTAGCTTACTGCATGGGGCGATCGCCTGTTGCCGACCCTTATTGTCTAAAAATATGGCCTGATTGGAGTCACTACCAAAGCCAGCACCCGCTTGATCGATAGGGTTAGCGGCGATCGCATCCAGCTTTTTGCGTTGCAACTTTTCCAGGGCAGGGGTGACAATATCGCCACTCTGCGCCGCGAAGCCAATTAGCCGTTGATGGGGTTGTTTCACCATGGCCAGTTCTGCGGCGATATCCGGTACTGGTGCCAGTGGTAAGCGGTCAGGCAACTTTGCCTTGGGTAGCTTTTCCATACTGTAGTGAGCGGGTTTCACATCGGCAACGGCAGCAGCCATGATAATCCAATCCGCAGTTGGTACCCATTGCAGTAACGCCTGGTGCATTTCCGCCGCACTAATAGTTGCCACGGTTCGTACTCCTCTGACCGTCGCCAATAATTCCGCTGTCAGGGGTGCATGAACCAGGGTAACTGTCGCTCCCCGGTGACTGGCTGCCTGTGCCAGGGCAATGCCCATTTTGCCGGTAGACGGGTTACCGATGAAGCGCACCGGGTCAAGAAATTCGCGGGTACCACCGGCACTAATCAGAATCTGTTTGCTGGCTAAGTCCTGCTTGCCCTTGGTGTGGAGCAATGACTCGATCTGAGCCAGAATTTCGCCCGGTTCTGCCATCCGTCCGTCCCCGACCCGATCGCAGGCCAAAATGCCACTTCCCGGCGCGATCGCATGAAAACGTGGCTGTGTCTGTATCATCTGCCAGTTGCGTTGTACGGTGTGTTGCTCCCACATGTCGGTGTTCATTGCTGGCACCAGCATAATGGGGCAGGTTGAAGCCAGCACCGTATTGAGCAATAAATTATCTGCCAGCCCATACGCTAATTTTGCCAAGGTATTAGCGGTCAGGGGGGCGATGACCATGACCTCAGCCCATTCCCCCAGTTCGATATGAAGTGGCCGCCCATGTACCGGTTGCCAAAAATCCCGATCAGTATAGGCAGGGTGACGGCAAAGGGTGGCGATCGTCAAGGGCGTAATAAATTCCTGAGCGGCATCGGTCAAAACTGCCCGCACTTCGGCCCCTGCCTTTGCTAAGGATGAAATCACCTCGCACACTTTATAGGCAGCAATGCCCCCACCGATACCAATTAAAATTCGTCTTCCTTGTATGGTTGATCCGTCTTGTATGGTTGATCCGTTCATCGGATGCCAGCCGCTCGTCTGTGAATGAGGCAATCATGGCACAATCACAGCAACTCAAGGTAGGATGCATGTCAATTGTACTAATTCGTTTGTGGTAACGACGTTAGGTGTGTGAGTTTAAAGCTTGAACGAATTCCCCCTGTGTTGTCGCCGTTGTTGGCTATCACCGCTGCCCTAATCGTTGGTGCGGGGTTGATTGCGATCGCGGGTGTCAGCCCGGTCAAAGCTTACAGCGTTTTGTTTAGCGATGCCCTGGCAAACTACTATGGGTTTGGCAATACCCTCACTAAAATGGCTCCGTTGTTGTTGACCAGTCTGGGAGTACTGGTAGCACTGAAAGCCGGACAGTTTAACATCGGTGGTGAAGGTCAGATCTACATGGGTGGTCTGGGTAGTGTCCTGATTGGGCTTTATGTTCATGGTGTACCGCCCTTGATCCATGTGCCACTGGCATTGCTGGGTGGATTTAGCCTGGGGGCACTCTGGGGCCTGATCCCCGGTTATCTCAAAGCCTATCGACAGGTCAATGAGGTCATTACCACCCTCCTGCTGAACTATATTGCCCAAAATTTAATTAGCTATGTGGTTAGTCAACCGTTACACGAACCGGGTGCCCCCACTCCCTTCAGCCCCCTGATTGATCCCAGTTCCCAGTTTCCCATTATCCTGCCCCAGACTCAGGTTCATATTGGCATCCTTATCGGTCTGGTCGCTACCTTCCTTTTGTGGCTGGTGTTTACCCATTCCCCCCTCGGTTACCAGATTGAGGCTGTTGGGCATAACCCGATCGCTGCCCGGTATGCTGGTATTTCCGTTGAACGCACCATCCTGTTGGTGATGGCACTTGCTGGTGGCCTGGCAGGACTCGCAGGGAGCGGGGAGGTCATGGGCCTAAAATATCGGTTATTTGAAAACTTTTCGCCTGGTTATGGATTCGACGCGATCGCGATCGCATTTCTCAGCCGGGGGAGTCTGGTTGGGGTTGTTTTGATATCCCTTTTCTTTGGCACGCTTCGCAGTGGTGCAAATGTTATGCAGCGTAGTGCGGGAGTTCCTGTGACCGTAGTCTATGCCATCCAGGGACTTACCGTTCTGTTTATTGCCATTAGTCTTGTGCTGGAACGGCGCGTTGCCGCTAAAGCGTAAGGAACAGCCGATTATCATTTTCTTCTTCCCAGTTGCTCCATGTCCACCCTGCCATTCCTCACTGACTACCTTGCTGCCAGTTTGCGCCTTGCCGTGCCCCTGGCATTTGCCGCTTTGGGGGGGCTGTGGTCAGAGCGATCGGGGGTCTTGAATATTGGTTTAGAAGGCATGCTGTTAACCGGTGCTTTTGCCAGTGCAGCGGTTACATTCTATGCCAACGGTAATGTCTGGGTTGGTATTTTAGCTGCGATCGCGGTGGGTGCTGCTGTCGGTCTGTTGCATGCTTTTTTATGTGTCAGCCTTCACGTTGATCAACTGGTTTCTGGGCTGGCAATTAACCTGTCGGCGGCGGGCTTGACCGCTTTTTTGGCCCGTTTAGTTTTTAATAGTGACGCTACACAACGATTACCAGGTATGGATGTGATTGCTATTCCTGGTTTAAGCCAGATTCCCCTTTTCGGGGCTCTATTGTTCCAGCAAGATCCACTGGTCTACTTGCTGTTATTGCTGGTGCCGCTTAGTAC
>CAZGDE010000218.1:0-11709 GCA_964524315.1 uncultured bacterium
CGGTCAGTTGGAGCACCTTATTCCTATTATAAAAGATGTCAAATAGGCTCTATACGTGTGAGTATTAAAGGCTTATCTTCTCAGCACTATGACCTCGCCTATCGATTGTTGAAGGCTGAGCAGTATTCTCGGGAACCTGTTACAAAGCCCGAATTTCCTGAACTATCGCTCTCGGATGAACAGGAGGTGCAATTAAAACAGGAGATGTCCTACTTGCTAACCTTTGTGGGAGATCTACTGACCACCCACGAGTGGGCTGAATATTTTCGCTATCCTCAGCGATTTGAGGTACTTGAAGGTTAATCAAACACAGGTGCCCATAGCTCACTGATCGGAACTTCCCACCCTGGTAAGACATCAGGGGCAGTCAGAACATCATCATTGGTCAACACAATGGCTTCCTGATTGGCACGATAGACCTTTACAGTCTCATCTTCAGGGTTAATCAAGATGCCTACAGTTGTGCCTGCATCAATGAACTGCTGAATCTTGGCTTCCAGTGCCACAACATCATCAGTGGGCGACTTCACTTCCACCATCAGGTCTGGTGCCAGTTCAGCATAACTGCGGGTGCTTTCTCTTAACCGCTCTGCCCGGACAAAAGAAGCATCAGGTGCTTTTACATTCTTGTCGCCTAATTTGAAGCCAGCACTAGAAGCCGTTACTCTGCCTAACCGTTGTGGTTTTACCCAACTGTTTAGAGCCGTGATCGCATTTGCTGCCACTTCATCTGATTCGTAACCTGAAGGTGTCATTACAACAATTGCTCCGTCTACTAGTTCCATGCGGTAATCAGGGTGCTGTGCCTGGAACTGCTGGAGGTCGTCAGTTGTTAGCATGGTCTTCTCCTGAACCTTTGTGGGGCAAGATAGTTCTATTTTAGAGGATTTGCCGCATTCGCTCTTTGGGTTTGACATGGGGCTTCATAATTCGTTCCTTCGGCAACCTGTAATTCACCCATTTGCCCTGGATGGGAGCATAAACGCGCCGGAGCCAATAGGCATAGCGAGCAAGCGTATGAGGTTCTTTCTGCTCATGGCTATGCCTGCCCACCTTATCAGACACGGCCAGGGCATCAAACAGGAAATTACTGGACTGATAGACGGTGCCCACATGCCCCTCATGCAGGTCGCTATAGGAGATGACAAGCTGCAGGTTATGAATACACACCCGCAAAGGTGAGCGTCTAGCCTAATTAGCTAGAACCTGTCCCAGTGAGGGACTATTTTTGTGCAGGGCTTCCAGGGCTACACAGTATAATCTAAAACCTTCATTGAGGATATTAGTCGCCGCATTTTCATCCCGATTATGGTGAGTTAGGCAGTTTACACAAACCCACTCATATTGCTCACGACTGAGAACCGTGTTTTTCTCACCACAATCGGAACAGCGCTTACTGCTAGGGAACCAGCGTGACACCTTGCCGACAAAACAACCATACCAGGCTCCCTTGTACTCAAGTTGCCTCACAAATTCACCTAATGCTGCATCCTGTACCGACTTAGCGAGATTAATTTGCTTCATAGCTTCCAAGGACAAATCCTCAATAAAGGCGGCTTGGTTTTCGCGCACCAGTTTCGAGGTTAGATTGTGAATCCAGTTATCCCTTTGGTCTACAAGCTTCTGATAAATCCGATTGATTTTCGATTGAAGTTTTAACCAGTTCTTTGATTTGGTTTCACCTTTCTTAGCTCCTACCTTTGTACTTTGAACCCTTTGTAAATTTGCAATCCGTTTCTCACTCTGCCTGTAAAACTTTGGCGCATCAATGGCGAACCCATTAGAAGTAGTTACATAGGATCTCAGCCCCATGTCAATGCCAATTATCTCACCTTGGTAGATCGGTTTAGGTTCATCAATCTCGCACAGGATCGAGGCATAGTAACGTCCTGATTTAGTTCGGGAGATTGTGACAGACTTAGGCATCCCATAGATTTTAGGAGGGAAGATGCACCGCACTGCCCCAATCTTGGGTAGGCGAAGCCAGTTGTTTTCAACGTCTAGCTTGAAATCCTGAGGAACTTTGAAACTCTGTTTGGCAAATTTCTTTTTGAACTTTGGGAATTTATTCTGCCCTTTCCAGAATCGCTGAAACCCGTCCCATAAGTTCAAAATTGACTGTTGAAGAGACTGCGCGATTGGTTCAGCTAACCAGAGAAACTCCTTCTTTAGATCCGGCAGTTTATTTGATAATTCCTCGTAGCTAAACTTGACACCCGACCTGACTAAACTTAGACAGTGATTGTAGATGAACCGAACACAACCGAATGTTTTTGCGAAGAATATTTTCTGCTCCTCGGTGGGAAACAGTCTTAGCTTGTACGGCTTCTGAATCTTGCCAGGGACTTTACCTTTCCGTTTCATGATAAGATATTATCAGATCATTTGTACTTGCGGATGTGTATTCAAAGCCAAACAGCCCCTTGCACTTGGTGAAGTGGGGCGTGGCAAATATCATCATCCCGGCTGCCCTCCCAGTAGCGGTCTCTGTGATCTGATAGGCAAAGGGATGCGCCTGATCATGCACCTTTGCCCTCAGATAATGCCGTGTTCTGGCTATCTCTTGTGCCCAATGCAGGTCACACTGATGCACTGTGAAGGTCTTAGGCTTTGTTTGATTGCTGGCATCAGGCATCAATGCCAACAGGTTTACCTGGTGCCTCATTCTACTGGGGGCACCTCCCCCTGGCTGAACCCATTTTGGGCAACTTGCAGCACCTCTTCGGTACTAACATCGTGATGGCTCTTGGCAACCTCAATCGCCTGGGCAATGGTTGGAATGTAATTGGTGCCACCGAAGGGATATTCAGCAAAGATTTCCACTTTCTCTTTACCTTCTGGTTGAGCATACAGGAGGTGATAATCAGCCATCGGGTAGGCACTTCCGTCATCCTCCGAAATTGCTGCTTTAATCCCTGCTTGCAGTAGTGCATTACAGAGAAGTTCGTAACGCTGATCTGTTGCGCTATTGTCCTCTGTTACTTTCTTGCTCACTTTGCTTTCTCCTGGGTGAATTAGTCTTGCCCCCTAATGTGTTTGAGAGGGCAAATAGAAGGACACCCAGGAGGAGGGGAGAAGAGGAGAAGGGGCTAATTAACTGGGATCAAGTGTCCGGTCAATGTCATTGGCAGTTTCAGCGATCGCCCCCAGTGCCACCAGCAGGTTGCCCATGCGGTAAATGACGGACTCCATAGCTCGATCAGCCTGATGGCAATCATTCAGGCAGGATTGGGTTGCCCTGACGATAGTGCCATCATCCAGATTGGTTCTGGTGGCGGCATTACTGACATAGACTTCAATCAGGGCATCGCTTAGATATTGCCCATTTGCCGCAAACCATTTGAGTTGGTTGGCAACTTGCCCGATGAACTCAGTCAGGGTCAGAAGTTTGATGTTTGCTGATTCCTGTGAGGTCGCGGTGGCAATGTAATTGATGAATGCTGCAATGAATGGTGGATCATCTTCACTGATGACTGTTTCAGGAATGATGCCCATATCACAGAGCTTCTGGGCAGCAGTTGCGCGAAATACATCTGGTCTAAACTCAGCCATTGATCACTCCTGTGGTGATGGCAGAAAGGTCAACCACAGGAGGAAAGAGGAGAGGGAGAGGATGGGAATGATTAGTTGGACTTGTGCAATTGTCGATTGACGATGAGCTTCAGTGTTTTCAGAATTCCTTCGGCATCATATCTCTGGCTAAATTCACTGGAGTACTCTACTGTCAACGTTGGGTGTGTATTCAGACCAGATACCACTGCTCTGATAAATGTCCATGTATCGGCTACGGTGTAACACCCAAATAGCTCCAGAGGTGCATCGTTAGATGTCTGGTTAATCTTTGCTGCCGCCAGTAGTTGACCATATAGCTGAGGGATGGGGTCTTCTCCACCAATGCCACGTTTGGCTTCGATCACTACCAGGTAGGGGGCGATAATACGTTCAGCGATCGCTTTCCCGATGACCCCATCAGCAACCCCTGTGATGGAGAACTCAGGGTATTCTGCACTCATAGAGACCTGGGCACGGGCGCGAATATCTCCCTGTTCTGCTAGTACCAAGAGGGGATAAATTGCCCTCGACCAAATAGTGGCTTCATTCAGCAGATGCAGGGGTTCTCTGGTCAACCACCCATTGATGAAGCCTAGGTGTGCCTTCTCATCCTCGGAAAGCTCAGTCCCTTCGGTCCTCAACCATTCGTAATCTTGAATGCCAGATTCTTGCAGCAGCACATTCTGCTTGATGTCATCAATGGTAATTTTGCCGAGAATGAGGGTTGCCATAACTATGTGCCTCTAGGGTTGGGAAGTTCGCACCATTCTCCCGCTACATCAATGATACTCATTTCCGAGTGCCAATAGGTCTTACTGGGAATGATGCGCTTGGCCCTGACTCCATCGGTGATGATGTTGCCCTGTAGATAGAGGGTTGGCGGTACTGATAAGCCCTCTGACCGGGCAATCCGTCTGCCTTCCTGGAGCAGGTACACCCGTTCAGGGGGTTCTTGTAAAAGCCGTTGGGCTTCCTGAACACACCCAGCATCCTGGACATAAACACAATGCTCTGGCACTTCTCGGGGCACCTCGGTGTACTTCACCCCCAAAGTGCCGTCCTTGCTGCGATAGTAGATGTTGCAGTAAAGTAGCTCAGCCATGGCTATTGTTCCCAGGCAAAATCGTGCCCGTAATCTAATTGCTGACTATAGGTATCTAATGCCGCCTGAAGCTCCTGCTCTGTAGGCTGATAAAGGGCTTCCTCCTCCCCTGGTGGGGGCAATGGGATGGGATTGCGCCCACCTGTGGTCTGGTTATGCCCACCGGGGCGATCGGGCAGATAGATAACCAGCAGTTCTCTGCCCGACTCCAGCAACCATTGAGCCTTACTGGTAAAGCCCGATGGTTGATAAAGGGCTTCCAGTGCCCCATTCCAGACCTGAGGCGTTTCCCCCTCCAGCAATTGCAGCAACACCTCATATTCCTGGGTGCTGAAATCGCCCTTACGGTACACCTGACATAGGTATTGTTGCCATTGAAGGGGAATGCCCAGTAGTTGGTAAATGACATTATGGATGCTCTTAAAGCCACTATCCCAGAAATAGCCCAGTACGGCGCTGGCCTGTGAGTTGGTGCTGAATACCCGCACCTCATAGGGGCTTTGTTCTGTGAACACATGGGCACCCGGCACAAGTCGCTGGATTTCTGGGATGTGGTGGGCATGACGTGACCATAGCCCAATGTTGACCCCACTAAAGTCCTCAGCAATGAGAGCATCCAGGGGTTGCAATTGGGTTGTTGCTGGCCCAAAGGTACCATCAGCAAACTCATAACCATAACCGGGAATGGTGCTTTGAGGTTGCAGATTGAACACCTCACAGGGTGGCAATGGGGCGATGTTCATGATTCCTCCAGATACCCCTCTAATTGTTTCTTCAGATGCGGTCGTCGTAGTTGCCGGAGTGCTTTCAGCTCAATCTGGCGAATGCGCTCCCGGGTCACTTTTAAGACCTGCCCAATTTCTTCCAGCGTCTTGGGCTGACCATCATCCAATCCAAAGCGCATCCTGATAACATCCCGTTGGCGGGGATTAAGCGTACTGAGCAAATCTTCTAGATTGCCTCTCAGCAGTTGCCGGTCAACATTGACCTCTGGTTCTGCTTCTGGGGAGTCAATGAAGTCCTCCAGGGTGTTATCGCTATCTTCCCCCTTATGGTTGTGGGGATTAATTGTTTGGTTCAGGGAGCGGGGAACCTGAACCGAGTGGGCAATAAACCGCAACTTATCGACGGTCATCTCCATCCGGGCTGCCAGTTCTTCCTCAGTGGGCTTACGTCCCAACTCCTGCGACAACAGTTTGGTGGCTTTCTTAATTTGATTGACTTTCTCATGAAGGTGTACTGGCAATCGAATGGTACGGCTCTTTTCGGCAACAGCGCGGGTAATTGCTTGCCGCACCCACCACGTCGCGTAGGTCGAAAACTTGTAACCTTTCTCGTTGACCTCGTGCTGATGTTGGGCAATGAGGTCATTAATCTGTTGCCACAAATCAAGGTTGGTGGTGGGCTGTCTATGTCCCATCAGCACAGCCTCTACCTCCTGAAGGTCAGAGTAGATGGTGATGCCGCACCCATTCCCATGCAATCTGGTGGTCGCTGTAAGGGCATGGATAATTGCCCACAATTCGCACCGGGAAGCATGGGTGGATGTTAACAGCCCTCCCCCCTTGTGCTCTTGATTCTTGGCTTTACAGGATACCAAATAGCCCCATGCGCCGATGTCCTTCTGACTCACATAGCTCCCATCAGTCCAGCAGTGGATGAACTTAGCGGCTGGATAATATTTGCTGAACTCAGGGTGTTCTCGCTGGTG
This sequence comes from uncultured bacterium, assembly GCA_964524315.1. GTDB lineage: Bacteria > Cyanobacteriota > Cyanobacteriia > Leptolyngbyales > Leptolyngbyaceae > CAZGDE01. Next base: position 6,366 of record CAZGDE010000218.1, read on the forward strand.
ATAAGTTTTGCGGTCGAAGCGATAGCGACCATTGCTGCTTTCAACAGGAGCATTAGCGCGATCGCTATTGTCCTTAGCAGTGGAACCTCTGTGCTTTTTGGGTCCAGTTTGTTTGGCGTACCAGCCAAGGAAGACTTGGACACCACCCTCCATCATGGTGCCGCCACCGATACCGGCAACACGCCATTTGCCAGAGCTGGGATAGAAGTCAACTTTGGGCTTTCCTGATTCCCTGAACATCAGGTTTTCGCCATCATTGGAGCTAGTGAATTTCAGCCCTGATTCAGTAAGCACTTTTGTCCTGTGAGCTTTTTCCCTAGCCTTACGCTCTGCTTTTTGGGCTACCCGCAACGCCCTAATGTCTTCCTCGTCAGCCCAAATATCTCCTGCGTCCATTTCCTCTTTCCCTTAATCAAATTGCCCCCACCCCCGAAAGGGAAGGAGCGATCGCACCCAGGAAAGAGGGAGGGGGTAATGGGTCAGGTGCATATCATTCCCCATGATCTGAGTGCCATCTCAATGATCATCTGGATGCAGGCCGGGGATATGGCCTGCCCAATGCCGTGAAAGTTGAGCCTGCGGTTAGTAGTCATTTGATAGACCTCAGGGAACCCCATTCCCCGCCTGGCTTCTTCCCAGGTCAACATCCGAAAGCCACAAGCATCAATGGCTGCCTCTAATTGCTCAGGGTCATCCAAATCCAGTTCTTTACCACCGACCATTAGCAGTGCATGCCGTTCCCTGGTGGTCTGAGTGGTTAAGGGCACCCCAATGGGATGTAATGAGGCAACCCCATGATAGGTGTACAGCAAGGGCGTTAGGGCAGGTTCCCTCAATCCTCCTACACCCTCATTGGTTGGCAGCGTGGCGACCCCAAATCGGGGTTCAGGAGTCAATGTCTGAATCCTCTCCCGTTTAGAAAACGGGAGGTTCCCGAACCTTTATCCAGCTTTTCGCCCTGACCCGGCTGGGACAGCTATCTGGCTGGACTTTTCGAGATGACTGAGGATCTGCTCTGCCGGAGGTTCAGACTTCGGACGTTCGGCAACGCCTACTGGTTTCGCAGATTGTTGAAATGTCTCCCATGCCCTCAGCAAGGACGATTCCATCCTTGAATACTGCTTAACAGCATCCCGCAGGGAGAGCGTATCCTGAACAACGTACCGAGCCAGGTATGCACTGAAGATGTCTCGCTGCATCACAACCCCAGTGCGGTCACGATGCACCCGTTCTGAGAGGGATTTCTTGATTCGTTCCCCCGTCAGATGGGTTTGAGATAAAGCAGTGGTCCGAGTCGGAAACTTAATGACTGACCCACCAGCTCTTTCAGCCTTGCGAGTCAGTTCACTCATAAAAAATCCAGGTGACTTGGCGGCAATGGCTTTGCCATACCGCTTCTGCCATCCCTTGACTGACACTCGTTCAGTCTTGATGTGCTTACCGTGCCGCAACACCTCGTTCACTAATCGACGGTTCTGAGACTTGGCATAGGCGGACTTACGCCGCTCCAGGTTGCGCTTCTTTCGAGCCAGGGTCTTGTAGCGATTGGACTTCAGCCAGCGCCGCTTCCCCTGCTTCGCTTTGCCCTTCTGCTTGACCCTTCTGCGTCCTCGCTGGGCGGTGAAGTCTAGCTCATAGTTGTCAGGGTTCATCGCTCGTCTGGAGCGTTCCATGCCCCGTTGCAGCTTGCGAATCTTCTGCTCAAAGGTGGGAACCGCTTCGGCAAAGGGCAGTAATCCAGCGTGCTGATCTCCCACAAATGCCACGTTGGACACATTGAGATCCAGTCCAATGTTTCCCTCTGAGACGGGGTGCTTGGGTTTGATCAAGGGCAGCCCTTCACAGACCAGTTGAGCATACCAACGGCGCTTACCATTCAGTTCTTGGTGAATGATGCGGACGTATTTGATGGGATTGGCTAACCCATGCACAATCACAGGGTCAGTCCAATCAATGTCGGCTGGAATCACCAGGCTTCCCCAGACGAACTGGTTTGCTTGCCAACGAATGCCCTGTTTGTTGGTCTTGCCCTCCATGGAGCGGAACCGGGAAGGGACTTTGTAGCGCACCTTCTTCGCCTTGCCAAACAACACTCGCTCAGTTGCTTTGAAGGCTCTGGTGGCAAGGGTCTGCTGCGTATTGACATCCAGCTTCTGTGCCATCCAGTTTGAGCGGCTCGCGACGGATTGAGCATAGCTGTGCAAGTCGTATTCACGATAACGGTAGGCTGCGCGAGCTTGGGCGAATGCAGTGGTTCTGGCTTTACCTTTGGGCAGTTGTTGTGCTGCCTCGTAGGCATCGGATTGGCGTACCAACTCCATCCGCGCTATCGCTTCATTGAGACAGGCATTGTAGAGTTGTCTGCCTGCCTGGAAGCGAGAGAGCAGCTCTGACTCACGCGCCGAATCCACAACCAGAGGAATATCAATGACAAAGGATGGAGTCTTGCTGCGTGCCATGTCGGCTCTAGGATTGTTGGTAGAATCCAGCTATCGACAATAGTAGCACTGATGTACCAATGCGGGAAGCGAGTTTGATCTATCGCCACAATTGTCACTCGGTTGGACTGGCAACGGTTCATTGGGTCTTCTGTCCGAAACGCCGCAAACGGTTTTTGGTCGGAGATGTGGCAAAGCGACTGCGGGATATTTTTTACCAACTCGCGACTGAGAAGGACGGGACGATCCGGGCATTGGAGATTGCACCCGATCCTGTTCATTTGTTTGTGGAGTATCCACCGGATGAAGCGATTAACCAAATTGTTAAGGCGTTTAAGGGACGCTCGTCCAGGTATCTCAGGCAAGAATTTCCGCATTTACTGAGACGCCCCAGTTTGTGGACTCACAGCTACTTCTATTCAACCGCAGGCAAGATTAGTGCTGAGACAATCCAGCGATACATTGAAGACGACCATCACAAGTAAGCCCACGGCGGTTAAAACCGCCCGAGTCGCTTTTCCACCTCGCAATGAATTGGCGAGGCTACCAAGCTTCCCGTATTTATCCTGTGTAAGGGTTGTTGGATAGTACTGTGGGCATTCTCCCTGCTGTAATAGCCCACCATGAATGCTTGATGCGCGTTGCCGTCATTGATGCCAGCATGATGACGCCATTGAGGCAACACCGTTAGGCCATGATGTGCCCCTGATGTGGTCAATGTGCTGAGGGGCGCATTGATAGAGCGATTCTGGGGCTGTTTACCCCTCAGGGTGACAATGAACCCTTGCGGGCGATCGCTCCGTTGCCCACCCAGTTGGATGATGGGTGCGGTCTGAGTGCCGATCGAGGATTGTCCTGGTGCCATCGCCAGGGCAAAAGATTGTCGGGTGGTCTGGGCAGGCAGTGGTTCTGATAGCCCCTTCACTTTCCCTGATGTGCCTGCCTGGGAATAGGTGGTATCCAGCAGATGGGTGCCTGCATGTCGCTGCAACCCTGCCCCAATTCTTGCCCTTGTGCTGTCCTTGAGGGGAGGCAACTTGTGCCCTTGCCGTTCTCCAATGGGCACAGTGGGAATGCTCCAATCCACAATATCCCCCGCTGGACGGCCATAGGGGTAGGCCACCTCGCCACACTGGCAGCAATGATAAAGATATTGGGCATGGTTGCCGTACTTGCCCCCTGGATGGAGTGGGTCCGTGGGGTCATATTGCCACTTTTTCCAACGCTGCTCTGATTGCCCAATAGTCTGACAGTGGGGGCACCATGCCAGGGGCTTCCATTGCAGATCGGGTGTAGGCAGATGTGCCTTATAGCAGAAGAAGAAGACCCGGTCGCGCAACTGGGGCACCCCGACCATAGCCGCATTCAAGTACACCGGGATAACTTTATAGCCCAATCCCTTAATTTCATTGACCCACGCCTTAAAATGCCGCCATCGCCTTACCTGGACAACATTTTCCACGATGAACCACTGGTAGTTGTGGTAGCCCGCCATCTTGGCAACCTGCCCCATGGTCATGCGAGAACGCTCTGCCCGATAGAGGGCGGCCTGCCGTTCCCGTTCCGTCAGCTTGTCCCAGACCCGCTGGCGCTCCTTCAGGGAGACTTCTTCATCAGTCCAGAAGTCCAGGGCCAACTGCTGTTGGGGCGACTCTTCCCAATCCCTGAGGGCGGCATTTGAGTTCGCCGTCGTGTGATATTTGCACTCCGGCGCAAAGATAGCCGCTTTGCTACCTGGGAAATAGGATGCCTCGAAAGCCGTAATGTCCACGCACCCGTGCTCGGTGTCTGGGTGATTGCGGCTATGTACCTTAATGCAAGTGGAGTTGTGATTAAATGCCGATGTCACTAATAACCGCGCCCCTTTGACCTGATGTGCCCCAATGGTGCCACCCCCAAAGCCACAGAACCAGTCTGTGAGCGTTAAATCAGCGGTGGCGATTGATGGGGGTTGATAGGGACGATGGTGGAGTTGCTGCACATAGAATGCCAGCACATCTTGTAAGGTCAGTTCCATAGGTCAGGGGAAGAAAGCGATCGCCCCTGACTGGGGAAAGGAGAAGAAGAAAGAAGCGGAAGAAAATCTGGAAACTATTTACCTAATATAGTGCCTTTGTACTATAGTTGTCCTCAGGACACAGGACAGGACAATTGCAATGACCGGAATGACCGTAGCAGACCTGCAAGCCCGTTATGGCGTGGGCAGAAGTGCGATCTATCGGTGGCTGAAAAAGCTCAACGTGCCCCGTCAGCAAATTGGTCGTCGGGCTTATATTGAGCCTGACCAGATTGCCCGGATCGACCAGTTATGGCAACACCTGAGAGCGGGGGGCAGCCTGGATGAATTTGTTGTGGGTGATCAAGCTGCCGCTCCATCCACCACGCTGACTTCTGCCACCTCAGCTCCCTCTCTCAGGGCGAACTCACTCTGCCAGGTTGAATACTTTAACTATCTGGAGAGTGCCTTCATGAAAGGCTGGTTGCTGAGTACCGCCGAAGTGTCATGCCTGCTGGGAATCCCTGAAGCTGACATTGATAGCCTGGAATGCTTTGCTGATGCTGGCTTCCAATTTGTACAAACAGGACATCGCCAAGATGGGCAGAAAGCCTGGAGAGTCCTGAAGGACTGGATGAGTAGTTCTGCCTGACAGTACCAACTTAATGAGGTGGCTTAGCCCACCTTTGATTGCACCCATGACCGAAACCACCGTTTGGCTGCCAGTTCCCCTTCCTGATCACAGCGCCCAATGAACATCTCCAAAGTATTTGGTGCCATCAAAGGAAACGTGCGGCTGGTTGTTTGTTCCACATAGCTGCCACTTTCTAGTACATAGAAGGTTAACTGTTGTGTTTTGCCGCTATATGACCAGAACTCAAGTACTCTCATTTGCCGATACATTTCCTTC
>CAZGDE010000219.1:0-6552 GCA_964524315.1 uncultured bacterium
AGTGAGGACTGTGCGGGGATGAATTAATAGCCGCGAAGAGAGTAGGTAATGTAGCGAATAGTCGGCAGTTAACCAGACTGCCCGGTACAGATTTTGCTGGCTCACCTGCCGCAGATGGATCAGTTCAGGCGTGTCACCTCGCCCCAGTTCCAGGCTGTCTGCCAGAAACACCACACAGCTTAAGGGGCTCATTCCCGGAGAACCTAGTGTGTGATGGCGAATGGCCTGTAATACTTCCGTATCCTGCACACCGAACTCATCCCTGGCAACGATCGCGCCCACGTCCGCATGGAGAAGATGGGGATTGGCTCGATCAACCGGGTCAATCTCTAACCCCTCGGCAATGGCCATTTCTAACAGGCGTTTTGGTTTGAAAAATTTGGCTAAATCATGGAGCAGTCCTGCCTGTGCCGCTTTATGAACGTCCAACTGGTGCTTTTGGGCTAATTCAATTGCCATTTGCTCAACCCGCAGTATGTGTTGCAGGCGTGAGTCTGGTACATGTTCATGCAGCCATGCTAAGACATCTTGGCGAGTTGCCTGGGCGGAAATCTGGGGTGGCAAACCGACTGCTAACGGGTGGGTGTCTAAGCTGTAGGTGTCTGGTTGAGTATCCGCTGAATTCGCCTGGGTTGAACAGGCAGACTGACCGTGCCCGACATGATTGAGCGAAGGAGAATCCAAAGATCTGGAGGATTCACGCATTCAGGCAAAACACTCCTTCAGACAAGAACAACGCCAGCATCTCGAAAAACAGCACATAACCACGGTGATGAATGTGCCCTTATTCTAACGTAGCCCGGCCCGTTCCGTTCGGCCCTGAGGGAGAGTTTACGATCGCACCGGCAGGTCAACGGTTGAAATACTCGGATGACAACCCGGAACGACTGGAACGACGGGTGTGGTTTTTCAGCATGTAATTTAAGTCTTCGGGGGCCAGAGATGCGGCGATCGCATCATTGGCGCTAATGACGCCTGCTTCATACAGGTCAAAGAGCGCCTGGTTCATGGTTTGACTACCATCATGGCCCTCTTCCATCAGTTGATAGATCTCGTCAATACAGCCCTTTTGCAGGTAATCACGAATTGTATCTGTATTCAGCATGACTTCCAGGGCTGCTGTCCGCCCACCCATTGCCGTTGGCACTAGAGCCTGGGCGATCACCGCCCGTAAAGCATCAACAATTTGAATGCGTACAGTTTCTTGTTCTTCGGGGGTGTAGAAGTTGAGCAGGCGTTTGAAGGCGTTCACGGCACCTTTGGTGTGTAAGGTACCCAAAACCAGGTGCCCGGTCATGGCAGCACGAATGGCAGTATCAACTGTCTCACGATCGCGCATTTCCCCAATCAAAATCACATCCGGGTCTTGGCGCAAGGATGCCCGCAAAGCATCTTTAAACTCCTGTGTATGTAACCCGACCTCGCGCTGGGTTAATAGGCACTGATTGGATTCATGCACATACTCAATCGGGTCTTCAATCGTCACAATCTTACGCGGCAGTGTGTCATTCAAATGGCGCAGCATGGCCGCCAACGTTGTTGATTTACCTGAGTTGACCGACCCTGTGACCAGAATGAGCCCTTGTTTTTCTTCCGCCAGGTAGCCCAGCACATCGGGTAGCCCCAGTTCTTCTAATGCTGGCACCTTCAGCGAAATCAAACGTAGTACCATCGACCCGCCCATGATCGCCTGTGAGCAATTGACCCGGCACCGTACCAACCCCTCATATAAAACAGCCGTATCTAATTCCTGGCGTTCCCGGAATTGATCTTGCTGCGTCGGCGACAGGACTTCTTGTAAAAACTCCTCAAATTGGCGTACTGTCACCCGGCCATAGTTATCCTGCCGTACCATTTTGCCTTGAACGCGGAAACGAGGCACTTCTCCAACCTGTAAATGGATATCGGATGCATGCTGGTGGCAGGCATCTTCTACCATGGCCCGCACCGTACCTTGGCGCTGCACTTCCAGACCGGGCCCATCCAGTTCGATCCCATTCAGGCTCATGGCCTCGGTGCCCTGAGCTGTTGGGCCACAGTTGATTCGACCCTGCATAAACCCGGGAATCCGAACATTTGTATCGAGCTTACGCTGGGTTACATATTGCTTCAGTTGGTTGGGCGATAGCAATTCTTGGAGGTATTGCCGAAATTGCTCCGGCGTGAGTGGCGCAATGTGGTCTTGAGGTAGTAGTTTTCCCCGCAGGCGGTAAAACGGCGGCCGACCCGCCTGGAGGTACAAAGCTGTAGCTCCCTTGTCATAGGCATCCTGGATGATGAACCGAATTGATGCAGTGGCATCGAAGGCGGTAGGTGTATCTGATGCTTTAGTTGCAGTCATAAAAAGCGACTTCCAGGATCACTAGAAATTGGAGTAAGTGGACAAAAGGAGCAGCCAATTAGTGGATCAAATGAGCGCGAATCAAAGGGGTGATGCCGATAGCAGATGCAACTACTGTGTGGATATCCGGGATGAGTATCTAAGTATGAGTAATACCTTCAAACCCGGGCAGAAGGAAACCGTAAATTTTAAAGACTTTTCAAATTGTAAAGAAAAACCGCTAAAAATCTCACCGTAAAATAAAAAATAGCTCGGTAGGATTAAGTTACGGTTCACCTGGTTCACCTAATGTTTCGATTAGATACAACCTTGGAAGCGATGAAATCAGTATGGTAGGGCACTTGCTGATCCTACACAACATTTATGGTGCAGGCTAATTAAAAGTGCGACGACGAAGTTGCCCCGTGAGTGTCAATTTGGCTTTGCAAGTAAAACTATCTTAGATTAAGACTGTTTAACTGGACAGACTCGCGACTGGGCGACCGCAACGCCTAGCTATTCATTTGACTATGAACCCCGACTAATGTTTCCGCCAGCAGGCTTAAGCGGTTCTCCAGATATTGTTTGCGGGTTAATAGAGAACGTAACCGCTGATAACGGGCGATCGCCAAACTAACGGCGGGTACCTGGGCTGAGGGGCAGTGCCGAAACCACAGTTGGCCATCCTCATTGAGCCCACAGAGGCGGTAACCCGTTGCCATTGCTTCAGCTGTTGTCCCTGGTGCAGGCGAATTTACTCCCTCTGGTAGAGGCGAATTTCGCATCTTTTCGACGTAGTCCATTAAACAATTGACATCAGCATGGCGGAACATGGGGGATTCGCCCTCTTGTTGGGCATAGGACTCCATCCACCCATCCACAATGGGGCCTTCTAGATAGAGATCCTGAATTTGCCGCAACACCTGCTGCAATTCGTCCTGCCAACCCGCAACGGTTAGTTCCATTTCTTTGAGTAAGCCCATTGCCAGAGTTGGATTTGCCGCATTCCGGTGACTGGATAGCGTCGGAGATTTAATGCGGGGTAGGGTGGGTACTTTGATGTCTCCTAAGCAGGCTGACAATGGTGGTACCGCTACTTCTGCCGGTGGGGCGGCGTTGCCATCTGGAATCGGTTGTACTTCATCAGGTAGGGTCGGCAGACTAACTTTGGTTCGCATCGTCACGGGTACCGCAACTACCCCGGTAGTTGCGGTAGAATTCATTGGCGATACTTTCCGAACACCGTTGCCAGGGAGGGTATACCGGGTTGACTGGTCGGCAATTTGGTGAAGGGCTGCCTCAATCCGCTTTAAGTCACGTTTCATTGCAGGGTTAATTTCTGGAAGGCTTCACAGCGTATTCTATGCGACCTACAGGAATGGGAATGAAATAATCTGTAATTCTATAGCGATTTCGAGCAACGAGCAAAATGACGACGGGAGGCTAGAAGGCGGGAAATAACGCTCTGACGGAACTGTAAACTTTAATAATTTGAATACGAAAAATTATTTTGCAGTGAAATCGACCGTCTGTTTGCTGCAGTTTGCTGTCTAAAATTCGATTATTTTTTATAACTTATGCTTAATCGCGTGATTTTGGTTACTGGTGCGGCTCGCTCCGGTAAGAGTGAATGGGCGGAAACATTGGCACAGCGATCGCAGCAGGCCGTTGTGTACGTGGCTACGGCACAGACCGACCCAACCGATGACGAGTGGCAACGACGCATTGACCAGCATCGGCAACGACGATCGCCCACCTGGAAAACCCTTGATGTCCCCTTGCATCTGGCTGCAACAATTCGAGACAACCCTGCTGATGTTTGCCTGCTGGTTGATTCCTTAGGGACGTGGGTGGCGAACTGGTTGGAACAGGACGATTTGACCTGGACTGATGTGGCGCAGGAACTTCTCTGGAGCCTGCACCAGACTACCAGTCAGGTAATTTTTGTCTCTGAGGAAGTTGGTTGGGGGGTGGTACCCAGCTATCCGACCGGGCGCTTATTTCGCGATCGCCTGGGTTCTCTCACCCGCCAAATTGGCGCAATGGCGGGACAGACCTATCTCGTTACCGCTGGTCATGTACTCAATCTGAATGCTTTGGGGCAACCCTTAAGTATTGATGGCCCAACTACTTAGCTAGAATAGTTCTGACAATAACATCGGTTAACCCATCTAGCAGTCGTTGATTGTCAGTCAGAGATCGGACAGCAACGCGAAAATGGCGATCGCCCAATTCTGGGAAGCTCAGACAATCCCGGATGAGGATTTGGTGCCGTTGTAATAGTTCGATTTGCAGCGTAAGGACGGGATAGTCTGACTGTACCAGCAGAAAATTAGCTGCTCCCCAACTGGGAGTTAGTCCTGGGAGACGCGCTAACCCATCATGCAGCATTGATCTCGCCACGTCTAACCACTGCCAGGTTTCTTGCTGAAAGCTTTCGTCCGTTACCACCACGGCCCCAGCAGCGGCAGCCAGGGTATTGACTGACCAGGGATCGCGCCATTGTTGCCAACGCTGCAGGCGATCAGGATGGGCGATCGCGTATCCCAACCGTAAACCCGGCAAACTGTAAAATTTAGTCAGCGATCGCACCACCACCAGGTTGGGATGGTGGGGTACCCAGGCGATCAAACTTTGTTGCTGGTCGGGTGGCAGAAAGTCCATGAATGCCTCATCCACGACAACCAGAGCAAACTGATCCAGATAGGGTAGGATTTCTTCTCTGCTAAATAACCGTCCGGTTGGGTTATGGGGGTTGTTGAGTAGCAGACCCGCCGTTTGCCCGGTTGGCGGTTGCACAGGTAATACTGGACGGTTGGAGGCTGGTAAGGGACAGGCTACAACCCTGCCACCAAAAGCTGTGATTGCCCGGTAGTAGTCCCTAAAAGCCGGTGTCAGCAAACAGACCCCAGCCAACGCCGCTAGCTCACGACCTGCCCAGGTTAATAACTCGGCCGCCCCATTGCCAGGCATGATCCAATCGGCCGAAATTTGATGAAACTTGCCCAGTGCCCGCCGGAGGTGATGGTATTGCGGATCAGGATAGGCGGTGAGTGTTGATAATGCGGTTTGAATGGCCGCAATTGCCGAGGCGGGTGGCCCATTGGGATTGATACTGGCCGAAAAATCCAAAATAGCTGAGGGGGAACAGTTTGCCAGCGATGCTGCCCAAACTAAATTCCCCCCATGTAACGGTCGATCTAATGGATTGTTCACATTGATGCCGCGAACGTTACTTCTTCTTCCCACTTGCTGGGGCAGGAGCTTCAGCGGGTGCAACTTTTTCTCTGAATAATTTACCAGCAGAAAAGGCTGGCACCTTTGTCGCTGGGATATTCATCTTGGCACCCGTCTTGGGATTGCGTCCTTCCCGCGCTTTCCGTTCCCTTGGTTCAAACGAGCCAAAACCAACGAGCGTCACTTTGTCGCCACCACTGACAGCTTCGACAATCGCTTCTAGAGCCGCTGTCAGAACGGCATCTGCCTGTTTCTTCGTGACACTGGCTTTATCCGCAACAGCATCGACTAATTCACCTTTGTTCATAGAATCTCCTTGTGACTACGGGACATGACACACCATGAACTCAAACCTGAATAAACGAGATTTTGGTGTACTACTCCAGGGGGGATTTTCATAGAACCGCTGAAAGCCCCTCTGACTCGATTTTCCAATGCCCTATTCTAGAGTTTCTATTTCAAACTGGATCGGTGAAACCTTTAAGATATATAGCTTTTGAGACTTTTTTCCTAATTTGAAAGTTGTAGAACTATAAGCATGCCCTATAGATTGGGCTTTTCAGCAGTTTTCCCATCTAATTTTCCCCAGAAAGATAGCTGTCACGCGATCGCCGATCCCTCACAAAGCCGCTTGTAATCGTTGCACCAACTGATCAACGGGTAGTACACCTTCAATGCGATCAACGGACTGCCCCCGCTTAAACAGAACCAGCGTTGGTAAGGCATACACCTGATAATCCGAGGCGATTTGAGGGTACTTCTCCGTATCAATCTTGACGATCTTAATCTGGTGCTTTAATCGCGTGTTCACCTGTTCCAATATGCTTGCCATCATCTGGCAGGGACCACACCAGGTTGCGTAAAAATCTACCAGTACGGGCACTTCTGCCCCAGCGATGAGTTCTTGAAAACTGCTGAACTGTTGTTTGATTGCCATTGTTCCTACCCCCAATGACCTTATATCTCTATGTTATCGCTGGCAGCAAAACCGGCAC
>CAZGDE010000219.1:6562-9338 GCA_964524315.1 uncultured bacterium
CCCCCTCGACTCCCTGTCCTAAATTGCTGCCGCTTCTGTTTTATGATCATCTAGCCGTTTCAGGAGAGGGTCACTTATGGAAGCATTGCCCACAAATTTGCAACACTTGCAGGGAAAGGTGGCAATTGTCACAGGCGCATCACGTGGGATTGGTCGTGCCACTGCCCTGGCGCTGGCAACTGAGGGAGCCAATGTGGTGGTTAACTACGCCAGTTCCCAGGCGGCGGCTGATGCGGTTGTTGCTGAAATTGCTGCAATGGGTGGGCAGGCGATCGCGATCGCTGCAAATGTCGCCCAGGCGGATCAGGTCGATACCCTGATCAACGCCGCCATGGAAAAATGGGGACGCGTTGATGTGCTGGTGAATAACGCCGGAATCACCCGCGATACGTTACTGCTCCGCATGAAGCCAGAAGAGTGGCAAGCCGTGATTGACCTGAACCTGACGGGCGTATTTCTCTGCACCCGCGCAGTCAGCAAAATCATGCTGAAACAGAAATCAGGGCGGATCATCAACATCACATCCGTTGCCGGCCAGATGGGTAACCCCGGTCAGGCAAACTATAGCGCGGCAAAAGCCGGGGTCATTGGCTTTACCAAAACCGTTGCGAAAGAGTTAGCGAGTCGGGGGATTACCGTCAATGCCGTTGCACCCGGCTTTATCGCGACCGATATGACCCACGATCTCAAGGCTGAAGAAATTCTCAAATTCATTCCCCTGAGCCGCTATGGACAACCAGACGAAGTCGCTGGCATGATCCGGTTTCTGGCTGCCGATCCCGCCGCCGCATATATTACTGGCCAGGTCATGAATGTAGACGGTGGTATGGTAATGGCTTAATTCGTTTAGGTCCGTTTTGCGGCCAGTAGGGGGGCGAGGCGAACCAGGGTTGCCATACCAATTACTGCACCAACCAGGGCGATCGGGGCGTACAAAACCAGGGAGCCAATGACCGAAGTGAGTATGTCTACCATAGAGTCTGATCTAGTCAGGTTATTAAAACCATCTATCCCATTTGACTACAGCGATCGCCCATCTGACTCCGGACTTAAACAAAGCTTTACGTAATGACAAGAATAATTAATAGAAGTAATCGAAGTTGGGCGGTTATCCACCCTTCAGATTTACGAAAGTCGTTAGCACTCTCAGCGGTTGAGTGCTAAATTTTTAGGTGGACGCACAGAGCAAATGAGCTTGTTGCTGTAAATCTTTTTCGTGGTTTTTGCCAGATGACGCTCTGTTGGGTTGTCTCTCTGTCAAAAGGCTTCACACGTATGCCGTCTATCTATCCAAGTTGACGAAGAACTATGGCAAAAATTGTTGTTTTCGATGACGAATCCCGTCAAGCCTTAGAGCGTGGTGTCAATGCGCTGGCTGATGCCGTTCGCGTAACGCTCGGTCCCAAGGGACGTAACGTTCTCCTAGAGAAGAAGTATGGGGCACCCCAGATTGTCAACGACGGCATCACCATTGCCAAAGAAATCGAGCTAGAAGACCCGCTGGAGAATACGGGTGCGTCGTTGATTCGGGAAGTTGCTTCTAAAACCAAGGATCTGGCTGGTGATGGCACTACAACGGCGACCGTTCTGGCGCAGGCAATGATCCGGGAAGGCATGAAAAATGTGGCAGCGGGTACCAACCCCGTGTCATTGCGGCGCGGTATCGAAAAGGCGATCGCCAAGCTGGTAGACGAAATTAAGGCCATTGCCCAACCTGTTGCAGGTAATGCGATCGCGCAGGTCGCAACGGTTTCCTCTGGTAACGATGAGGAAGTTGGGGCAATGATTGCCGATGCGATGGCTCGGGTTGGCCGAGACGGCGTGATCACGGTAGAAGAGTCGAAGTCCCTCAGTACCGAAATGGAAGTGGTAGAAGGGATGCAAATCGACCGGGGGTATATTTCTCCTTACTTCGTCACCGATCCCGAACGGATGATTGCCGAGTTTGAAAACGCGCTGATCCTGTTGACCGATAAGAAGGTGAACTCCATCCAGGAACTTCTACCCGTTCTGGAAAAAATTGCCCGTGCGGGTCAACCCCTGCTAATTATTGCGGAAGACATTGAAGGTGAGGCTCTGGCTACGCTGGTGGTTAACCGTCTGCGCGGTGTACTCAACGTGACGGCAGTGAAAGCACCCGGTTTTGGCGAACGTCGGAAGTCGATGCTGCAAGACCTGGCAGTGCTTACAGGTGGTCAGGTAGTTTCCGAAGATATCGGACTCAGTCTCGATAGTGTCTCCCTTGACATGCTGGGTAAGGCTCGTAAAGTCACCATCACCAAAGATGCTACGACGCTGGTTTCCGCCGTCGAGAACAAGAACGACATCGACAAGCGTGTGACTCAACTCCGGCAAGAACTAGAGCGGAGTGATTCGGAATACGACAAAGAAAAGTTGCAGGAACGGATTGCCAAGCTGATTGGTGGGGTTGCCGTGATTAAAGTGGGTGCTGCCACCGAAACGGAACTGAAAGACCGGAAATTGCGGATTGAGGATGCGCTCAATGCCACCAAAGCTGCCGTCGAGGAAGGTATCGTGCCCGGTGGTGGTACGACATTGATTCACCTGGTCTCGAAACTGGTCGAATTGAAGAATACGCTCAACCCTGAGGAGCAAATTGGTGCAGACATTGTGATCAAATCGCTGGAAGCACCTCTCCGTCAGATTGCCGATAATGCCGGTGTGGAAGGCTCGGTCGTTGTCGAAAAAGTTCGCCACACTGAGTTTAATGTTGGCTACAACGCCCAGACCGATACCTATGAAGACCTGATTGCCG
>CAZGDE010000219.1:9348-10181 GCA_964524315.1 uncultured bacterium
CTGGTATTATTGACCCGGCTAAAGTGGTGCGATCGGCGTTACAAGATGCTGGTTCGATCGCCGGTATGGTCTTGACCACCGAGGCCCTGGTGGTTGAGAAACCTGAGAAGAAACCCGCTGGTGGCGCTCCCGAAATGGGTGGCATGGGCGGTATGGGTGGCATGGGCGGTATGGGTGGCATGGGCGGTATGGGTGGCATGGGCATGATGTAATCCCTCCGACTACCCTCGGGGTTTAGCCCCTTTACCAAACTGAGAAATTGGACTGAAAATCATTCAGGCAGACTGTATTACGTCAACAGTCTGCTTTTTTTTGGCAAATTTTTTTGGCAAAAGGCAGTTCTATTGCCGATAAAATTTGCCGATTAAATTTGGAATACTGTACTAGAGCACCCTGAAAGAGACACCCTATGTTAGATAACCACTCCCACCGATCTGGAACGGTTGACCTGGTCGATGAACTGCCGCCGGATGACGAGGAAGAATCCTATGTTGATTACTATTACGACGAACCAGGGAGCGCACCGGGTACGCTCACCATTCCTGCCGATGCCGAACCACCCGTCATTATTTTGATTGATTACAACGAACATCAGGCAATCCGTATGGAGGTGACAACACCAGAGGATTGCGCCCCCTACCTTGATACCGAATCGGTATCTTGGGTGGATGTGAAGGGGTTAGGTAGTGAGGATGTGCTGCAACGGTTGGGCCACGTGTTTAACCTGCATCCGCTGATGCTGGAAGATGTGGTCAACGTGCCCCAGCGTCCCAAAGTGGAAGAATATGAGAGTCAGTTGTTGATCATTGCGCGCATGGTAACGCTTGATCGCA
>CAZGDE010000219.1:10191-11699 GCA_964524315.1 uncultured bacterium
CAGTGGTACCAGTTTTGTCAGCGAACAGGTCAGCTTCATTCTGGGGCCGCATTATCTCCTGACGGTACAGGAAGAACCCGACTACGACTCTTTTGGGCCGATTCGCGAGCGCATCCGTACCAATAAAGCCCTGATTCGTAAGCAGGGAGCCGATTACCTCGCCTATGCGTTACTTGACTCCATTGTGGACGGGTTCTTCCCGGTGCTGGAAACCTACGGGGAACAAATTGAAGATCTAGAAGGCGAAGTTGTGGCCAATCCAACACGGCAAACCTTAGAAAAAATTCATGAATTAAAACGTGAGTTGTTAACCCTACGACGTGCTATCTGGCCCCAAAGGGATGCCATTAACTCGCTCATTCGGGATGGAAACGAACTGGTGAGTCCGGAGGTTCGAGTTTATTTGCGAGATTGTTACGACCATACGATTCAAGTTTTGGACATGGTAGAAACCTATCGGGAATTAGCATCCAGTTTGATGGATGTGTATCTTTCCTCGGTCAGTAACAAAATGAATGAGGTGATGAAGTTTTTGACCGTAATGTCGTCTATTTTTATCCCTCTCACATTTATTGCCGGTGTGTATGGCATGAACTTTGATCCGGAGAAATCTCCCTACAATATGCCTGAGCTTGACTGGTACTGGGGCTATCCCCTGTGTCTGGGGGCGATGCTTGTGGTTGCGGCTATCCTGGTTTATTTCTTCTGGAAACGTGGTTGGTTTGAAAACTTTTCCACCATCACAACTAAGGAGGAGTATAAGGAAGATCCCATGAAGAAACTTTCTAAGGTTGTGCGCCAGCGATGAACCCTGCTGACCCGATTATCCTAGTCGCCTATCTGCTCTGTATTGCCTATTTTCTGCTCAAAATTGTTGACTCGTTTAATGATGAATTTACGATTAAGGCAGATGAGGACGCAATTAAGCAACAACTAACAGGGGCTGGTTTACAGGATGTGATTGGTATTAGTTTCAGATTTGATAGACGCTATGAATTCAGCGCTCTGAAACAGCTATCAATCAATATCAGCAACAAATCAGGTGACGCACCAGCAGAAAAGGATAAGGTCACCAAATATGCGTTGTACATTGATTGGGATTGCAGTACTCTGACTGATTTGGAGAAGCGATCGCGCCGTGTGACCCGTATTATTCCTGGTACTACCTTGGATTTATTTCAAAGTCAGGCATTTAGTACCGTTGCCCCCAATACGACCTTAAAAGAAACCATCACTGCTGAAGATTTACTCCAACGGAAGGGGGAGCGCAAAAGTGACAAACTTGATGTTGCTTCGCCGCTAAATTTAGAAGTAGAAATTACCAAACCACTGATTGATCTAAAACCCGCTAGACCCGCCGGTGACCTGAAGAAGAAGCTAGAAAAGTTTAAAAAGCAAGAAGTCACCCTCGATTTTTCCCTGGAGCTTGCTTGTCGTGTTGCCAGTCCTTCCCATTCGTTGGGTGGCGATCGAGTCTATATTCTCTGCCCGTTCATCCTGACTAAACT
>CAZGDE010000220.1:0-11690 GCA_964524315.1 uncultured bacterium
CGATATAACACTTCCTCTTCCTGGTTAAAAAATCGCCTTGCCATGTCCAGGGAAACGCGATCGCGCGCCTGGGGTTTCAATTGCTTCACCACACACAGCGGATTACCTGGTAATTGCCGATCTTCAGCAACATAGGTCTGACCAAATCCACCACTTCCCAGGTGGCGAATGATGTGGTAGCGATCAGCCAGTATTGCATCCCCCATTGCTTTTAGCGATTCCTGCGCATTCCTTGAATGCCAGTAATTTTTACATAGTTTTTACATGGAAAGCTGGCATTGCTAACTTCTCTTAACTCAGAGAATTTCCCCTGGCAGACGAGTTACAACTTGGGTAGCTGATTTTATTAGCTCTGAGGCAAAAGCTTTCTCACCTGAATATCACTTAAGAAGGAGGATGTCGTGCGTTCTAAGGATCTGATCGCTACATTGATTCTTGTCGTGTTTTTTACTCTGACAATCTCATTTGGGTTAGCCCGAAACAATGCCTTTGCCCAAAGCAAGCCCCCCGAAATGGTCGCCAGCCAGGGTGATGTTGTTAGCCTTGCCCCCACAAATGGAAAGGAAATCGGGTTTGTTTACGAAGCTTTTCTGAGTCCCCATCAGGAACCTGGTGAAGAGAAGGATACGCCTGCCCTCACTCCCACCCAATTTCGTTCTACAGCGCCATCCTTACTAAGGAGCGATCGCAAATCACGCGGTCATGGGGTGTTACGGTTCACCAAAGACTTGAGCAAAGTCTTTGTCGATGTCAAGGCAGAAAATATCAAGCCACAAGACGTGAATATGTTTCATATCCATTGTGGTCGACCCGATATGTTGGGGCCCATTTTGATTGACTTTGCTCTCTCTGGTGACATCCAAGACAATCTCGCTGATGGCACCTTTTCCGCCGAATTAACCAACACCAATATCGAAAAGACGACCCAATCAGCGAAGGGGATCGTTGGTGAATTCACGGTTGGCTGTCCCATCGTTCCGGGCTCACCTGATAAGGTCAAAACGATTGCTGGGATGGAACATGTTGCCCAGCAGGGTGAACTTTACTTTAACCTGCATACCAAAGGGCAGACCTTTTACGGGGACATGCGCGGACAACTTCATCCCGTAGAAAGTTAACCACCGCCAAGACCTCCGGGTCCCTCAGACCCCGGAGGTCGAAGCTCAGTAATTAACCATTTAGCGTATGATTTAAGTACATTTGACCTAAAACCCAAAAATCCAAAATCCAAAATCCAAAATTGGTATATCCTGCAAGTTGGTTAGCAGGAGTGTGTAGCAATGGTGAAAATCGTCAGTCGGCAATCATTAGGGGTTCAACCCGTGTTTGACATTGGGGTGCGATCGGATGATCACAATTTCCTCCTGGCAGATGGTTTAGTTGCCTCCAACTGCTTCAACAAAAGCCACTCCACCGCCTACGGTTACGTTACCTACCAGACTGCCTACCTGAAGGCAAACTATCCCGTCGAGTACATGGCTGCCCTACTCACCGCTAACAGTGGGGATCAGGAGAAAGTACAGAAATACATCGCCACCTGTATGGCAATGGGTATTACTGTCGAACCACCCGATGTCAACCGTTCTGGCGTAGACTTTACCCCTATGGGGCGCAGCATTTTATTTGGGCTGTCTGCCGTTCGCAACGTTGGTATGGGTGTGATTGAATCCATCCTGGCAGTCCGGGAAGCTGATGGCTCCTTTCAAACTCTCGCCGACCTGTGCGTTAGAATTGCCTGTTCCGACGACGATCGCGTTGATGCCCGCGCCCTGAACCGGCGTGCCATGGAAGCATTGATCCATTGCGGTGCCTTCGATACCTTAGAACCCAACCGCAACCAACTCCTCCACGACCTGGAATTAGTTCTCGATTGGGCCCAGTCCCGTGCCAAGGATCGCGCCAGTGGTCAGGGTAACCTGTTTGATCTGTTGGGTGGTAGTGACGGTGAGCCGGGCACAGCCCTGAACTTCGATTCGGCACCGAAGGCACCCCCCATTGCCGACCTGCCCCAGCAGGAGAAGTTACGGCTAGAAAAGGAAATTTTGGGTTTCTACATTTCCGACCATCCCTTAAAACTGGTACAGCAGTCTGCCCGAATTCTCGCGCCAATTAACGTCAGCGACCTGGCAGACCACAGCAGTGAAAACAGTGGCACCGTCAGCGCCATCGTCATGTTGACCACGGTGAAACCGGTCACGACGAAAAAGGGCGATCGCATGGCGATCGTTCAGGTAGAAGACCTCACCGGCCAATCGGAAGCGGTCGTTTTCCCAAAATCCTACGAACGCATTGGGCACCACATCCAACCCGATGCACGGTTAATGGTGTGGGGCAAGGTGGATCGCCGGGATGACCAGGTACAGTTCATCATCGAAGATGCCGAACCCGTGGAAACCATCCACATGGTCATGGTGGAGTTGACCCCAGAAATCGCGAGCGACATCGCGGAGCGGCAACGGTTAAAGCAGGTTATCCTCGAAAACCAGGGCGAAAAGGAAAAGGCAAAGATCCCGGTGGTGGCGATCGTCAGCGCCTACGATAAACGTCACTTTGTCCCCTTTGGCTCCCAATTTCGCGTGCAGGACTATGAAGTTGCAGCCAATGCCCTCACAACAGCCGGGTTCCAGGCACGGGTTTCCCTGTTAACCAGTGCTTAGGCATGATGGATTTAATCAATCTGCACCCTGTAGTGTCTACGCGACGGCTAATATCAGCGTTGCTGACGGATTCCGTATAATTTGTTCCCCATCGCTCTTGCTATGCCTCCTTTACCGTTCTATATCGTTGATGTATTTGCCGAATCGAAATATGCCGGTAATCAGTTAGCTGTATTCACCGATGCTGGCGATTTATCGACTGATCAGATGCAGCGGCTAGCGAAGGAGATGAACTTTTCCGAAACAACCTTCATCCTGTCTCGCACGCCCCGTAATGATGGGTATGACGTGCGAATTTTTACCCCTGCAGCGGAATTACCCTTCGCTGGGCATCCAACCCTGGGAACGGCATTTATCTTACAACAGGAAATTATTCGTCAACCCGTTGACACCATTACGTTGAATTTGCAAGTTGGGCCCATTCCCGTCACGCCGGTTTATCAGGGTGATGGGGTGGAACGGTTATGGATGCGGCAGAACTCCCCCACCTTTGGGGATCGGCTAACTGCTGAAGCTGTAGCCCCTGTACTTAACCTGCGCCCCGATGACATTGACACCCGTTTCCCAATTCAGGAAGTATCTACCGGGGTGCCGTTTCTGATTGTGCCACTCCAATCGCTGGCAACGTTACAGTCTATCAAAGTCAATGTCGATCGCCTGCTGGCACTGGTGGAACCCCTGCAGGCGAAGATGATTTTTGTCTTTTGTCCTGAAAGCCGTGATGCTGCCAACCAGTTCAGTGCCCGCATGTTTGCCCATGCCCTTGGCATACCAGAAGACCCGGCAACGGGCAGTGCTAATGGCTGTTTTGCTGGTTATTTAGCACAATATGACTACCTGGGTACGGGTGCTGTTGATGTGCGGGTTGAGCAGGGCCATGAAATTGGTCGACCTTCGCTTTTATTGCTGAAAGCCCAGAAAAAAGATGCCGCAATTGAAGTAATGGTAGGTGGAAAAGCCATCCTGGTGGCACGGGGAGAATTCGTTTAGAAAACTCAAAGAAGGTTACAGAAGTTTTCGTTTTTTATAGAAAGGGGAAAAGCCTCTAGAGTCAATTCTGTATTTATGTAAGTAGTAGATACAGTCAAAACTTTCCCCTGATTTACCAACATGATTTGTTGCAATTCTGTGTTAATTCTTAAGATTCTCCTGAAGAGGAATTATTACCTGCACTAACTGTCTATATTTGTCTAGGATCGAATCATTGGGAGATTGAGAATTGCCTAAGTTCACTCAAGCAACTTTCGATCCGGTAGCTCCGTCTTTAAACAGGGGATTGCCTACTTTAATTACATTCCCATTTAGCTAAATTACTCACTAGTTAAATGGCATGAATGTCAGGAAATCGTTAACTTTGTCAGAGAATATTGGCAAAGGGATTGGCTGTAATATTTTGTACTCAGTAATCCCTGTAGTTCTTTTAACGAAGGGGGGATAATCTCATATTTCCTTGCTCAAAAGGCTTGCAGTTTGCGGCAGTGTAGAGGGATTTAGAGAGTACCTGGTATGTTCTGTTACAGTCAACGAGGCTTTACAGCACCTTCTTTGAAGGTCGATTTTAATGTTTTCCGGAATGTAAATAAATTGTACTTTATTGGCGATCACACAGTTTAATAACGGGAACTCTAAATATGGATAGTTTGAGTTCTCCTCTAATAAATCCTGAAAGAATTTTCAACCGATAATGTCTGGCGTTGCCAGCTTTATGCGTAATTAATGCTGAGCTAAAACTGACCCAGTTTTAGCTAGTAGATTTCCTGACAGAAATCTACTGATTGGTTGCGAACGAAAGCATCAACACCTGGCTAGGTAGTACCTGAACAATCTTCGTCAATTGTGAAAGAAGGCAGCGAATGCAACAGGCTGATTGGACTGTAATTGAAACGACAGAAGGCGGCTTTTCGCCCACTCAACTGCATCATAAGGAAACCGTCTTTACCATCAGTAATGGTTATTTGGGTACACGTGGCACATTTGAGGAGGGTTATCCGGGCGATCGCCCCGCCACATTAATTCATGGCGTTTATGACGATGTACCGATGGTGTTCACCGAACTGGCGAACTGCCCGAACTGGCTGTCGCTCAATATCATGATTGCCGGTGAACGGTTTCGCTTAGACCAGGGCACCATTCTGGACTATAAACGCTGGTTAGATATGCAACGGGGACTGGTGAGCCGCTACGTTTGCTGGCGCAGTCCGGCGGGGCATACGCTGGAGTTCTACTTTGAACGGTTTGCCAGTCTGGCCGATGAACACGTCCTGGGGTTACGGTGTCAGGTGAAGTCGGTTGACTATACGGGTGCAGTGGAAGTCCATGCCAACCTGAATGGTTACGCCGATAACCAGGGTTACATGCACTGGGACTGGATTAATGAAACGGGGGGGGATCACGCGATCGGTCTACACGTTCGCAGCCGTCGCACTCACATTGACCTGGGTATGGCGGCACGACTGGCCCTCTCTGGTGTAGAGACCGAGAAGACCATTGCCATCAGTTTCCAGGGCTGTCCTACCCTGGTCAGCCAGTTCTCGTTGCAACCAGAACAGACTGTCACCCTGGAAAAAGTAGTCACCGTATTCACCTCCCGCGAAGTCGCTGATCCGGCAACTACGGCTAAAACTAAACTGGCAACTCTAGCAAGTTACGACATCTTACGTAGCGATCATGAATCTGCCTGGGCAGATGTTTGGCGTGTGAATGACGTTTTGATTGAAGGGGATGGCACTGCTCAACTGGCAGTCCGCTACAACCTGTTCCAACTCCTGTCCGTCGCACCACGCCACGATACACGGGTCAGCATTCCCGCAAAAACGTTATCCGGGTTTGCCTACCGGGGCCATGTTTTCTGGGATACGGAAATCTTCATTCTGCCCTGCCTCACCTATACCCAACCTGAACTGGCGCGGAACCTGCTGACTTACCGCTACCATACCCTGCCGGGAGCACGACGCAAAGCCAAAAATGCAGGCTACCAGGGCGCAATGTACGTCTGGGAAAGTGCCCACACGGGCGATGAGGTAACCCCCAGTTGGGTACCGGGCCCGAATGGAGAAAGTCTGGTGCGGATCTGGTGTGGTGACATTGAACAGCACATCAGTACGGATGTGGCCTATGCCTCCTGGCATTACTGGCAGGCGACGAGGGATGACGATTGGTTAAAGCAGTATGGTGCCGAAATGATTCTAGATACTGCCGTCTTCTGGGGCAGTCGGGTGGAATGGAACGATGTCTGCGATCGCTACGAGATCAGCAACGTCATCGGCCCCGACGAGTACCATGAGCAGATCGACAACAACGCCTTTACCAACACTATGGTGCGCTGGCACCTGAAAACAGCCCTATCTGTACTGGATTGGTTACGCAAGCACGATCGCGATCGGGCCGCAGAACTGCAACAGCGCCTCAACCTGACCGCTGATCGCCTGCAACGGTGGGAAACCATCATTGATAAAATCTGGGTATCGCTGAATCCCGAAACGGGGCTAATCGAGCAATTTACTGGCTTCTTTGACCTGGAAGACATTGACCTGAACGATTACGAACCCCGAACCCGTTCCATGCAGGCAATCCTGGGGATTGAGGGAGCAAACCAACGGCAGGTACTCAAACAACCTGATGTGGTAATGCTGCTATACCTGTTGCGACAGGGCATTTTTACCCAGGCAACCGATTCTATTTCTACCCGCGAAATTCTGCAAACTAACTGGGATTATTACGTGCCCCGGACTGACCATACCTATGGATCATCCTTAGGGCCAGCAGTCCACGCGATTATGGCCTGTGAACTGGATCAACCCAACCTTGCCTATGAACACTTTCAACGGGCAGCACTGGTGGATTTAGCCGATGTGCGGGGGAATGCCCACGAAGGGATTCATGCCGCATCGACAGGTGGGGTCTGGCAGGCAGTAGTGTTTGGCTTTGGTGGTGTTCACCTGACACCCAACGGCCCCGTTGCCCAGCCCAAACTGCCCGACGGTTGGACCCGCTTGAAATTTAACTTTGTCTGGCAGGGGCAAACCTACACGTTTGATCTGAAGGCAGAGCCAGCCAGCAAAACCACCCGTCCCCGCGTTCTGTTCCCGGCAGTACCAGCTCCCGTTGCAGCTACTCCCTTCTCGTTCATTCAGGGTGTGATCTTTGACCTGGATGGTGTGTTGACCGACACCTCCGAGTTCCATTACCTCGGTTGGCAACGGTTGGCCGTAGAAGAAGGGATTCCCTTCGATCGCACCGTCAATGAAGCCTTACGGGGTATTTCCCGCCGTG
The DNA here is from genome assembly GCA_964524315.1 of uncultured bacterium. GTDB lineage: Bacteria > Cyanobacteriota > Cyanobacteriia > Leptolyngbyales > Leptolyngbyaceae > CAZGDE01. The sequence continues at coordinate 6,930 of CAZGDE010000220.1, forward strand.
ATTCCTTACTGCATCTACTACAGGGGCAGACCTTCTCCGAAGAACGCTTGCAGGAAATGATGGCTCGTAAGAACAGCTATTACCTGGAATTCATTCGTTCCATCACCCCGGATCATCTGTTGCCGGGAGTGCGAGAGTTACTGGAGGAATTACAGGCAGCCGGAATTAAGATGGCCCTGGGGTCTGCCAGCAAAAATGCGCGGGAAGTCGTCGAACGACTGGGCATTCTCGATAAGTTGACTGCGATCGCCGATGGTAACAGTGTCCAGCACTCAAAACCGGCACCGGATGTATTTCTGCATGCCGCCGCCGCCCTCCAACTCCATCCCATGAATTGTGTCGTTGTTGAAGATGCCGAATCGGGGATTGAAGCAGCGCTGCGGGCGGGGATGTGGGCGATCGGTCTGGGGCCTACCGAACGGGTAGGAGCCGCTCACCTGGTTCTGCCCAGTTTGGATAGTGTTCACTGGCGGGATTTAAACAACCAGTTGCTGACCATTGTCGAAAGTCCTGCCAGGGAATTGACCCGGCAACAATGGGACACCCAACCGCAACCGAATCGTTAATTCTCCCCCGACCTCGGAGGTTTTGAGAACCTCCGAGGTCTAATCCTCAATCAATTGTGAAAACCACTCTGTCATTCGTCACGGGGCATTCGTGTGTGATAGATACTAATGACCAATGATCAATGACCATGACCGTAGATTGAATGACATGGATTTGCAGGAAACGTTGCGATCGCACCTGACCCACATTGCCCGTGAACGGGATCCTTATATGGCAGCAGGGGGGCACTTTTACGTCCAACAATACATTCGGGAACAGTTGGCGCAATGGGGCGAGGTCACAACCCACGAATTTAAGATCAAAGCCCGGATTCACCAAAACTTGATTTTGAATTTGCCTGCCCAGACGAAATATGCGAACCGTCCACCTATTTTGATTGGGGCCCATTACGATGCGGTGCCGGGAACAACCGGGGCGGATGACAATGCGACGGGGGTGGCAGCGTTACTGGAACTGGCGCGAGCGATCGCGGCCCAACCAATCCGTTATCCAGTGCGGTTGATCGCCTTCGACCTGGAAGAATATGGCTTGTTGGGTAGTGCAGACTATGCGGAGGTGCTGTTTCAGCAAAAGGAACCAATTCGCCTGATGCTGTCATTGGAAATGTTGGGTTATTGCAGCGATGCACCCAATTCGCAACAGTACCCCCCCGGACTGCAATACATTTATCCGAACCAGGGCAATTTCATTGGGCTAATTGGTAACCTGGCAACGATTCCTGACCTGCTACGGTTGACGGGTGCCATGCGGCGAGTGGGTGTTCCCAGCCAGTGGCTTCCCGCCGGACGACGGGGTATGATCGTCCGGGCAACCCGTCTGAGTGACCATGCACCCTTTTGGGATCGGGGCTACCGCGCCATTATGGTGACAGACACCGCATTTTTGCGAAACCCCCATTACCACCAACCGAGTGATCGCCTGGAGACATTGAATCTGCCCTTTCTGACAGGGGTGTGTCGAGGGTTGCTCGAGGGGTTACAGCGCTTGTGAGAGAGTATGGGAGTTTCGGTTTAGTATCACTTCTGATGCAAGGGAATTTGAATAGTAAATTCGGCACCCTGTCCCGGTTGCGAGTGGCAGGTGAGTGAACCGCCATGTTTTTCGGTCACAATCTGGTAACTGATAGATAAACCCATGCCCGTTCCTTTACCAACAGGTTTAGTGGTAAAGAAGGGATCAAACAACCGTTGCCGTACTTTCTCCGGCATGCCCAGACCATTGTCGGCAATGGTAATTCTGACTTCCTTGGAGGGCAACAGTTCGGTTGAGATCGTAATTGCCGGATCAGTAATCCTGTGAGTCAGACATGCCTCTTCCAGGGCATCGATCCCATTACTCAACACGTTCATAAACACCTGGTTTAATTGTCCGGCGTAGCATTCCACCAGGGGTAATTTGCCGTACTGCTTGATGATGTTAATATCGGGGCGATCGTGGCGGGCTTTGAGGCGATTTTGCAGAATCATCAACGTACTGTTAATCCCTTCGTGAATATCTACCGCCTTCATTTCAGCTTCGTCCATGCGGGAGAAGGTACGCAACGACGCGACAATTTTTTGAATTCGCTCTGCCCCCACTTTCATGGAATTCAGTAATTTGGGCAAGTCTTCGACCAAAAACTCCAGGTCGATCGCCTCAATCTCTGCCTGCACGTCGGGATGGGGGTGGGGATGGTGGGTTTGATATAGCTGGATCAGTTCTAACAAATCCTGGGTGTAGTCATTGGCATGCTTCAAGTTGCCAAAGATGAAATTCACCGGGTTGTTAATTTCGTGGGCCACTCCGGCAACGAGTTGTCCCAGGCTAGACATCTTCTCGCTCTGAAGCATCTGGGACTGGGTACGCTGAAGCTCCTGTAAGGTCTGTTCCAGGGCGATCGCTTGTTGCTTGAGTTGGGCCTGCGTTTTTTTGAGGTCGGTGATATCAAAGCTAGTGCCAACAATCCGATAGACCTTGCCATTCTGGTCAAATAGCGGATTGAGAGTCGTCATACTCCAACCTGTTTCACCGTCGAAGGTTAACTGTTCAACCTCAGTAATGGATGTCTTTGCCATCACACAACGGGCGAAAAACTGGCTGATTGCCTGTCCTTCCGCTGCGCCAAAGGCATCGGTCGGTGGTTTACCAGCCACATCCAGACTGCGTTGTCCGGTACGAATCTCCGCCGCTCGGTTATGGCTGTTATAGAGAAATTCACCATTGGGCTGCACATCCACCACAAAAATGGCGCATTCTACCCCGTCGTAAATGCTACGGAGAAATTGTTCTTTCTCCCGCAATTGAGCATTGGCCCGTTTGCGATCGCGCCGTGCCGCTTGTTGCTCAGTAATGTCTCGCACAACGGCCAGACCGTGGATTTTACCGTTATAGAGACAGAGCGTACCGTTTACTTCAACATCAAATAGGCTGCCATTCTTACGAATATCAACTGCCTGACAGTAAAACGGTTGTCGAGCCTTAACCGTTTCCAGGTATCTAGCAAACAACGGTAAACTATCCGGGTGAACAAAATGGTTGGGTGACAGACTCAGAAATTCTGCTTCGGAATAACCATGCATCCGACACATTGCTGGATTCACAGCGACGGTTTGGCCCGTCTCTAAATCGCTAATGCACAACCCATCACTGACTGCTTCAAAAATGCTGCGGTATTGGGCTTCCTGCTGCTGTCGGGTAATTTTTTCTGTTGTGAGAATTAATCCCCCGATCGCCCCTGTACCATCACGCCAACAAGCAACACCCCACTGCCACAAATCCGTATGGCCATCTACACCAACACGCTCCTCCTGCCAGAAATGCTCGCTACCGTCAGTCAAACAGCGGGTATAGATTCGCCACCCATCATCCGTTAAAGAAAAAACTTCACTATGGGAGCAGCCCTCCAGGGCGCGATCGCCCAGTTGAAACTCGTCCCGCCAGCGACGACTGACTAGCAAATAACGCAGTTCCCGGTCGAGCATGGCGATCGCCCCAGGACAGTATTCCAGTAATAGTCGCCAGTACTCCCCAGCCGAAGATGGAGGTTGGGTTGTTGGTTCAACAGGTAAACGGGAGTTCTGCATAGAAAACAGTTGTCCTTTGGTCAAGTATCCTTGACGCAGGCGGAGTTGGGGCTGAGGAAGAACATTTTTCAGTGTTCCCTATCTATCTAAAGGAGTATCGGTAGAAATGGCTGATTTCTCCTGATTAAATAATTAGGAATAGCCTTTATTGATTTAGGTCTTAAAGTCTGTCTAAATCGGTATCAAACACAACCTTATACAGCCGTTCTAAATAACTTGTTTAATTCCCATGCCTGGCTCACGATCCAAATCGGACGCTATAGTCCGTATCTTCTGTCTCTATACTTGCTAGACGGACAACATAAATAATCAGGGGCACAAGAAGTAATCCTTGCGCCCCTGATCATCAGGCAGTGATCGCTGCCGATTGCATCGGTCTAATTTAAGTTCAGCTAGTGACAAGCTAGATCAGCTTTAAGCTGGGGTACTGAACTAGTAGATCCTCGCTGGTGAACACTTCATTATCAGCCTGGGGAGTCCACAGAACTTCCAGTGCTAAGAGGCGATCGCTCGATACGCCACCCAACTGCTGTAATGCTTGCCGCATATCTTCCTGGCTATTTACTGCTGGCAGCTTCAAGTTACCTTGAGTACCCACTAATAAAGTCACCACAATGTATTCACCAGGCCCCTGTTCGGCCAGTGCCCCACCCGCCGGTGGTAAGGGTTGGCCCACATCTGCCTGCTTCAACTGGCTGTTGACATTTGACAGCGTTTCTTTGCTGAACTTGCTACGTTCACCCAATGCCAGCCGATTAAATTCCGCTTCCGCTGCCTGTAGGCGGGCTTGCTGAACGGAAGCACCCCCATACATCCAGTATTCGGGGTGACGTAACAGCGCCAGTGTGGTTTCTTGTAGCACTTCTGCCAGACCAGTCGTGGAACTGGTATCCGCCTTCAACGCGATCCGATTCAGTTCAGATTGGAGTTCCCGTCCTTCTGCCAGCAGACCTACCTGCAAGCGAGCAACAGAAACAGTCGGATTTTCGACTGAACCATAATCAAGGCTGTCGCCACCACTCTGGAACCGCCGGAAAGCCTGGGTCAGGAAACCGGCAACCGCCAGGAAAATCAGAATCGAAAACAGCCCACCGCCACCGATGAAAAAGAAGGGCGACGGAAAGAAGAAGGG
>CAZGDE010000221.1:0-11624 GCA_964524315.1 uncultured bacterium
CCCCGATGGGGTATCGGTTACCGTGGGCCGAGATCGCCCCGGCTACAGAACTCGCAGACGAAGCGGTGGTGCCGTTAGACGGTGAACCAACCACTGCCAGTGCGATACCGCTGATATCATCCCCCAATTCGATCCGGGTGGCATTATGTATCGAAGCGCGACAGGGCACAATGTATGTCTTTCTGCCGCCTCTCAGTGCTGCCAGGAGCTATCTTGACCTGGTGCAGGCGGTGGAATTAACCGCAACCGCGACCGAGATCCCCGTCAGGATTGAGGGCTACACGCCACCGGCCGATGCTGGCATCGTGGGCTTTCAAATTACACCTGACCCTGGTGTGATTGAGGCAAATATTCAACCAGCAACGGATTGGCAAAATTTGGTTGAGATCAATACCCGCCTCTATACTGCAGCGGCAGACTGTCAACTGGTGACGGAAAAATATACCTTTGATGGTCGCCGTGTCAGTACGGGGGGTGGGGCACACATTACCATTGGTGGTGGCGCAACGGCAGACAGTCCCCTGCTTCGACGGCCCGATCTGTTGCGGAGCCTGATCACGTACTGGCAGAATCATCCTGGCCTGTCTTACCTGTTTGCTGATCAGTTTGTTGGTCCGACGAGCCAGTCGCCCCGAGTTGATGAGGCACGGCACGAAAGCTTGTACGAACTGGAACTCGCGTTTCAGGAATTACAACCGGAGCGAGAGGTGCCGGCCTGGTTATGCGATCGCCTGCTGCGAAACCTGTTGATTGATGTCACTGGTAACACTCACCGGGCGGAGTTTTGCATTGACAAACTATTTCCCGTGGAAAATCCCCGTTCCCAACTTGGTCTGTTGGAGTTTCGTGCGATTTCCATGCCCCCAACGGCCACCATGCGTCTGGTGCAGTTGTTGCTGGTGCGGGCCCTGGTCGCCTGGTTTTGGGAACAGCCCTACACCCGGCCCTTAATCCGGTGGGGCACCATGCTCCATGATCGCTTTCTCTTGCCCCACTTTATTAGGGAAGACTGTCAATGGGTACTGGCAGACTTGCAGCAGGCGGGCTTTCCCTTTGCCTGGGAATGGTTTTTACCCTTTCTGGAATGGCGGTTTCCCAGGTATGGCGAGATGACGGTGACAACGCCAACCGGCCCCATTGAGTTGGAGTTACGCCATGCGATTGAGATCTGGAATGTGCTGGGCGAAGAAGCGACCAGTAGCGGTACTGCCCGTTATGTCGATGCCTCCATGGAACGGATCCAGGTGATGGTGCGGGGGGTGATCGGCAATTCACCTAACCCAGACAGTGGATGTACCCGTTACCGAGTGACCTGCAATGGCCACCCGCTCCCCCTGAAGTCCACGGGGGTGACGGGTGAATATATTGCTGCGGTGCGGTTCCGGGCCCGCCAGTGTGCAGCACAACTGCATCCATCGGTAGATCCGCATACGCCCCTATTGTTTGAGGTGGTTGATACCGTATCCGAGCGGGCGATCGCTGCCTGCACTTATCATGTCAATCGTCCCGATGGCACTTTGTACCCCACCCTGCCCGTGGCCCAGCAAGAAGCTGATAGGCGACGGGCTGAACGGTTTATGACCCAACCAGTGATATCAGAGCGGACTACGTTAGCCCCGGTATCGGTATGCCCCGAATATCCGCTCACACTGGATCTACGTCGCTTGCCATGACCGTAGGGGCAACGCCCTAAACCGCCAGTATGGGCAGCAAGTCATCAAGCCGTTCGATCAAAAAGGGGCTATATTCCCTGGCTACACCCCCCAGTGCCAGACCAAGGAGTGACGCCAGCAGTAAGATGACAAATGCCTGCCAGTTGCTGAAACCGGCTGCCTGCACCTCAACTCTTGCCAGGGATTCTGTGGCCAGAATTGACAGAATGTGAAGGAAGATATGCAGCCAGAACAGCACTAGAGCTGCCATCCCAGCCAGCATGAAAATGGAAAGAAAGGCTACGGTGTCGGACTTAAACCAGCGGGTGATGAAACGGCTGAAACTGTCCAGGGGACTGATAAATACTGAACAAATAAACAGAATCCAGATGACAGCAGGCACCAGAAAAACGCTGACTGTTTCCCCAATGACAGGCATCCTGGAGCCAAACACAAGACGTAGTGCCTGATCAACGGTAGGGAAGCCCGGCGCAGATAAGAACCAGCCAAAGCTAAAGTAGGCAAGCAACAACAGCAAGGATGAAATCAGCGGAAACCTTTTTGCTCGTTGAGAAGATGTCGCCACTGGTAAGTCGATGTTCGCAGATAGTACCAGTCCAGTTTATAGCGAATCGCTTTCCGGTAGAATAACGCCTCAGGGTACATAAATCTGAACAGCCAGGTCAGTGATCGCACCATGCATGAATGACGGTGCCTGCGGTGCTCCTACGCGGAATAGCGCACTGATGTTGTAAATTTTCTCGGCTACCAGTCCCAGGCTGGCGGCTCCCTGGGGGATGTCGATGCCGATCTGGTACGTCAACTGTTTCGGGAACGTTGGCGTGCCAGCACTACCGAGAGCAATCGCTGCACCGCTTCCATAGGGTTTGGCAAAGAAATCAATCCGGAGTGGCAGTGATAGGGGCATCAGGGCGATCGCCCCGCCCCCGCTAAACTCTACCGTTACCCTTACCCCAAATGGTTCATCCTCAGCCAGGATTGTCTCCAGTACAGTCGGGGCATGGGTAAAAGCAACTAACTCAGAAAGGGTACAGGTAAAGGGCGCGATGTTGACAGGGCAACTGGGCATAGAACACTGGGGCTAGATGGGCAAGGTGGGCCGTATGCAGTGGCCAGACATTCCAGGAGCGATGGGGAGACTGGGGAAAAGCTCCCTTGCTTCACCAATGACGCATGACCAATCACCAACTACCCATTCCCTACGGGGAATTACCGATAGCAGTCGATGTCCTGATTAATCAGCGTTCCAGAGAATCACCCTGGCCGGGTACTGTGGGTTGCCAAACCGGATTGCCATGATGGGGACATGACAAGCCAAGCGCAACGAGCACCGGGAAAGAAACCTGAAAGCCAGTTGTAGTAAGGTCTGTCACTGTTGAGTCAACTTACAAAACACGCAAGGATATTTCATTATGGAACTTCAAACAGTAGCCCCCGCCGCCGCTTCTTCTATCATTACCCCCCAGCCTCTGGTGCAACATGGTGCGAGCGAAACCTACTCTGATAACATTCTGGGCCCGGTAGCGTTCAAAATGTCTAATCTGCGGATTGCTGGCACGAACAAGAAGCCTGCTGCGTCGGCCCAATCGCCTTACATCATCGGTTCGCAAGAGGCGTTTTCTGTGAGCGTTGACATTGAGTTCAACCGCACTCCTCTCACCGCTCTGCTGATGTGTCTGGGTACCAAGCTGAGTGTTGACTTTGCCTTTGAGGGCTATGGTCAGAAAGCGGTTGAAATTGACTTGATTGCTGCTGGTAAGACGCAAAAGAGCGACTACACCTATACCCTGACCTACACAGGTACACCGGCTGTTGCTGGCCTGACCTCTGGTCTATACCAGGTTGCCGCCATTGCAACCATTGGGCCCGTGGACAATGAGTGTAGCTCCTGTGTCTTCGGTCATGGTTACCTGGAGCGTGTCCTGGTGGAGGTCTATCCTTCGAACGAAGAGTGCGGTCAGTAAGCCGCGATCGCGCCGTCTCCTCCCTGGTTTTGCTGGAGTAGTTTCCTGACGGTACCAGGGTGGTAAGTCAAACCTGGTGGGTTGCTAGTGCCTGCCAGGTTTTACGTTTTACTACACCACTGGCTCAGGCTTAGTCCGATGCTGGTGTTAGCGTTGCTCAGTGAGCGGTTAAGGGAGAAGCAAAATGACAGAGTTATCGACTTCCAGGGTATCAACTTCTAAAGATTTCAGTGCAGCGGTGGAACTGACCCATATTCGTGGCATTGGCACCAGTAGAAAGCGCCGATTGGCATCATTGGGTATCCATACAGTGAGCGATTTGGCCAGGGCAACGGCGACTGATCTGATCCAGCAGGTAAAAGATCGGGGATACAACATTGCACCGGTTGAGATTGTTGAGTGGATTGCCCAGGCCCAACGCTTACTGATCGCTTTACCGGGGGCAGCCGATGAGTTACCCAAAATGCAGGCGAGCGATCGCCCCGGTGGTGTCAGTGAGCCAATCCTTGAGCCAATGATCGACAGTCCCGCTGTGGCCTGGTCACCGTTTGCCTCCTTTGTGATTGAGTTTCAGAACCGCACGATTGATGGTCAAACAGAGCAGCAAACGGTCATTCGGCATCTGGAAACGGATACGGTGGAGGTCTGGCCAGGGGTGACAACGGAACCGCTACAACCCTGGGTCAATGCCAGACTGCAGTCTCAATTGCGGCAGGATGCTCAACCGATAGGGACACCAATCACGGTGGACATTGGACAGTTGCGCTTGGTGCGATCGCGGTGGGCGGGGATTCCCATGACGGTAGATGCCACCCGTCGTCTCTTCCCGGAAGCAATTAATGCCAGCGAACCCTTTACATTGGAGATTGCCATGCAATTGTTGGGCCTGGCAGAGGCGGTGATGCCTCGGCAACAAATCATTTACCGGGCCCAGTGTTATGCCCGTCATCTCGAAACAGGTAGGATTGTGGCATTGGGGGATACTGTGGCGAATGTCCCCATGTGTGACCAGTCCAGCTATACGGCCCTGTTATCTGACCTGGTTTTACCAGAATCCGGTTCCTACCGATTGCAAGTTGTAATTACGATCCAAAATGTAGCGGCCACTCCAGGATGTTTTAAGGTGCCATTGTTGTATGTGGTGTAGAGATGTACGTGGTGCAAATCATCTCTAGCAACGGGTGAGTGCCTATGGCGCTGGTTTATGCTGTCTTCTATCGGGTGACTGAAGCGAATGTGGGCAGAAGCCTATCTTCGGATTTATTGAGTCTGAACCATAGGGAATGTATACTTCACTGCATCGTTCGCTACTGGCACATGCACTATGGAACTTGCTCACCCGATTTATCCGATGCGGGCTGTGATTCGTTGTAAGGCGAGACAGCAATTACTGAGTGGCTTGAACGCTGATGGACAGCCAGCTACCTTTGATGAAGCTTTGTTTAAAGAGCTAGCAACGACGCTGTTTCGTTCCCATCAGGCAACGGATCTGTACCAACCCTGTTTTTCTACGGAAGCCGCCAGTGCGGTTGAGGATCGGTTGGCGGCGGAATTAACAACTACCTACCGCTGGATTAGTCAGCAGCAAGAAAACCCTCTGGTGCAACGGTTGAATTCCCTTTTGGCATAAACTTCCTTTCGTCAAGGCAGGGATTAATCCATTGCTAGATTAATCCTATGGGCAGATTGCTTTTACTTGCCCTTGCCTTTGCTTTTGCTTTTGCCTTTGCTACGAGGACTGGTATCTTTGTCCTCACGTATGTCTTGTTCGCGCCGACGGCGATCGCGCCAATCAATGATTGTCAGGTAAGCAACGCCACCGCTAACTGCAATCAGCAGTGCAAACGCCACAAATACTAAACCAGTAAACGCTGGAGATTCCACAACAATCCTTTAATCAAACTCTTGCAACTTCAAACCTATCTCACTCAAGCGGCTATTCAAGCCTATTGATTCCAGTCAATCAACAATTGACGGGTGCCAAACTGCAGGTTGCTGATCGGGGTTGAATTTTACGAGTCTATGACCCGGCAAAATTTCCCTGACGGCATGCCAGTGAGTGAGTTGGGTACTCAGGGGGATTTTGAAAGTGTTGGGTTTCGCGTCTGCGTGGCCCAACCGATGTTTGTATTTAAGCGCGCTGTATTGAGTGGCGCTTTCGTAGGGGATAGAGAGGGGTTATTTGCGGGATGGTAGCTAACCCCTAAATTATGCTGAACAGGCGTCTAGAAGCCGTTACGTCCCCAAACAACCAGGGAAATAGAGAACGTAAACACGACCAGCAGCGAAACCCAACCTAATGTCAAAATATCCATGTGCGTATGTAAATAAGCATTACAACAGAAGTCCAGAATCAATCATAATTCAAAGTTGACACCGGATGAAGTAGTAAGCGGGCGATTGGGAGAGATGGTAAGCAAGGGTACGGCAGAACAGGAGAGCGGTATCACCAATTGGCAGGGGCAGCCAGACGCTGGGCAACCGCATGGTAGTACGGGTACGACTCATACGGATGCGATCGCTGGCAGTAGCGACATGACGCTGGCAGAACGGCTGGAATCGCTCAAAGTCGGTTTACTGGGGGCGTTTGTGACGGGCTTAGTCTATATCCTGGAAAAAGTTGCCAATCAGTGGTTGGGGCTACAGGTACCCCGATTGGCAACTCTGCCGGGAGGCGAAACGGGACTCAACCTGTTCGTGTGTCTGGGGAGCGCTATTCTGGCTGGCTTCCTCTTTGGTGTGACCTACCGCTATGCCATCCGGCGCGATCGCAATTCCCATTTAGGGGATGGTGCCGTGCTGGCCTTTGGGTTGGTGCGGGGACTGGCCCTGGTAGAGGGCAGACTACCATTCCACAGCGAGGTATTACCGGCTGTGGTACTGGTGGTTGAAAGTATTCTGCTATTTGCTGTGGCCCGTTTCATTTTAGATGGGGCATTCCACCATGGCTGGATCAAACCCTTTCCTGCGAACGAATTAGGCTGAGATCCCAGGCTGGTAGTCCTATTGGGGAAAGGATAGGGATTGAGAGAGCGATGGTGAGAGTGAGAGAGGGCACTTCGCACCCTCTCACCATCCTTCCCTCTAGAGCGCTCCCTCTAGGGCACCCCCCAGGCTTAGAACGAGAATGCCTCAAAGGTCGGGTTGCCAAATAATTGGGTGCGATCGACCGCAGACAGAACCTTGTTATCTGCTGCCGTTGAGGTCAGGCAACGGCAAACGAGTTCTGCCACATCGGCTCGATGAATGATGCCGGCAACCAGCGGATTTTCAGTGAGAACAGGTTCACCTCTGGGCGGTTCTGACTTCAGGCCACCGGGACGAATAATGATGTAAGTCAGCCCGCTGGCGATGAGGTGGTTTTCGGCCTGTTCTTTCTCGGCCAACACTGGCCCCAGGGTTTCCATCGCTTGCAGGGGTAAGGCCGGGGCACTATCACCGGTGCCAATGGATGACACCAGAATAAATTTTTTCACGCCTGCTTTCACCGCTGCGTCAATCAGGTGCCGATTACCCTTAAAGTCTGACCGTTCACCATCGGTTGGTTTGCCACCAATGGTACTAATGACGACATCGACGGGTTCACTCAGGAGTACCTGTTCGACGGCGACGGCATCTAGAGCATCGGCGATTGCTACCGTGACTCCCATTGCTTCCAGGTCGGCACGGGCCGCATCAGAACGCAATAATGCCTTTACCTTCGCTCCCTGGGCGGTCAGATATTTCGCAATTTCGCGCCCCACACCCCGACTGGCTCCTGCCAAAAAGATTGATTCAGTCATGGAATTATTGAATGTCTCCCGTCCAAATGTGCAGTGAGGTAATGCCTCTATCGTTCTAACAGACTATTGGGTTAAGCGAACGTTGGAAATATTTCTTCGGGATGAGGCGCTAATCGATTTCGCCAAACTCCAGAATGGGGCTGTTCTGCTCTAGCGTAGCGGTTTCCCCCAGTAAATTTGCCATTACTAACCGCGCTACCCGGCTGCTACGCCAGTACTGGCTGTGGTCTGCCACCAATCCCAACGCCATTGTCACATCCCCTATATTCTTCTTGAGAAAGTTACGTTCGCCCAGGTAGCAATCCTGAAAGTAGAGGTTGGTATCATCCAGTTCCAGGCTGGCCCGTAACGGGTAGGCGAAAATATCCGATGCATGGATAATGTTAATCCAGCGCAGAGGTGCGCCCGTGTAACGACTGGCAAAGTATTTGAGCCGCTGCCCGTCGATATTTAACACGCGATTAAAAAATAGCAACGGTGACCCCAGGGTGGTGATGCTGCGGAGGGTTACTTTGCGTCCCTGGCTGCTGCCACTCAGCCCCTTAATGACATTGCGAACATAGAAGGCCGGATCGGCGGGTTCCAGGGCATCGGAAAACAGCATTTCCCACAAAATGACACTACTGAGGGAATGGGCAACGATGTGTAAGTCTGTTTCAAACGGTGTTTCGGTCAAAAAACTGAGTAGTTGGACGGCAATGATCCGCCGGACTTCCCGTCCTTGCTTACTGTTGAGGTAATTGAAAATGTCATGAAAGAAGCCGGAAATGAGCTGTTCGCGCCGTTGTCGGTAATGGAATATATCATCCAACTCAAGCTGGGGATGATCCCACTTGAATGCTTCCAGGTCTTGCTGCACCCAGTCCCATAACTCATTGGTGTTGCCCAATGTATCGCCCCAAAAGCTGGAGTAAAACTCTGGCAGTGACAGGCTCCGGTCAGAAAAGTTTTCAATCAGGCGCGATCGCAACGGATCCGCATACGCCGGTTGCCTCACGGAAGCGCCATGCATAAACCAGACCAGCATTCACCCAACCCTCCATTGAATCCTCCTGCAATATAGCCGTTTGGATTGGTCATTGGTGGTTGGTTATTGGTCAGTTATTCCTTTTGCCGAAAGCTCTGAAAATATAACAGCAACACGGGCGTAAGCAGGATACCGGAGGTGGCGATCGCGGCCCGTACTGATGTCACGCTGCCAACGAAACCCACGATCGGGCCACCGATGATTTGCCCGATCGCATTGACCTGACTACTAATGGAGAAAACCGTTGCCCGGGTGGCTGATGTAAGTTTTTTATTCATCCAGGCGGTATAGAGTGGTTCATTGGCAGCACGGAGGAGATCTGTCGACCAGCAGGCGGCCAGCGCCAGGGGGAAACTCTGCGCCATGCTGAAGGTGATTAGACTGGCAATAAACAGGGCATCGATCACAAATAAAATGCGGGCGGCAGCCAGATGGTGTTTGGGGGTAAGCCAGCGTCGCACGATCTCGACACCGAGAATGTTGAGGAGGTTGGCGATCGCATTAATAATGCCAAACCAGACAATAGGTTCTAATCGCCCCAGGTCGGGGAAGGTAAAGTTCTCCAGAAAATGCATTTCCCACAGGCGATCCAGTCCTTCGATGGCAAGTCCATGAAACGCCCCAATCCGCAGAATGGTCATCAATGATGGTTGGTTGCGAATGAGCCGAATGCCATTCTGTAGGGTCTGAGTCATTGTTTGCCATGTCGAATGGCTGCTGTAAAGGCGGGTATGGAAGCCGTGTTCGGGCATGATGATGATCAGTACAAACCCTAAACCGATGTAAAGGCAACCCCCTGCCACCATGGGTAGTCCCAGACGGACACTGGCAAGCATGACTCCCAGAAAGGTACCGATCAAGCCACCGATCTGGCTGGTTTGCGCGCTCAACAAATAGGCTTGATGGGCTTGCTCCTCACCAACTTCATCCGCGATCCAGGCTTGTTCCGCACCACTCACAAAGGTATACCCCACACCCCAAAGCACCTGTGCCAGTAGGATTGTAATGAAATAGGGTGCGCCCCCTTCCAAAATAAAGGCCGCCCCAATCAGAAATGTACCCGTGATGATTGATACCCGGCGGCTGTAGACATCTGCCAGCACCCCTGTAGGCACTTCGCACAGAAAAATTGTCACTTCCAGGGCAGTTCCTACCAGCACCAGTTGTAACGGGTCGAGGTGGGCGATGTTAACCCGGTAAACGGCACTGACGGTAAAGACCAGGTAGTTAAATAAACTGGATGCGGCAGTTAAAAACAAATAAACGCTGGTTGCGGACGGTTTCCTCACTCATTGCCTCTTTGCCGCCATGCGATCCTGACTGATACCGAATCAGCCTCAGATGAGATAGCAAAGTCCTGAGAGCTGAGTACTGAGTTTAAAGGCTAACAGGACTTGTTGGCTGGAATCAGATGTTGGCTGGAATCAGAAATGGCCTGAACCTAATCTCTCCTGCTAAGGTTCTTAGAGTTCCCCGATCACCCAACACTTCCCCCCTGCCGCCATGTCAACCACTACTCTCTCTGATGATCGCCGTCGCTGGTGGATTCCCCTTGTGCTTGCAGTCACAATCTTTGTCAACTACCTGGATCGCAACAATCTGGCCTTGGCATTGCCCCAGATCGCGCAGGATTTTGGTTGGAGCGATCGCCAGGTGGGAGCCTATGGCGAATGGTTGCTGGGAGCGTTTTTTCTGTCCTATGCGCTGTCAAATATGTTGCTCAGTCCCCTGGCAGAACGGTTTGGAGCCAAGCGCAGTATTATTTTCGCAATCATTGCCTTTTCCCTATTTACTAGTTTGAGTGCCCCGTTGGGGCGATCACTACCAGCGTTGATTGTGCTGAGATTGCTGTTGGGATTGGGGGAAGGAGTGCATGTTCCCATGTTGAGTGTCATCATCAGTCGGTGGTTTCCCTGGCGTGAGCGATCGCGGGCAAATGCGAGCTGGGGTGTTGGCATCATCCTGGCGGTTGCCAGTGCGCCGTTGTTGATTATTCCCTTAACGCAGGCAATCGGTTGGCGTTCTACGTTTGCCGTTCTGGGTGGGGTCGGTTTACTTGTTTCCGTACCCCTTGTCTGGTTCTTTGTCCCGGAGGCACCACCGTTAGCCCCCCCGGACGCATTGGGTGATAGTGCCATGGGCGTGAATCGTGCGGTAGCTCAGGCGGCAGGCTATATCCGCGATCGCCGGTTTTGGTTGTTGGTATTGGGTGGTAGCCTCAACGCTTTTTGTGCTTTTAGCATTTTGAACTGGCTACCGACCTACTTTAACCGGGCCAAAGGGATTGATTTTGCCCAATTAGGTTGGCCGCTCGCCCTGATTTTTACCGCTGGAATTGTGGGGATGGCACTGATGGCCTATTTGGGCGATCGCTGGCAATGCCGTATCTGGTTAGCCAGTGGTGGCTTTGCCCTGGCTGGATGCATGGTCTGGATTGCGTCCAGCATGAGTCAGTTGGGACTGCTGGTTGGATGTTTTGCGATCGCCGTTTTTTGTCAAAGCGCCTATGGGGCTCAGGAATACGCACTTGTGCAACATATTTTGCCGCCCGAACGGGTTGGGGCTGGTACGGGGTTATATAACGGACTCGCCGTTCTCTTGGGCGGGATTGGGGGTTCCCTGATTCCCGGTACGATTGTGGCGCTGACTGGCAGTTTCGATGCGGCCATTTTCAGCATTGTGGTCGGTGCATTTGCGGCGGCGATCGTCATGCTGGGTTTGGCAAAATTGATCCGCTATTAACAACCGTAAATTGTTTGTCTGTAAATTGTTTATCCAAATACTCCACACGGGGGATATCTTTGCACTCAGATTCGGGTTAAACATAAATAGAATCCGGGTGTGTAGCTGATAGGAACCTAATTCTATTTGGGAAAGCGAAAACTCTAAACGTTGCCAGTTTTGGTTATTAGGGTACTTATCCCAGGTATATGAGGGATGCTCAGCAGATATTTGTAACAAATAGTGTGTAGCGAATAAAGATGTAGCAAATAGTAAAGATTCTGAAATTTAGATTACATTCCTTGATGCCTTGTTTGAGGGTCTCTAAACTTACGGAATCTCGACTAATAGCGCGCGCAAATAAAATTTTGCTATCCATCTATGGGTGTGCAATACCAGGTCTTTGGGGCGGCTCTTTAAAGGGCTAATCTTCTTCTCAAGCTAGCCTTTTCTTGGC
>CAZGDE010000222.1:0-10353 GCA_964524315.1 uncultured bacterium
CCTGTGCTGCTAGCCACTGATTGAGATCCTGCCGGTTAATAGCTGCGGCCATTAGATCGGGGAAGCGATCCGGGGTACAGGCAAAAGCGGGTATCCCCAGGGATGCCATAAACTGAGTATTTTTGTGGTCATAACAGGGTGCGCCATCATCATTCAGCGCCAGTAAGGTAATGAATTGGATTCCGGATGCAACGAGGGCACTAACTCGTTTTCGCATCTCCGCCTGGTTGCCACCTTCATAGAGATCGCTAATTAACACCAGAATTGTTTCCTGCGGTTGGCGAATTAATGCCTGACAGTACGCCAAGGCCCGGTTGATGTCAGTACCACCGCCCAGTTGCGTACCAAACAGAACTTCGACAGGATCTTGCAGTAACTCGGTCAGATCGACCACAGCCGTATCAAAAACCACTAGAGACGTTTGTACCGCTGGTAGGGATGCCAGTACAGCACTAAAAATTCCGGCATAGACGACAGAAGTTGCCATTGAACCACTTTGATCAACGCAAAGAATAATGTTGCGCAGAGCCGAGCGTTTCCGGCCAAAACCAATGCGCGTTTCGGGAATGATTGTGCGGTAACGGGGTTGGTAGTGTTTCAAGTTGGCACGGATGGTACGATGCCAATCAATTTCGTTATGACGGGGGCGGCGGTTACGAGCAGCACGGTTGAGGCTACCGAAAATAGCCTGTCGAGTTGGGTTTTCGAGTTTACGCAGCAGATCCTCTACAACCCGCCGAACAACGATCCGCGCGGTATCTTTTGTCTTACCGGGCATCACGCCGCTTAACGACAACAGATTGGAGACGAGATGGACATCCGGTTCGACTGCTTCCAATAGTTCTGGTTCCAGAAGCATTTGTTGCAGGTTGAGCCGCTCCAACGCATCCTGCTGCATTACTTTAACCACTGAGGTTGGAAAGTAGGTGCGAATGTCGCCCAACCACCGTGCCACTTTTGGTGAGGAAGATCCTAACCCACCCTGGCGATCGCTATCGTAAAGTGCACTCAAGGTTTGATCGATCGCCTGATCCCCACCACCCAGACCGAAGCCATCACCACCCGTACCCGTACCCTGAGCACAAATGCCATCAGCCGCCCCACCACCCAGAATGAGTCGCCACCGTCGTAAGCGTTCCGTTGTGGAAGTCATATCCAGATTACCTTGAAAGCGAATTGATACTGATGTCTATATTGGGTTAGTTCTATGTGTTGCATAGTATTCACCACTATCTACTTGGAGGTTTACTCTAGCTTGTTCTGCCATCGCTAAGGTGCAAAGCCCAACAACTGCCCGATGAGGGGAAGAACCATATCCGCACGATCTCGATCAAAATTACCAGCCTTTTCCCACTCACCCAACCTCGCACCCGCCCCCCCGCCCTGCCGCACCTGTTCTCCCATCTGGCGACGTTCAGGGGCCGCAAAGGTGGAAAAGGTACGACGCAGGAGAGGCAAAATTATCATAAATGTCTCATCGGGTAATTGGGTGATCCAATCATCCAATACCTGCCAGAGGGTAGGGTTATGGAGCAATAACAACCCACTTCCCGCCAGAAATCCTTCAATCCAGGCAGCAGCCTGGGCGGGTTCACTGGCGATCGACAGGGCCAATCCCAACCGTCGTGCCGTATCCTCGGCCTGAAACACACCAGCTTCAAACAGAAGACGACAGCAACGTCCAGCCACCCGTCCATGTAAACCCTGCTGGTCTGCCAGTTGGGCAAGAACCTGTTGCCACATTTCCGAGGTGTCCGGTTGCTGCAATAAGGAGATAGCGCCATGCACCCCAATCACCTGTTTTTCCATTTGGGCTGCTGCATCATCATCTAGGGAAGCGGCGGCAGCAGGCAGGCCAATACAAATGCGGGTAATCAATCCTGCGACCACATGCCCTACAATATCGGTGTCAAACTGACGCACAGTGCCGTATCGCAGCACATTGACCAGAGGTGGTAAGGCGTTCATCAAATGGGCCATATCACTTGCCAAAGCAGCTTCTGCCGCCAGACGATCCATCAAATGAGCGATCGCCTGGGGGAGATTGGCTAACAACGTTTGGTCGATTAGTTGCGTCAGATCGGGCAGATTGGCTTGATTGGCGCGATCGCAGGTTGAGGTTGTTGCCGCGATTTCAATGGTATTGCCCCAAATACCAGCCTCAATGAGATGAATCGCAAACTCTGGTTGCCACCGTAACCGCCAGGATTCACGGAACGTGCCTTTCGTATTGCCCGCATACTGTGGCTGGCCCCAGGGAATTTGGAGCAGGGTGAGCCGTTGGAGCAGGTGCGATCGCTCCAGATCGAGCGGTTTACGCAGATCCAGATCCAAAATCGTCTCCGTAGCATCCAGTTTCAGCCGCAGTCGTTTCTGTTGCCGGTGTAAATCCTGTTGCAGGGGAGTCATTGGGGTTTCACTGGGCACCTTACCCAATCGTTCACCCACAATTAACTGCTGCTGGATCAACTGCATCGGTAATGCATCACCAAAACACAGGACGGTTTGGGTTGCTTCATTTAATTCGGCCAAACCGGGGAGGGGGCGATCGCGCAGTGCCGCTAACGTCTCCGCTAAACGGACAGCTTCAATCACACTGGCAGAAGAGGCATCCAGGTCTTGCTGCCGCAACAAGCGCGCAACTTTAGCCATCCAGTGAATGGAGCTGGTGACCGTACCATCCGATGCATTGGGACGACCCTTACGTTTTCCCTGTTCCCACAGGTGTTGGTACCAACCCGGTGATTCGATACCGGCACCGTAGCCACTGCTGATGGTTAACCGTCCGTATGTCCAGGGTACCCAGGTCGCTTCAACCTTCAGTTTGGGGAGTCCTTTCAATAAAGCAGTATCTTCTTTAGCTGGGGGCAAAGTCGCCAGGGCGGGAGCGTGCCATGCACCACAAACAACGGCAATCCGCTGAAAACCTTGCTTCTCTGCCTCACGGATCGTTTTCCGCATATAGGCTTCTCGATAGGCTTCCAAGGGATCACATTGGGATGCCACCTGTCCTACCTCCGATCGCAACACAGTCATGGCGGCCAAAATGCCAGCAAATAATTCGCTACTGTCCTGCCGTTGCTCAACCAGGTGTTCCCACCAGCGTTCACCATCACTGTATCCAGCAGCCTGGGCCAGCAGGGTTAACGGATCATCGCAGGGGTTTGGGGACTCGCTAAGAGCAGATGGTAATTCTAACTTCTCTGCTGCTCGATCTTCTGGCGACTCTTCCCCAACTTCTAACGACTGCTCCGCCTCCTCTTTCCTCATCGCGAAGCGATGGGCTTGCGGCAAGTCCATAAATCGGACTGGAATCTGTTGGGTCAGCCCATAGTGGATGGCCTGCCATTCTGGGGAAAACATGGCAAATGGGTAATAAACCGCTTGGGAGGGGTTGTCAGGCACATAGATGAGCAAGGCAACCGGGGGGCGCATCTTGGGATGGGCCAGCAAGGGAAGAACGGCCTCGGCATCCGGGGGGCCTTCGACTAACACAATGTCGGGTTGCAGATGTGCCAATGCCTGACAAAGACTACGGGCAGAACCAGGGCCATGATGGCGAATGCCAAAAATGTGAACAGGGGAGGTGGTTGGCATCGTTCACCCCATTTCCCGGCTAGCTCGATACAAATCTTTCCAGCCATCTCGCTCTTTGACGACGGTTTCCAGATATTCTTTCCAGACTACTTGATCTTGTACCGGGTCTTTGACAATGGCTCCGACTAGACCAGAGATCAGGTCACTGGCAGTCAGGGCTCCGTCACCAAAATGGGCAGAAAGGGACATGCCACTGTTGACGACTGAGATCGCCTCTGCTGGGCTGAGTGTGCCTGTCGGAGATTTGAGTTTGGTTTTGCCATCGACGGTGATACCGTCTCGTAACTCCCGAAAGATGGTGACAACCCGCTGAATTTCTTCTAGCGCAGGCACTTCCGCTGGTAATTCTAATGCTCGTCCCAGGCTGGCTACCCGTTGGCGAACAATGTTGACTTCTTCCTCGATGGTGTTAGGCACGGGGAGAATCACGGTGTTAAATCGGCGTTTAAGGGCACTGGAGAGTTCGTTAACCCCCCGATCGCGGTTGTTCGCTGTGGCAATGACATTAAAGCCTTTAGTCGCCTGTACTTCCGTATTCAGTTCGGGAATGGGTAACGTTTTTTCTGACAGAACCGTAATCAGTGTGTCTTGCACATCGGCAGGAATACGAGTCAGTTCTTCAATCCGGGCGATCTTGCCGTCTGTCATTGCCCGCATCATCGGACTGACAACTAAAGCATCTATTGATGGCCCTTCCGCCAATAGGCGGGCGTAGTTCCAGCCATAGCGAATGGCTTCTTCACTGGTTCCTGCCGTTCCCTGGATGAGCAGGGTTGAATCACCGGAAATTGCCGCTGCCAGATGCTCTGACACCCAGGATTTTGCGGTACCGGGAACACCATACAACAGCAGGGCCCGATCAGTCGCGAGGGTGGCGATCGCCACTTCCATTAACCGGCGATTACCAATGTATTTGGCCGACACCTCAAAGCCATTTTCCAGGGTTCCGCCCAATAAGTACATCGACACAGCCCAGGGAGATCGTTGCCAGTTTGGCGGACGTTGACGAGTATCCACTTTTGCCAGTTCGTCTAGTTCATGGGCAAACTGTTGTTCAGCATGCTCACGCAGCAGTGCAGAAGCAGAGGTTGGGGGTTGGGACGCTGGGGATTGAGATTTAGACTTTGTTGGCATGATAAGTGCTTGCTCCGCTGGTGATGACGTGGATGAAATTGACTGAAGATGAACTTGATTGAAATAAATTGACCCATTAACCGTTCCTACCGCCCTCAAATGCCAGTGTCATTTCCTGGCGAAATTGCAACAGCGCTAACAACTCATCTACACTTGGAATCCAGTATGATTCAGCCATAAGCTGGGCTCGCAAATTCATGACTTCCGGCGTCAGGATAACAGGAATAAAGTGGGCAAACTCCTTCATTACAGAGCGGAGTTCCCAGTCAGAATTGGACAGGTTTCTAGACCCCTGAAAATGCTTCTCTAAGCGCTCTAACACGATTCGTGCCAGGTCTAAGCTCCACTGTTGAGAACTATAACGAAGCAACCAAAGCATCAAAGAATCATTGATTTCTTTATGAGAAATTTGGAATAAATCAATTAATAGAGCATCACGACGATCCGCAGGAATTGCAGTCACTAAATCTTCAGTACCCAGAGTAGTAAGTGCAACATTTCGATGAATCGATGCCTGTTCAGCAACCCAGAACTTGAAAATTACCTCCAACCACGTATAGTTCCTTTGGCGCTTGGCTGCCAGGGCAAATCCATCCAGCAACACACTCTGATAATCATGGGATTGGGCCAGCTGAACAATTTCCAGGGGTGATAACTGCCACCGCTCTGTCCAGATGTGCAGGGGCGTCGCACCAATCATTTGTAACAACCACCAGGCTTTTTCGCCCACCTTGGCATTAACCGCAGCCGTTGGTTTCGGTTCAAGTCCCAGTTGCCGCAGGGTGTCATCAAACTGTTCAGGTAACTTCACCTGTAGGGATAAACCCTGGTTACGCTCAACGCACAAATAACGACAGGTATAGTCTGTTATTTGCTGGCAAAAACGGGAATCGACCAGGCTTGCTAACAAATCAACGGCTAACCGGCGGACTTCCTTACTCCGATCGCCCAATATCATCGCTAAAAACGGTTCATCTGCCAGACTCAGCCCGGTGTAAAAGGTTGCTAAAAATTTGGCGCGATCGCTGGCTGCTTCTCGGTTCCAGGTTGTTTGTAGTAAGGTTCGAGCCTGATCGGGGTTATGGGAGCGCAAGCTTTGTAAAACGGCCAATCGAGCATAAAAAGAACCCGTTTCCCAATCTGCCTCATTCGCCGTCAAAGCAGTCGTATAGCTCCAGGCGGGATTTTGCGCAGCTAACCATTGTCCCCGTTTCCCTAAAATCGGCAAAATTGCTGCCCGCAGGTCTTGCTGTTGTTGCCCCTTGTCTAACAGTTCTGGTAGAAGCATTTCCGGTACCCGTTGCTGGGCGATCGCAGCCAGTTCTAACCACTCTGCTAACAGTTGCACGTACTGCCCCTGCAGGATTTGCTGCAAACAACGGGCAGACCGGGGGCTACAGCGGGGTAGATCATCCATTACACAGGGTTTGGCAGGGGCTACCGATCTCGTTTCAGGGAGCCATCCAACCCGTTGATGGAGCGATACCATCCCCACGGCCAAGAGTAATGCTGCTTCGTTTGGGCGATCGTGCAGTTGTGCCAGGTAGTGCCCCAGTCTGCCAGGAACGTTGGGTACTTGAAAGGGCTGTCGTTCGGTACCCAGTAAGGCTGCACCCACGATCGCGGCCAGGGAAGAATCAGTTGCAAAAGCCATAGTAGGAATCCTCTACCCAAACGCTGAATACCAGGAGGGAGTTACCATCCCATTCGCCAAAAACCGAGAGAGAATATCCCCCACTCAGGGCTAACAGTTGCCATCCCTGCGTCGGTTCCATCCGGGGAGAAAGAGGGATGATTGCCCCTTGTTGATCCTGAAGTAACCAGCCCTGTTCTGCTTGTTGTGGGATGACGTTTTGGAGCAACAGGGGGAACCGCTCTAACCAGGGGCAGCTTGCCAGGGCTGTGCTATAAGCTGCGATCGCCGTTGTCATTGACTCAATACCGGGTGGGGCTTTGGCAAGGACAACGGCTTCCCGTCGACTTTTAATCAGGGCGCGGAGGGGATAGGCACTGGGATAAAAGACCAATTCTGCTTCCAGGCAGCTTCCCGGCAACAGGCTTTGTTCAAATGGTTGGCGACCGTGGGCAAAATCTAGCAACAGTGCCGTAGTGTGACTGGCGATGCCATAGAGCCAGGTTCGCCGTGTCCGTAACCGTTCCTCTTCTTCGGTACGTTGTCCCACTGCCAGCCACAGATCCGACTGCGCCGAACCCGTTGTTAGTAGTTCCTCCTGATTCAGCGTCCAGCCAATTTGTGTCCGCAGATCAGCCTGGATAGGCTCTGGCAGGGTTTCAATTCGCTCAAAACCTTCAAGCAGCAGATGCAGTCGGCCTAACCGCTCCAGGGCGCGATCGCTCCAATTTGTACCCGAATGAACGATACCAGCCAGTTCTCGTAACTGTCTTGCTAGGCCGGGAGCCTGGGCATCCACCATACGGGCGGCGATCGCATCCCATACCTGATAGGACTGCTGTGGCATGGTTGCTAATCCCTGACGCACCTGGTCTTCCAACCACAGCCGCAAGTCTTGAACCCCCGCACTGACTTTGCGTTGCCGCTCTGCTGCTCGCTTTTCCTGTGCAATGGGATCGACAGTCTGTTCCTGGCGTTTGACCTGCTTCTCTGCCTGTTTTTCTGCCCGCTGCGATCGACTCGTCAACCATTCGCTCACCCACGCGGGTGGCTCGGCCGCAGTGATTTCTCCTGGTTGCTCTGCTAACAACAGAAACAAACCTAACCCGTGCTTACAGGGAAACTTGCGACTGGGGCAACTGCAACGAAACGCTGGTTCACTGAGATCGATCTGCGTGCGATAAGGATTTTTGCCACTTCCCTGACACTCACCCCAAATGACAGCCTGCTGGCAACCCAACGAAACCCATTTCTGGCGGATTGCCAACCCCCGCCCATTTTTCGCAGAGGCAGCATCGGGGGCAAGAGCTAACACTTGCTCGGTCGTCCAGTGGGTAGTCATAGAAACTCCAGATCAAGTTCGGGCAACTTCCCAATGCTTTAGTAACGTTTTTCCGTATGCCATGTCATCCGTAATACCAAATTCCTTACATAGATTATAGTACAAATATACTGTGAATCGATCGCAAAAGTAAATTGTTGCGGATGTTGTTTATTTCCAACCAACCCGTTTCTAACTAGAAGAAACCAACAGATAACCGTTGCTGCGCTATCAATACAACATTCAATTTGAAAACAATTTTTCAACGAAACCAACTCTTATTAAAAAGCATTGGCAAACCATTGCAGCATCACCACTACCAATAATTGATCTAATGCTCAAGTTCAGTTAGAAACAACAAACTCATATTATTTAAATGGTAACCAGCATCATGAAATAACCACCACACATGGGGTTCAATGATAACTTTGCAGCCGTGAGTACCATACAGCATGTCAACCAAGCTCAAAGGTTGTTACGCCAAAAAGTTGATTGATCGGTAAATTAGGGATTTCACCCGTGTACATCCGTGCTGTTTCAAAAACCAATTTCATATTGTGCCGTGCTGCTAAAGCAACAGCATCCCGATTGATTTCAGGTATATCCAAATAAAAGACTTTTCCTGGTTCAATACTGGATTGCAGGGCAGTCAAAAGGGCATCTGCGAATTCCGGGCGATCAGCAAACAAGGGGCCAATTTTATATCCCAATCGACAGACGCGAATCATGCCATACCCTGCCAGTTTTCCGTCTAACATAATACCCAACGCTGTACTACCTGGTTGACTCAACCATGCCTTGAGAAATGAAGTGCGGTTATCTGGAAAAAACTGGCGATCGTAAGCTACCACCCCTTCAAAGGGTACATTTCGCAAGTTAACAATCCTTACAGTGTTAGTAGCATGATTACTGCTGACCCCCTCATAGCGAATGTTGCGGTAAGCCAACTTGAACCCTGATTTTTGATAATTGCGCTGCTGCGCAAGCACACCATCTAAGCCAATTGTGCGTCCGGCTAAATAGGCGAGTCCAGCTTTCCATAGTTGAATTCCATACCCCTTACCGCGATATGCTGGCTTCACAATATAAAAACCGATAAAGCCAAAGCTCTCCCCATACTTGACGGTTGAAATAGTTGCGATGGGTTCACTATTTAGTTCTCCCATGAGAAACCCGTTTGGGTCAGCCGCATAGAAACAGCTAGCATCATACACCCCCGGATTCCAACCCTCTAATGCTGCCCAGTCAATCGCCAGATTGACTTCATCACGGGTCATGGTTCTAATCGTGTAATTCAGGGATGGCATAGAATCACCTCGACTTAATCCAAGATGAATTGTTCAGGAAGTGGCGATCGTCCAGCTAACCCAATTAGTTCACCAAGCTCAACCGCATCCATTGCCGCTCAACCGTATGAGCAACTACGCCTGTAGTCCCCGAACTCAAAAAAAGCCAGAATCATCGATAATCATAGAGTTAGATTATCAACAATTCCTTTAGATTTATCAATATTTAAATGGCTCAGGCGGGATTTGAACCTGCGACCTTGGGCTTATGAGTCCCCTGCTCTAACCACTGAGCTACTGAGCCTTAATCAATCAGCTTTATTAATTTAGCAGAGTTCAAACACATTTACCACCCTAAAATCGGATTTTTTGGAAACAATTTTTGAGGGAGGTACATAAAAGAAAAATCAGATTATTGACGAATCAAAATCTGAGATTAACAACCATCTTTGTGAGCAACGATGATTACCGTCACCTATGAAAGGCTTTCCTAAGGGAGAAAACCTTTCATAGACAACGATAGATAACTGGAAACTACGAAGCTCCTCGCGATAGATGAGCCATAGGGTTCACGGCACCATGCCCTGGCAAATGAACCTCAAAGTGGCAGTGTGGCCCAGTACTGTAACCCGTACTACCCATTTCAGCAATTTGCTGTCCTTGCTGCACTTGCTGACCTTCACGCACCAAGATGCGCTCATTATGGGCATAGAGGGTAATGCTGCCATCGGGATGTTGAACTTCTACCAGGTTTCCATAACCACCGGAATTCCAACCAGCAGTAATAACTACACCTGGAGCTGCTGCAACGATGGGGGTACCAATGGGAGCAGCAATATCAATTCCCTTATGCATCCGTCCCCAACGCCAACCATAGCCAGAGGTCAACACACCTTTAGTTGGCCAGATATACCCATTAAACTTACCGGATGTTCCAGGTAGATAGTTTTCAACCGCACCTAATGGAGGCAAGTTAGGGGCAACAGTCCGACCCAAAGATGATGGTAAAAGTGGCTCATAGGTTTCTGCCCCAACCGAAGCTGTAGCAACAAGCTGTGGTTGCGCAGACGACGATGAAGTTGTTGCAGATTCTCGACCGACATCAGTCGAGCGAAGCTGAACTTTAGTTTGCAACTTACGCACTTGATTGCGAAGAGCCTCTGAATTACCCCGGGGGTTAAATTCAGGATTGATTCGTGTGGGAGCAATGGTTGCTTCAGAGCTTGCACCTGAATTCAAACTGATTGCTGCAACCTTTGTTCCAGACTGAGACGTTGCCTGGAAACCACTTCCTGCTGATTTGTACTTCTCTCTCAGCTTGAAAATTTCTTGCTTCAAACTCTCGACATAGTTCTGTTGAGAACCAGATATGGAGCTATCCG
>CAZGDE010000222.1:10363-11573 GCA_964524315.1 uncultured bacterium
ATCCGTTGCAGAATTCAGCGAATAGGGAGAGGTTGCAACTGTAACACCCGTAGTGTTAGCAGGTTGAGCAGATTGTTCTTGGCGACTCGTGCCAGAACGGGAAGGAACAAAGGCAACCTGAGTCGAAAAATCATCCTTAGGTGTCTGAACAAGCTGAGTCGGCACAGTCAGATCTTCCGCCTTCGTATCTGCCGTAATTACAGGAATAGCAGGCGCGGATGGTGTTGTAGACATTGCAACCAAGTTCGGTACCGCAGCTTGACTACCCGCCAAAGTAGTCGATTGAGACGACGCCTTCGACTGCGGAATCGTTAAAACTTGGTTAACGAAGATGATATCTGGATTAGTCAATCCATTGGCAGCAGCTAACTCTCTAGGTGAAATGCCGTGAGAACGTGCGATCGCACTGAGTGTGTCACCTGGGCTAACCGTATAACTAGAGGTTGCTTGCTTACCTGCTCCAGTTGTCTCGGTTTCTGCACCCGGTAGAACTGGAACCGCAGGCAATTCAGGATTAATAGTTTTCAGCTTATTCAAGCTAGCACGCAAGTTTGCCTGCTTTTGTCTGAGGCGCTCAACGGAAGCCTCCTGTTCCACTTTTAATGGCTGATCAGCGCTGTAGTTGGGCCGATCACCTGTAGTGGCGGATTCAGATGGGGTCGGTACCGCCGAAACCATCCCATAGTAGCTAGGAGTCGACTCATCGATGTTGACTGTTGCGACTTCAGTGGACTGTTCTACGGGAATATGCAGCACCTGACCAACGCGCAATACCGCATCCAACGGTACTCGATTGACGGTAGCAACCGTTACAGCATCTACTCCATACATCTGTGCCAGTTGCCAGATCGTTTGACCCTCTTGCACAGTGTGTTCAATCGTTCCATTCACGGATGGTGAAAGAACTTGGTTGGAGGATGATGCTTCAGCTTCAGAGGAACTAGCTGCAACATCAAATGCCGAGGGAGTTGCGGCTAATACGGGTTCGCTGCCTACGGGGTCTGATGCCATTGCTTCATCGCTGTTAGCAAGAAGCAAGCTAGGAACACCCATCGAAATTGCTAAACCAATCATGGCAGCAGAGGTGCGAGACCGACGGTTGACCTCTGAGAGTGCCTGTCTGGGTTGATCTGCCACAGTGTCATCCGAGACACGGGAAGGAACAGGCTTAACCTTCTGCGGAAATGCTCGTTTCAAAAAACGACCTCCT